>CAZQMA010000078.1:0-1675 GCA_964594275.1 uncultured Ruminococcus sp. | reverse complement strand
GATGATAGTTAACTGCCAGAGAAAGAATGTAGGTAATAATAAACTCCGATTTACCGGAACCAGTCATACCGGCGACTAATCCGTGAGGGCCGTGATATTTTTCATGAAGGTCAAGATTGAATGGCTCACCATACGAATCTACGCCAATTGGGGTTTGCAGTGTTATTGTTGGATTATTCTCTTTCCAACGAGTAAGGGAGTTCAGGTGATCTATCTTACCAACATTAAACATTTCAAGGAAGGTTATCATATTCGGTAATGAATATGTTTGACTTCCCAAATCCAACTCAATATTTGCTATGTCAACTGAAAGGTTATCAAGAGCTGCTTCGTTAATTGTATCTGCAACAAAAGAAATTCCCTGACCGGTAGTATCATCTCTATCATAGAGTCTTGATTTATCCGAATCAAGCGATATGACCATCTTTGTTTCCTTCGGCAAGTCCTTGAGCACCGGTGCTGAGAACAGAACGCTGAAACCAATATTGTTTTTGACTTTCAGCAATTGTTGTAAACCTTCGCATTTTTCACTCAACTTTTTACTTGTGGAAACAATCACATAGTACGGAGAGAAATCCGAATAGTTTTGTCTTGAGTCGCCAGACCTTGAAAGGATGTTTTTTTCAATATAGGCAGATAGTTCTTTTACCTCATCCGCATTAGTGGCCAAGAAACGAACGGTTTTATCATCATTCCAAAAATGAGGTATAGGTCTAATAAAGTTCCAGTCGCTTGCATCAGTATCATCGATGATTAACATGATTTTCAATTCATCATAACTGTGAAGAGAAATCATTTGAAGAACCAATGATTTAAGCATATTCAGAGTTTGAGGATATTCTCCATGTAAACCAACCGTAATATGATCAACAAAAGAAACGCTGATAGGAACATTATTCAATTGCTTGGGTTCACTACCGAGGGAGAACATCGCATCCTGCAGATTATCATCATCCATCGTAAATTTCTTTTCGGGATACTTAATCTCTGCATCTAATGGTAAATTTCCTAAACCAAGACGTAATCTAAGAAAATCACTTTGTCCATTAACTCTTTCCCAAAGTTTCGGGCTTTCTTCTGCAATTCTGTTAGCACATTCTTCAGGAGATACAAAGTTCTCAGAAAGTATATCACTTTGCTCTTTGCACTTGCGTTTTATCTCATCTCGCACATGATCCAAATAAGCCAAATACTTCTCTTGCCTTTTTTTCTCGTTTTTAATACGATTCTTTTTCTCGTATTTTTTTGTAAGAATAGGCCACAATACAGTACCAAGCAACATGCTAACCGACATCATAAGAGTAGGCAATGCTTGGGAAAATTCTCCACCGTTTGACAATACGTTGCTCACAGACAACAATCCAGTACTGAGAGATGCTAAGCCCATTGTTAAAGACGGGCCGAGCATTAACGCCATCGGCACAGTTTCCGGATTCTGCAATTGAGGCGGAGGGTCTATTTTAATTTCAGCATGCTCGATTTCTCTATGGAACCTCGGCGATCTAAAGAAATATTCTGTATCAGAAATTTCAGAAGGTTCTGCATCGAGGTCAGCAATCTGAGGCTTATAATCAGCCAAAGATTTAGAATTGATTTTCACCAACGAGTCTGGATTGTTAATGGCTAAGAAATTATGTCCAACAACAATTCTTAGACCCATAATGTAAATATGGTC
>CAZQMA010000077.1:0-1819 GCA_964594275.1 uncultured Ruminococcus sp. | reverse complement strand
AGCATTTGTCATAGATTCCGTTATCAATGGCGATGCATATATTGAAAACACTTTGGCAACCGATGATAACGGTGTTGTTGAAGTTATGGCATCGACTGATTATGTTGCTGAAGATTTCAAAATTTCTGCAAATATTACTGCAACGGGATACACGGCAGGAGCACTGGCGCAAACTTCTATTGCAAGTGCAGATGATAATTTTGCAGTTTCTCTTACAAGCACCGCAATCAAAAATGTAACTGTTGAGGGAAAGAACCTTACCTACAAAAAGGGCGAGGCTCAGGAACTTGTTTCTGTAACCGAAGTTGATGGAGATACCGTGAAGTATCAGTTGGAAGGCGAAGCGGAAACCAGCGAAGTTCCGAAGAAAGAAAATGCAGGTACATACAACGTTAAGGTCACTGTAAGCAGAGAAGGTAAAGATGACCTGATTGAAAATGTGGTAGCAGAGATAAAGCCTGCGGATATTGAAGGAATTGATATTGCTCCTAAAGAAGATCTTAAATACAACGAGCAGGAGCAAGAGCTTGTTACCCGTACAGGTGCTTTTAGCGAAGGTGACAAAGTGACATGGACAGTTAACGGTTTTGACGAGACCTCTGATAATATTCCCAAAAGAATACCTGCCGGTTCCTACACTGTTAAACTGACCATAGATCGTGGATCAAATTACAGTAAGTTTGAGAAGACGGTTAATGTTGATATCGCTCTTGGAGAAATTGATCTTGGAGAGCTTGAAATTAAGGCCAATGAATTAACCTACAACACCAAAGATCAGGAAGCTGTCACTATTACGAATCAGGGAGATTATTCTCTGTTATATCAATTTGCTGACAGCGAAGAAAAACTAATCGATAATGGTTGGAAAGAGATCACTGAAAATGAGAAGCCAACCGTAAAAGATGCGGGTGATTACACCCTGTGGATCAAGGCCGTTAAAAATGCGAATTACAATGAGAAGAATACCAAAGCATACCCATTAAATGTCAATGTTGCAAAGGCTTCACAGACATTGGAATTTACTAAAGGCTATGCAAATGGCGAATCTACCGATGTCACACTTTCGGGTGCTGTTCCGTTTAATAAAGAATTTGATTTCAGTGCAATAGATAAGACTCAGTATATAAATGGTGCAATCACCTATAGTGTAACACTGAGCAATGAAGATGATAATATAACATCTATTGATGAAAACGGTTGTTTGACTGTCGGTTTTGCTGGTAGCATAACAGTAACAGCTACTCTCTCCGGTGATGACAAAAACTACGAAAAATGTACTATTACCCATACGCTAAATGTCATCGGGCAAGTTACAAAAAATGGGCAATGGATTTCTTTCGATGTAACAGAAATAGACTATACATTAGGAACATCTATTTCGAACAATAATGAGATTGTGATTTCTCAGCAAAAAGCCAATAAAAAGAATGGCATCCGAGGAAAAGTCAGCTATTCTATCGATATTGATAATAAAGATGGCGTAAAAATCGATAATAATGGCAAGGTAACAGTTACAAGCCTGAAAGCACTTACTAAGAAGCTGCAAGAGAATAATGGTACATTCGATATCACTGTAACAGCAACAAAGGAAGCAAAGACAGAAAAACAGTGGGATCGGAATTCTTTTAGTAACAAAGAAGTGATTGTTGAATATGAGGATAAGGCCACGTATTTAATCCATGTAAGCTTTGAAACTACTCCGGAAAATTCGTATACCTTGTCAGGTGAAGCTGGTCTGAATAATTGGTATATTTCAGCTGTTGATGTAAACCCGGCAGAAGGATATGAGATTGCGAAGAACGCTGCAGATGCTTTTGCT
>CAZQMA010000076.1:0-1864 GCA_964594275.1 uncultured Ruminococcus sp. | reverse complement strand
ACATATCTGCCTTGATGCATACAACGTACACACATTGGGTGCTTGTGGAGATATGCTTTGCTAAGCATACGCCATTTGCTGCTATAACCACGCTTGGCGGCTGATGGTCTGTCTGGCTGTTTATGTACCTCGCAGTATCTTTGACCTGCATCAATAAGCTGTGGACAGCCCGGGGAACTGCAGGGGTGCTTACTCTTCTTCGGCATAACAATCACAATCCTCATCGCAGCCGGAAACTTCAATATGAATCTTCTTCAAAGCCTTTTTGTGCTGTTCCTTTACCCACTCGACTGTGTCGTTTAGTTCATCTGCAATGGCTGCCCAAGTTGCCCCATAAAGATAACGCAGGCGAAGTATCTCACGCTGATCGGCATTATTGTTTGCCATAATGATTTCTTCCAGATTACGCTTCATGCGAATAGAATCAATCAAATCATTCCAGGCAGCTTCAACGATTTTATGCACTTCATCTTCGTCAATTTCCATAGCCATCGACTTCCAGTCACGATAAATCACCATCTGCTCTTTAATGCGACTGTTCAGACCGATGCCATTTCTCATTACTTTCTTTGCAAGCATAACGCTCCTCCTTGTTGCGAGTAACAAAAAGCCCTTATGAGATTTCTCTCACAAAGGCTCTTCACAAATTTTCATGATATTATTATAGCACACTTTGAGATGGATTTCGTCCATGATATTACTCATGCCTTTCCATAGAGAAGCAGGGTCAGATGATTTACCGCACGATTTTTCTTGTTATATGCTGAAGAACGTTCAATGTGAAAATGATCGCAGATATTGTAGACAGCATCAATCTGCCTATCCTCCTCTTCCCAATAAAACTGCTCCAACACATAGCGTTCATCTTCAGAAAGTGCATCCCACGCAGGCTGAAACCACTCCATGTATTCCTTTGCCTGACGGCAACGCTCACGAAGAACATCAATCTCGTCAATCGCAGAAGCAAGACGAATTTCGCCGGACTGCGGATTGAAACTACCATGTGGCATATCTGTAAATTCAGGACTGCCGATAGATGCCATGTTATCATGAATGCTGGCAATCTCCTCATCAGTATGTTCCAGTATGTATTTCATACTGCTGTAGTCCTTGAGAGCATTGATTGCCGCACTCCTTTTGTCTAAATACTGCCAGATTACACTCATTTCTGTTTTACCTCCTCTATTACTGCCTTTACCTCATTAACAGACCTGACAACCACAGCTTTTCCACCATACTTTTGTATTTTGTTGATAACTGATTCCTGTAAAGCCGTAGTTTTGCCGGTTTCCGTCTTAACTTCAAACGCCACGAATTTTCCACGGTAACAGCAGATAATATCTGGAATACCTGCCGTTCCGTACATACCGCCATGCTCCTTCCAGCAGAAACAATCAGGTACGGTTTTCAGGTATTTCAAAATCGCTCTTACAATATCCGATTCTTTCAATTTTTTCACCTCTTACTCTTTTACTGATTTTACAAGTAAATTACTATTATAACTATAAAAAACGAGAAAATATAAATATGTATATAATAGTAAATATATAAGGGATTGTGAAAATCTCACGTAAAGCCTGTAAATACTGTCAGAAAACAGCACAGACTATCCCGTGGCTTGATTTTCCTCACTTTAAAATTTCTGCAAAGTGGATTCCTCTCCATGTACGGCGTTTTCCGAGCCTGTCAGCGGCTCTTACAACAGTCGGGAAATTGGCTTCCAGTTCGTTGTTGAAATTCTGCTGGCTGAACGGCGTCAGACCGCAGCTGTCACAGTACGATTTATATCGTTCAAAGAACTCTGTTCTGCCGACTTCCGCATCCATTTTCAGCTCGCAGCAATCCCTGACAAAAGCAAGCACGC
>CAZQMA010000075.1:0-2055 GCA_964594275.1 uncultured Ruminococcus sp. | reverse complement strand
CAACTATTCATACTGCGTCACAATTCTTCAAATTGATATGAAAAATTGTTGTCAATTTGTTGTCAACTCGGATTTGAGATGCCGAAAGCCCTTGATTTATAAGGCTTTTTTACTCCTGAGGCTTCATCGTCGGGATTTTATTTTTAAAACTCACGCAACTCTACAAAAGTCTTCAAAACCCCAGTAAATAAGCCACTTTCCAAACTTTTATAAAAATATAAATCTCCGTAAGTCTGCGTATATTATGTTCCATTTGGCTTAACTTTTGGCTTATTGGCTTACGGATGCCTCGGAATTGGATGCTGCAAGCTTGCCCTTTTGAAAATAGGCATCCAGTCCTGCAAACTCATCTTTTCTGAGGTCTTTTGTCACATCGGCATAAATCCCGAGTGTGGTCGAAACATCGGCATGGCCTAAAGCATCCTGAATCACCTTGATGTTAACACCTGCCTCGCACATTCTCGTAGTAAAGGTATGGCGAAGGGTGTGACAACTGAAATGCGGTAACAGCACCTTGGGATCTTCGCTTTTCTCAAACTGCGCGTCATTGCAATCGCGAATGATGCGGCGGATCGCTTTGTTGAGCGTTCCTAAGTGCTGAGTATCGCCGTATCTGTTGACGAAAATAAAATCGGTATATCCGTCAACCGATGCCTTACAGCTTATGCCTGTTTCTTTTTGATTTTCCCGTTCCTCTAAGAACGCTTCCTTGACAAAGCCAAGCATCGGAACGACACGCTCACCAGTTTTGGTTTTTGGTGTGTTCACATTAAAGCTACAGCCCTTTTGCGGTCCATGGCTATAGTAAACGAGGGTATGGTTCACATCAATGAGCCCTTCGTCCAAATCGATATCACACCAACGAAGACCTGTTGCTTCTCCAACGCGAAGACCGGTGCCTATCATTACTGCAAAAATCGGATACCAGTGGCGATAGCGCGGTGTGTTCCGCAGGTAGTCCAAAAACAACTCTTGCTCGGCAACCGTCAGCGCCTTTCGCTTTTCTGTTTGGAAGCAATGGGCTTGCTTGAGTTCCTTCAAAACTCTCTCCGAAGGGTTACTTCTGATGTACCCGTCGTCAACCGCCAAATCAAATACCTGATGCAGTACGGTATGGATGCTATCAATAGTGGAAGCCTGCAAGCCTCTTTCATCTGCCAAGTAATTGTAAAACCGCTTAACGTCCGATTTCTTGACTTGGGAAATTTTAAGCTTCCCAAACTTAGGTCGAACAAAGGTGTTGAACATATACTTGTAGTTTTGGAAGGTGTTATCCTTCAGCCCTCGCTTAATATGACACCAGAGATCGAAAAGCTCGTTGATGGTCGTATTTCGCTTTTCGGCCTTTATGCCGTCCGAAATATCACGGTCAACTTCCTTTTCTTTCGCACGGAGTTCTTCAAGCGTTTTGCCGTAGATAACGTGCCGCTTTCCAAATTGATCGGTCCACCGATAGTCATAGTTACCGTTCGGTCGTTGGCATTCTCCTTTACGGAGAACGATCCTGTCTTTGTCTTTTCTTTTTGTTGATTGTCTTGCCATAAGTGCTCCTTTCTCGGGCTGGCAAGAGCAAAGTTCCAACATATTTATTATACCACAACCTTGCTCTTAGCACAACCCTTTTGGCTTAAATTGAGTACGCTTTATCGAGATACTCGTCGAATTTCTTTCTTTTAATCAGTCGCTTACCGCCAACCCACAGAACAAATTCACAGCGGTCATCGTTCGTGAGCTTTCGGATGCGATTTATACCTACGCCTGAATAAGCGGCTGCCTCTTCAAGCGTTAAACAACTTTTCTGCCAAATTGGAATCTCTTTCATCGGCACACCTCCTCGTGCGATATTTACCTCCTTCCTTGCCGGAGACAGGCATACTAAAATCAAACATTTGAACTTCTCCTTCATAATTTTTAAGAACCTTCATCTGCCGTCATCAGATGAGGTCATTTAGAATTTTCGTTCAGAGAATCAGATAGGGGTTCCAACGCTCTGTACGAAAATCTCTACTCAAAACATAAGAATATAAAATTTGAGTTTCAAGAAAACATTAACAA
>CAZQMA010000074.1:0-2460 GCA_964594275.1 uncultured Ruminococcus sp. | reverse complement strand
AATGGAACGGGAGCAAGGTTCAAAATTGGGCGATGGTCAGAAATCAACTTGCAACCGACGACAAAATTAAGGCACGTATCGAGAAATACGAGCACTTAATCTGACACCGTTTTTTGTCCGCCTTCTCCGTTCCGCTACGCTCCACTCCAAAGGCGGACAAAAACTAATTATCTGATTTTCTGAAAACTTACACATTTTTCTTGACAAAGCCAACAGAATGAAAAAATGTATTCGCAGTCAAAGGTTTATTGTGAATATCAATTTATGTTCTTTACTTTTTCTGAAACTACACTTGTTCATAGTGATAGTTTTATTGAGTTACCGGACTTCTGCACAGGCAAGGTATTGAAACATAATCAAGTAAATGTTTCTGATTTTCTTGCTGTTCTTGATGCAAATATGACCTTTAATAAGTTCCGTAGATGGTCTACATATTACGTACCGCATATTATCCTGTTAAGTGATGGATGTAGTGAATATGTTAACTTTGAGCACCTTGATTCAGTATTTGAGAGTAATGAATTGCTGAAGAACGCAAGACGATGTGTTGTTTCATTTGGAAAGCCTTTGGAAACTGCTAATGAATTCTTTTCTCAATTCTTGGGAACGTCAAACGAGATTATGATAATTGATGAAGGTAAACTCTCCCAAAAACCTACGGTTAAGGACATAGCAAAATCTATTTTTGATAAAACCAAAGATGATACAGAGGAAATTGAGAGGTACTACAATTGCAGAGGATTCTTCATAGATACTTTTGAGGATATCGTTTGTGAAGATCCACTTCAAGAAGAATAATTTGATTTAGGTGAAAATAATGACAATACCAATTATATTTGTTTTAGATTCTTCCGGCAGTATGGCCGGAGAAAAAATAAGAGCTGTAAATACTGCGATGGCTGCAGTAAAGGATATATTCTTATCAATGGAAAGTACGGATACTGTTCAGATTGGCGTAATCTCCTTTTCTACTGGCTTCAAGTGGATTACCAACGAAATGGAAGATATCTCTGCATATTATCATGAAGAGATGATTGCGGGTGGTTTGACGGATTTGGGTTCTGCTATTAAAGAACTTGGAAAAAGAGTCACTCCACAAGATCTTTTATGTGGTGCTGAAGGCAATATTAGTAAGCCAATTATTATTTTTATGAGTGACGGTATTCCTACCGATGAATGGGAAAGAGAACTTGAAGAAGCTGAAAAAAACCCTTGGTTTTTAAAAGCAGTAAGGCTGTCAATTGTAGTTGGTGATGATGCAGATGAATTGGTTATGGGGAGATTGACGATTCCTACTGCAGAAGTTGATATAAGTGGTGTTTGGAAAGATGCTTCCAAGTGTGTGCATATTCATACACCTGACGATATTATTAATATCTTAAAATTGTTATTCTATTACAGTGTTGCTGACGGGTATTCTCAACTTGATGATTCTTCTGTTGTTAAATCAAGAAGGATACTGAATAATGTACTTTCAGGGCATATGTTGTCAGAGGGAGAGCAAGGGATGGGCGGAAATTTTATAGTTGGATATCCTGCAAAGACAAATGTTAATATTAATGGCGTATTAGAACTGCGACGTTGTCAAGTTACATCATGCTCACCTAAGAATGCACAAGATGTTGTTTTGAGGCTCGAAGATAAAGATGACTGGCTTTTTGTCACCAATGTATCCGAAATGCCATTGGTTGCTACGTTTACCGTAAGTTCTTTAGAGTGTAGAAGAATTCCTCACGATAACACCGACATGTTTGAGATCCTTGCTAATCCAAGTGTATCTTCAAAACTGTCTTTGGCAGTTAAGGTGGATTTTGATACCTTTGGTTATATGTCCATTACAAATGATTCAGATTTTGATGTTTCCGTTAGACATACGATTGGTGGTCAGGGAATGTATCTCCGTCAAGATGATTATGTTACTATTGGGGAAGGAATCCAAATTTTGAAGGTTATCAGGGGCGGAAAAGTAACAGATGATTGGGATGTCCTGGATTGGGATTAAGGAGGGTATATATGCCTAGAATTGCACATGAAATAATTAAACCGATATTGCCAATTGTTTATGTGATCGAATCTTCGGACAATATGGCTGGCGAGCGTATTGTAGCTCTCAATGAAGCAATGCGAGAAAGTCAAGAGATTTTAGCAGAGGTTGCTGGCGCACATCCGGAAGCAAAAATTAGAGTAGCTGCTATTAAGTATGGAGATACCGCAGAGTTACTTACTGATGGTTTTGAATTTTTGCATCAATTTGAGTGGGAAGATATAAGCGCCGCTGGCCAATCAAACATCGGCGCCGCAATTGACTTGGTGAATAATGAATTGCTGCAGGATGGAGTAATTACAAGGAATGCTAGTACAACTGCGTTTTTTAGACCTATTGTATTATTTTTTGCAGCATCCCCGTATGGACGGCGTTTCCGGTCTTGAAGACGGTGCTAAAGCGATATTTAAAGATGT
>CAZQMA010000073.1:0-2595 GCA_964594275.1 uncultured Ruminococcus sp. | reverse complement strand
GGATGGAGAGCAACATCAATCAATGGAGATCGATCCTTGCAAATCTTGATGAACGATACGACCAGTTTTGCGAGCTGACAGCGTTCACGACTGTCCGAATGCAGGCACAAAGTGACCGGATCAATTACCTGTATGACTACGGCGAGGGCTGGGAAGTGTCAATCGAACTCACTCAGGATTACTATGCGAACGACCTTGAAGGACAAGATGGGTCTGTAATTCGCGCCGTTCTGGACGGCCACTCTCCGGTTTGTATTGCCGTAGACGGACTTCCTGTTTTTGATGATGTTGGTGGAATTGGTGGTTACATTGATTTCCTGACAACAATCCATCTCAACGAGGACGAAGAAGAACGAGGACAAGCTCGTGAGTGGGCAAGCTCACTTGGATGGACTGGACGGGCGATCAAACCACAGAATCTCCTTTGATGAGATATACTTGTATCGTTTGATCGCCTTTTCCCTTCTGAGATAAGGTGTTAATTTTATTCCATTGAATGGCGCTTGTTTTGCTGTGTATTATAGTTTACATAATTCTAAAATTACGGATTGACATATCGCCTTTGGTTTCGTATAATAAAATATTCCTACAAAAAGGAGAAATACGGATGTACTATGCAGTAAAAAAGGGGCACAAAACGGGAGTCTTCGACAATTGGGCGGATGCACAGGCTGCAACTGCTGGCTTCTCCGGAGCGGAATTTAGAAAGTACAAAACGAAAGAGGAAGCTGCAGCATATTTGGAAGATCGTGATGTTTGGGCCGAAAAAGTATCTGAAGATAATAAAAACGGGTATTTGGTAGCATTTACTGATGGAAGCTATGATAAAGATTTGAACAGATATTCGTATGGTGTTTGTTTAATTTTGCCTGATGGCACTGAAACAGGAATCTGTGCATACGGAAGTAACAAAGATTATATCGAGAGCAATAATATTATTGGAGAAATTTTTGGTGTGATCAATGCACTTGACTGGGCAGTATCGAATGGGTTTGAAAAGATTAAGATTTATCATGACTATGAAGGCATACCTAAATGGTTATCTGGTGAATGGACAGCGAAATCAAAAGTGAGCAAAATGTTCGTCGGACTATATAGATCGAAATTCGATGGCATTCTGCAAATTGAGTTTATAAAGGTACCCGGTCACAGTAATGTTCCATACAATGAAAAAGCAGACCAACTTGCTAAATCAGCATTGACAGATAAGAAAAGAGTTGCTGGAAAGGGAGATAATTGGTTTTCTATTGCTCACTTTAATCAAAATGACTTCGACGCATTTACTCAGCTTATCGAGGAGTCTGATAATAATATTACGCACACTGTTAACAATATGAATGATAAAGCGATTTACAAGTTTGCATTGAATTCCGATTCTGTTACTGTCACATTATTCAAAAGTGGAAACCATAAATTGCTTGTTCAAGGCAAAAACACATACCTTTTTCAGGTGATTATCACAACGATTGTCGAGCTGGAAGATGATAGTAAAGTTGAACAAATCCTTGGAAACGCTTATAGGATGAGCATAAAAGGGGACGATATTGACAGCACCTATTCACCCATCGAAATTGGGCTGCCGAGTGACTATCCAGCTGGAAACAAGCGCTTGATTAAGCAATCAATAATAAACTTAAAATACTATATAGAGAGTGAAGATTACTCGCAATATGTGTTTCCCGCATTAAGGGCATTAGAAGGTCACATCAAGTATTTGATTACGAAGGCGGGAAGAACAGCAAACAGGACATTTGATTGTCTTAATATAGATAGAACAGCTGCTACACCCCGATATATTGTAACAGCAACGCTAACTGATTACAGCAAAAAAGTGCCTATTGAAAACTGCTATAATTATTACAAATCACAAAGGGATACAATTTTCCATTTTGGTGATATACTTGGGTCGGCTGATAATACAAGATATATTAGTACCAAAGACGAAGCAGACGAAATTATCAATAAGTGCATTGAATTAATTAGTACACAGCAATGAATCATAGGAAAGGAGGACCTGTCATGCAGAACTTTATTCTTAAGGAAATTAATCAAGATGGTTATGACAGATTCCTTCTATGCCTGTCATTTGATGGCCTTGCTACCTGCTTGAACAGTATTGAAGCATCGTTAGAACTTGCCCATTCTTCCGGAAAAATCTTAATTGATCAACTGCTTATTACGGGTAACAACGACAATCGATTTCTGAGTTGCGACTTTTCGAATGGAAGATTGGATTTTAAAACAGCTCACATAGTTAATCCAACATGCTTCTTTCGTAAAGAAACGGTTGATTGGTTACACAATAATTATGGATATGTTGAAAACTCGATTTTAACTGAGGCTCAACGCCAAAAAGTGAAAAACGGAGTAGCATTTTAAACATTGACTTGATATCTTTTTCGGTTCGCAATGAAAAAGACGAGGAAGACCTCCGACCACAATGGTCAAAGACCAAAAGAATATAAAAAGTCCGAAAAAGCCTTGTCACAAGCGGATTTCCTGAAAATCCCGTGATATCTTTTTCGGTGCTACGAGCCAAAATTTGTCCCAAATCCACTCGGATTTGGGACTTTTTATTGCCCAAAGAAAACCACC
>CAZQMA010000072.1:0-2643 GCA_964594275.1 uncultured Ruminococcus sp. | reverse complement strand
TTAAAAGAACCGACTATGTGGAGTATCTTGCAGATTTGTTGGCTCACGGTTCGGACAGAGAAAAGAAACTCTTTTACAAAGATAACGGCAATGACATTAAGCTGATACAGGAACGCCTTGAAAAGTTCGCCGCCGAGGTGCATACAGTGAAACGCAAAGCAATTTGATGGAGGAATACCTATTTATGATACTTGAAGATAAACAGACCAGTTGCTTTATGCACATTGTTCAGAGGTTCATTGCAGATGATAATAATTATCTGCTTCCTGTGAAGCAGTATATGAATACTGTGCCGAATAAGGTGCTGATTGGGTACTATGATGATGAGTACATATATCTGATACCGAGTGTTGTTATCGGTATGTGCGATAAACTTCTTACTGAAAATAACCTCGCACCATTCAATATGCAGACTGTTCTGAAACAGCTTTTTGCCCTTAATTATATTAAGGTGCATTGGATAATGAGCAAGGAAGTCAGATACCGTCCGCAGAAGCGTGTCGGCTCGACAAAGAGAAGATACATCACATTTCATCGCATGGTATTTCCGAAGTTCTTGACAGAAAGGGGAAGAGTTTAATGGATAAGAATGAATTTATAGACGGAGTTGCAAAGCAGAAAGGTATCAGCCGAGGGAAAGCCTACCGTTCTGTTGAGGCGGTAATGGATACCATACGCATTTTGATAATGCAGGGAGAAGAAATCAAAATCGGAGGGTTTGGTACTTTTGATATTGTAACTGACCTCAGAGGAGAACGTATCCCTGTGTTCAAAGCGGGCAGGGCATTGAAGAAGGTAGTTAATACCCTTGGCAAAGGGGGACGATAAAATATGAGCGAACAGAAGCAGCGTGATATAATTCTGACCGATGACCAGAAAGACGCATTGGTACAGAGCTTATTTCCAGTTATGTTGGAATTTTTCAAATCTGATAGGGGTAAAAAAATTTATACCGAATACCTTGAAAAAAAGGAGTTTGAGAAATCAGAAACCCCTTGATTCCTGCCGACTGTTTTATAGTCACAAAAAATGCAATTTAACGGTTTAAAGCGTTGACAAATCATTTTAAAAGTGGTATACTATTAAATATAGAAAGCAATTGACAAAGCAGTAAGACAGGAGGTATATAATGATAAAAGCAGTAATTTACGCACGATACTCTTGTGACAACCAGAGAGAAGAGAGTATTGAGGGACAGCTTCGTGAATGTAAGGAATTCGCAATTCGCAAGGGATATACGCTGGTTGATTCATATATAGATAGAGCGATGTCCGCAAAAACTGATAATCGTCCTGAGTTTCAGAGAATGATTAAGGAGAGTGCAAAGGAGCTGTTCGATGTAGTTATCGTTTGGAAGCTGGACAGATTTGCACGAAACAGATATGACTCAGCACATTACAAGGCTACACTCCGACGGAACGGAGTAAAGGTCGTTTCTGCAACGGAAGTAATCTCAGAGGGCGCAGAGGGTATCATTCTCGAATCGGTACTTGAAGGTTATGCTGAATATTATTCCGCTGAACTTTCTGAGAAAGTTATCAGGGGTATGACAGAGAACGCTCTTAAGTGTCAGTACAATGGAGGGTATATTCCCGTAGGGTATAAGGTTGACGAGAATAAGCACTATCAGATTGATGAGCTGACCGCACCTTTTGTAAAGGAAGCATTTCTGATGTATGTTAATGGACGTCATATCAAAAAAATCGTTGAGTACTTCAATGAAAATGGTATCCGTTCATCACGAAACAAGCCTATGACCAAAACAACTGTTGCTACGATTTTGCAGAATCGGAAGTATATCGGTGAATATCATTACAGGGATGTACTTATTCCCGATGGAATACCCGCAATAATTTCTAAGGAATTATTTGCTCTGGCACAGCAGAGAATGGAACAGAATAAATATGCTCCGTCTGCTTCACGTTCGGAGATAAAGTATTTACTGACAGGAAAGTTAACGTGTGGTGATTGCGGTTCGGTTTATGCAGGTGAAAGCGGAACAGGACGTACAGGACAGAAGTACCACTATTATAAATGCGTAAAAGCAAAGAAGCGTGATGGCTGTGAGCGAAAAGCAATAAAGAAAGATGAAGTCGAAGAAGCTGTTATTGAGGCGACCATTGACAACATTTTTGTGGATGAGGTCATTGAAGAAATTGCAGACCGTGTAATTTCATGGCAGGGAAAAGAAAGTACGCTTGTACCGCTTTATCAAAGAGAGCTGGCAGAGGTCGAAAAGAGTATTTCAAATTTGCTGGCAGCCATTGAACAGGGTATCATCACCTCTGCTACAAAAAATAGAATGGCAGAGCTTGAAGGTCTGAAAACCGACCTTGAAGTAAAAATTGCCCGTGAGGAAATACAAACACAAATTCTGACCAAGGATCAGGTTAAGTTCTGGCTGAAGAATATGGAAAAGCTGGATTTAGCAAGTATTGATAATCGTCAGAGAATAATAAATACGTTCGTCAATTCAATCTATGTCTTTGAGGATAGATTTGAAGTAAACTTCAATTGCCGAGAGGGATTTGAGAAAATCCCTCTCGATAATGAACGGTTTGTTTCTCCAATAGACATATTGGGGGAGCCAAACAATAACAAACAGATTACACAACTGTATCAGCGGTGTAATCTCTTTGTTAT
>CAZQMA010000071.1:0-2654 GCA_964594275.1 uncultured Ruminococcus sp. | reverse complement strand
AGTTCTGCAAGAGACTGAAACACATCCAAAGATGTCGGGTTGTTCTTGAAGAATGAAGAAAACTCATCCCACAAGAATACAATTGCCTTAAAATCATTACTGTCAATGATATCCGTTAACCAATCTTTCAGGTCTTGCATTTCTATGTTAAAAGGTTTAATACCTCTTTCTTCGCCAATGCGCATAATATCAGAAAGTAGAGCATCTGCACTGACAGAAAGGTTGGTCAGCTGTGCAATGATATCATCTGCGGTTTTACCGCTCAAGCTACCCCAAGAACGATATTGCGGCATGGCAATTATGCTGTTGAAGAAAGCCTTGTTAGCTTCGTCGGAAAGCCACTGTGCAACCTTTCCGCGAAGTGTATTATTTCCGTTATATGGAATGCCTTCTTTTTCTAAAGCGATAGAGACACTATCAAATACCGCAGTAATGAATTGCTTAATAGATGTAATCTCGCCGCTGTTGTAGCGGAACACGGTGATAATCTTTTCTTCTCTCTGGGCAAGAAGTTTATCCTTGAGATCAGGTACTTTTTTGAACTCATCGTAGGTATCAAAATAGCTGCAGAATTCTTCCTTGGAGCATTCCAGCAGATTTTTCAATGCCCAAATAATTCTGGATTTACCGGTACCATATGAACCTTCAACCCAAATACCTTTTCTGAGTTCCTTGTTCTCTCTGTTTAACATGAGTTCGACAGAAGAAAGCAAATCAACGAAGGTCTCATGAGGATATGTGTACTGCCACTTGTTCTCCGGATCCTTAACAGAATTCGGATTAATTTCAGGATAGTAACTTTTGTCTATCTCAAAATATTCGCTGTATTTCATAATCTTCTACCTCTCAAAACAAATCGAGAACATCCTGCGCCGTGTGATAATCTCTCAGTGCTATTTTATCTAAATCGTGTGTAAAGTCCGCATCTATATAGTCGTTGTATTTTGCCGACAAGCCTCTAAGCATTGCTTCCATCTCGTCTTTTTCAAAGCCGAAGATTTTCACCGGACTAATGCCGGCTGAATCAATATCGGAGTCCATCAAAGTGCTCAGACTGAACTGATAATATCCTTCGCAGGCTTCGGCATACTTGTAAAGAGAATAGAGAAGTACACGCTCATCATAAATCGAAGTTTTACAACGCATTGCACTGTAAAATTGACGTCCCTTTGTCGTGCAAATTCCGAAATTCATAATGAGGCCTAGTGGTAATTTACATACTCTCTTGAATGCAGATATAACAAAGTTCACATCGTTCTTTGTAGCACCATCTTCTGCCAATTTTTCCTCAAGAGATGAACGGCCAAAAGTGACATTGATAGGCATATTATTGATATACCACTGGAATTGAGGATTATTATATGCAAGTTCGATTAATATGATTCCCCATGTCAAATCACTCTCAATTCCATATTTAGCCAATTTATGTGCCAATTCTGTAGCAGAACGTTTCTTTGAGTTGGTCAATGATGCATCGTTTAAGAAACGCTTGAAGGCCTTAATCTGATTCGGTCCCAACGAGTTATCAATTAAAAACTCATCCGGTCGATTAAAGAAATCTTCAACCCATTCACTCTTGGGAGCATGGCTATCAAAACAATTAATACTTTTCATTTTCTTTTCTCCTAATGGTTTTTTTCGGCTTTCGGCGCGAAGGCACCCGTTTGGTAAATCGTGACATGCGCCACAATGTAGGCAGTTATTAATTTCTATTTTCCCATCCATGAACTTGATTGCACCATTAACACAGTTCACTTCGCACACCTTACAGCCCACACAATAAGCAGCTTTTTTTAATGCTTGCTTCAGCATCTTGTAAGAACCAAGACGATTTTTTTCAGAATCAACTATTATAGTGACACCGTCTTTATCTATCTGCTCATCATATTCAAATCCATAATGAGAAATTGTTTTTTTCCACTCAAACCATGAGCTACTTGGGTTTTTAATTGAAATACTATGCTTGTTTCCAAAATCACTTTCAAAATATTTCAATTCATTCCCTATTAAATCCCTTCCGCTTCTGCGTGAATTAAAACCGCCATTTGCCACATAAGAATCCATATTTCTGTCATCCACTGCTTCTTTGACGATGTTGATATATTTATCAACTTCTTCAGGATAACAAATATGCTGGAAAAATGGCGCGCGTCCAGTGGCCATAGGACAAAACAAACACCCAGCTCTTGAATTGCCTTTTTTATAAGTGTTGTTTATCGGCAAGTTATGGGCAAAAATGTATAACCAAATTTCAGCAGATGACCACTCAAGAATAGGATTATGAGAATACTGTCCTCGTTGCTTTTTGCCGAAATTTTCCTCTTCATATGTTGCTCTGGTAGCGCTTTCATGGGCTCTTACTCCCACAAAATCCATACCAACATAATCGTTTTTGCCGAGAACCTCTCGAATCTTCAAAGTCTGTGGTGCAGCCTTATGAACGGTGCAACACCATCTTAGTACTCTGGAAGGGGGACCGAATAATCGCCAGCTTTCTTCCGGTTCAAAGTGAGAGGCAGCTCTATAAAAATTTATTCCCTCTTCTTTGCACTGTGCCTCAACCTTATCAACAAGTTCGTAAGTGTCGGGAAATTCCATCTTTGTATCGCCAAACACAACCATAAAGCTGCTTCTTGGCAAGGCTTTTTTGACCA
>CAZQMA010000070.1:0-2767 GCA_964594275.1 uncultured Ruminococcus sp. | reverse complement strand
GTAGAGAATATACCCCTGAAGATCTTTCCGGTGAATATCTTCGCGTTTTGAAGAAAAACGTGGAAGAAGCAAACAATGTTGAAATAGGCGGTGCAGTCATCACTGTACCCGCATATTTCAATGAAACGCAACGAACCGCAACTATGAGAGCCGGAAAAAAAGCCGGACTTGATGTTCTCAAGATTATCAACGAGCCGACTTCCGCAATTATTGCCTACGGTCTCACCGGTTCAGGCAGAAAGAACGTCATGGTATATGATTTGGGTGGAGGCACTTTTGACGTTACTATTGCAGAAGTTGACGGAGCAAAGGTAAAGGTTATTTCTACCAATGGAAACCACCAGCTTGGCGGTAAAGATTGGGATCTTACGCTTGTGGAGGAAATGAGCAGAAGATTTCTTGATGAGTACGGTGTAAATATAGAAGATTACCCGGAGGAATACAAGGAACTTCAGGTAAAGTGTGAGGATGTTAAAAAGAAACTCACCAATCTTTCCGCAACGTCTGTAACGGTACAGTGCGAAGGATATAGTGGCAGATATGACGTAAGCAGAGAATTTTTTGAGGAACAGACCGCCAATCTTTTGAATGAAACTATCATTCTTGTCAACAAGTGTTTTGAAGAAATCGGAAACGGTTTTGGTTGGCACTCTCTTGATGAAGTCGTTTTGGTGGGCGGATCCACGAGAATGCCGCAAGTCAAAGAGATGATCATTAGAGAGTATGGCAAACCTCCGATTACAAAGAACATTGACGTTGACACTATCGTAGCAGCCGGGGCTGCCATGCAAGCGCAGCTTTGCACGGACAATGTGCTTGTATTGGGCGGAACTTCGTCAGCAAAAAACGTAGGAAACGTGGGCGGTGGAAGTGGCGGATTGGTGATCCGCGGAAGCGATATTCAAGATATTACCGCACATAGTCTTGGTATGTTGGCACTTTCAAAAGATGAAACGGATTATGTGAACAGTATCATCATTGAGAAGAACAGTAAGATGAACGAGCAATTCGGCAGACAGTATCAGTTTAGCGGTGACAAGTTGGACGTGTATGTTTTGCAAGGCGAATCCAAGTCTCCGTATGATTGTACGTTGCTCTATAAATATGTAATTTCCGGTATGCCCGGTGGTCAGAAAAACTCGTTTACCGTTAACTTCCTTTATAACAGCAACGGGATTGTGGAAGTAAATGCTGAACTGGATAATGGAAAATCGCTTGCTGCTAAGCAGTGTGAAGTAACCGAGACCATTTCCGAAATTATTGCAAGATTGCGGAAAGAGCGCGAGGAAGCCAAAAATGCAATAAGGAATGCAGAGATTATGTTTGTCATTGATACCTCCGGAAGTATGAGTGGGGATCGCATTGTGAAGGCCAAACAAGCAATGAATGATTTTATGGCGGATATAAATTTTGAGCACACGCGAGTCGCCATACTGGATTTTGCAGAAAGCTGTATGTGGGCGTGTCCCTTTACAAGTAAAGGCAATGATGTGAAAAATGCCATATCATGTCTTGATATTGATGGTCATTGTGGATTTGGAACAAGTGCGACACCATTAACGGATCATGGAAACGATTTTAGCCTTCGCGATTCCGTAAAGGTGATTATTGTCCTTACTGATGGTGAGTGGTGTTCTACAGATGAAGAAATTGTTGCCGCAAACAAATTGAAGAAAGCCGGCATTATGATTTATGCTATTGGAATTGGTGACGCCAATGAATCTTTTTTGGGGAAAATCGCGTCTAATAAAGGCGCAAGAAAGATTGATTTAAGCAAGCTTAGCAGTACCTTTAAAGAGATTGCGTCCAGCATTGCTACTGAAATTTCATAAGAGGAAATAATTATGACACAGAATGAAATGGATCGTGAAATCGATCAAAATGGAGGGTTGACCAATGGCAGACATTAAAGTGAGAACGCGAGAAGAACTTCTTATCCCGGATTATAACTATTATATTTTCTTTAAGATTGAGCCTGGCGAAAAAGATGTGGCAAAAATTGAAAAGTGTATCTTACAAGAAAGAAATAAGTGGACTCAGGGTCTGCCAATTCAACGTAGATACAAGGAACTTTTGAGCGATGTGGAAAATGTAATGATTAATAATGTCGGATATGATTGCGTTGCTAATGGATATACGATTAATAATGCTCGTGAACTTGAGTTGGAAAATGCAAAAAAGATAGAAATCGGACGAGCTATCAAGTTAATTCGAATTATGTCTAAACGTGGCGTGTTGTTTAAAAGTGAATTGGTAAAGATGGTTTTCTCGCAAAAAATTCAATGGTTTACAGTATTTGATTTGGAGAGGGAAATTAAACCTTTAATTGAACAAGGCGTATGGTATATCGATGATACTCAAACGGTTATTGACTTTAGAAATTATAAAAGGGTAGATGATTTTCTTCCAGTAACCCAATCCGCTTCAATTTATGAGATACTGGGACTTGATTCATCTGCACCAATTTCTTCATTCGCTCCCGCGATAAAAGCTGCAAATTCACAAAACAACGCTATTGCTACCACGCCTAAGGGAACAGCTATAGGGAAAATATTAGGTATAGCTCAAACCATTATTTTTAAGTCTGATGAAACAAAGAAAAAGTACGATGATTATCTTGCCATCAAAAAAGAAGTATGGGATGAATTAGAATTGAGACAAAGCCTTGGGATTCATGAAATTGATATCAGTGAGTTTCTTGATTATGCTCAGATTAAACTGTATCCATAAAAATGGACACTTATCCTTTCCTAAATTTCCGATTTCG
>CAZQMA010000069.1:0-3302 GCA_964594275.1 uncultured Ruminococcus sp. | reverse complement strand
GGGTTTGCGGGATCCCACTGTGAAAATCTGAATGTACAGTCCTCAAGCATACCTACTGTGTCAAGAACATATTTAGCAAGCTCAAGACAACCCTTAAACTCTTCCTCCAGCTGCTCAGGACGGAGAATCAGATGTCCCTCGGAGATGGTGAACTGTCTTACACGGATAAGTCCGTGCATTTCGCCGCTATCCTCATTACGGAAAAGAGTGGAAGTTTCGCCCAATCGCATAGGCAGGTCACGGTAGGAACGCTGACGATTCAGGAATACCTGATACTGGAACGGACATGTCATAGGACGAAGTGCAAAGCATTCCTTTGTTTCGTCTGTAGGATCGCCCAGAACGAACATACCGTCCAGGTAGTGATCCCAGTGACCGGAAATCTTATAGAGATCAGACTTAGCCATAAGAGGAGTCTTAGTCAGCAGATAGCCTCGCTTCTGCTCTTCATCTTCAATCCATCTCTGGAGAAGCTGAATTACTCTTGCACCCTTGGGGAGAAGGATAGGCAGACCCTGACCGATACAGTCAACTGTTGTGAAAAGCTCGAGTTCTCTTCCCAGCTTATTGTGATCACGCATCTTAGCCTCTTCACGGCGCTTCAACTCTTCTTCAAGCTGTGCAGCCTTGGGAAATGCTGTTGCGTACACACGGGAAAGCATCTTATTCTTCTCAGAACCTCTCCAGTATGCACCTGTACAAGACAGGAGCTTGAACGCCTTGATAGTTCCTGTACTCATCAGGTGAGGACCTGCGCAAAGGTCGATAAATTCTTCCTGCTGATAGAAAGAGATAGGCTCGCCGTTTGCGGCGTGTTCCTCGCACAGTTCAACCTTGTAAGGCTCGTCCATCTCACGGAGCTTAGCGATAGCGTCCTCAGGAGACAGCTCAAACTGTGTAAGTTCAACATTAGCCTTTACAATCTTCTTCATCTCAGCCTCAATTTTCAACAGTTCATCAGGTGAGAAGGGCTTTTCCAAGTCAAAATCATAGTAGAAGCCGTTGTCAATAGCTGGACCGATAGCAAGCTTTGCTTCGGGGTAGAGACGCTTAACAGCCTGTGCCAGTACATGAGAAGCGGTATGCCAGAAGGTCTTTTTGCCTTCCTCAGCATCAAATGTGAGTACTTCAAACTCGCAGTCAGAATCAATTACGGTACGGAGGTCTTTAACCTCGCCGTTCACCTTAACGCAGCATGCAGCCTTGTACAGACCCATGCCGATTCCTTTAACAATTTCAGCGGCTGTAGAAGCTTCAACCTCACGTATGCTGCCGTCTTTAAGTGTGAGCTTAATCATAGTTTTTTCTCCTTTATTATATATTACAGGTTTTGCCTGCTTAGTTGCGGAAATATAAATATGGAAATGAGGACAAAAAAATTCACCCCAACTGTACCTCAAAAAGATACAATCGGGGTGATTTAATACATAAATCACGGTTCCACCCAGAATTCATCTGCAAAGTAGTGTAAGACAATGCAGACCTCATTTCACTCTATAACGGGAGAACCCGCTGCTGATTGGGCAGACTCGGAGAATGGTAGCCCTAAACCGACAATCCCTTTGCTTTCAGCCTATGGCAAAGAATCTCTTTAATGAATGTCAACCGGTTTAAAGCCTTTCTCTTCTGTGTTTTAAAAAAATATTTATTTATCAAAACAAAATCGCGTGTTAAAAGGCACCCCGTCTTGTCCGTCTGAAAATGCCTTTTGTACATTATAACATAAAGCTTTTCTATTGTCAAGGGCTTATTTGTGTCCTCGAATGAGTAAGATTTAACAAAAAAAGCTGCCGCTTTTTGTGCGGCAGCTCCAAGCATTATTCAATATAAAATAAATCAGTCTGCGATGTCGTCAACAATAGACTCCAATGCATCAGCTGCGTCATCAATACTATCGCAAATGATGTCGTCAAGGTCATCGCTGTCTGTGCAGCAGCATGCATCGATGTTTTCCATCTCGCAGCAGCTATCCAGAGCTACCTTCTTCTTTTTCTTTGACAGCAACATGAGTGTTGCCAGAACTACAGTGCCAGTTGCGAGAATAATTGCTACTATTGTACTTGCCTTCATGATTAGTACCTCTTTCTCTGCGGAATAATCTTTTACAGCCACGGCTCCGCAGTGCCGTTTTTTTCTGTCCCTTATATTATACCACATTGATTTTTAAAATACAAGTATTATTTAAAAATCTTCTTAAATTTATATTACCGCAGTTGTTGATTTCGGGCGAATAAGCAGTAAAAAAATTCCACACAGTACATTTTTATCAATGGACAATTAGCAAATTAAAAAGTAACGCTTTTTCGCCTACATATTCCCCGTAAGATGCATAAGCACCGACAGTACTGCCACAGGTGCGGTTTCACAGCGGAGAATACGGTTTCCCAACCATACGTTGTGAATGCCACGTGCTTTAGCCTCTGCCGCTTCCTCCGGGTCAAGTCCGCCCTCACTACCTATAAAAACCGCTATTTCACGACAGTTTTCCAACGGCACTTCATTAAACCTCACACCGTTTTCCTCATAAAAAAGCATGCCGCAGTCTGCTTTTTCCATTTCCGAGAGTGCCTCCTGCCATGTAATCATAGGAGCAACCTCGGGAATTATGCCTCGTCCTGACTGTTTTGCAGCAGACTCTGCAACCTTCCGGAGACGTGGAAGCTTCTTTTCAAAATCCTTTTTGTCGGGTCTTGCAACACATCGGCGAGTGAGTACGGGGACTATTCTCACCGCACCCAGTTCAACAGCCTTCTGGATGATTGTTGAAAGTTTATCCGCCTTTGGCATTGCCTGATAAAGGGTGATGTTCACGGTAGGCTCTGCAGCACACAGCTCCGAGGAAAGTTCCTCTAAAAGCACCTCATCGGGTGTAATAGCAATTATGCGGCAGTGATAATCAGTACCCTCTGCACAGACAGTAAGTTCTTCTCCTATTCTCATACGCAGAGAACGACCTATATGATGAGCGTCCTCGCCGGTAATGCGGATGTCGCCCTTTACTATATGCTCTAAGAAAAATCGTGGCATAAAAACTCCTTTTTTAATTGACAATCAATAATAAAGCCTTTCCTTAAAAACTCTACTCAATAAAAAAAGCCCATTCCGAAGGGAACAGGCTCCATGGAGCGGATTACGAGGCTCGAACTCGCTACCTCCACCTTGGCAAGGTGGCGCTCTACCAGATGAGCTAAATCCGCAAATAGCAAAGCCGCAAGAGATTCCTGCGGTTTCACATTTATAAGAAGAAATTGGAGCGGATTACGAGGCTCGAACTCGCTACCTCCACCTTGGCAAGGTGGCGC
>CAZQMA010000068.1:0-3545 GCA_964594275.1 uncultured Ruminococcus sp. | reverse complement strand
GAAGCGCAGACAATCATGGGCAAGATTCTTGACAATCTGGGCGTTGATTATACAATCGGTATTGACGAGGCTGCATTCTATGGTCCTAAGCTTGACATTCAATATAAGAACGTATTCGGCAAGGAAGATACAATCGTAACAATTCAGATAGTTATGTTGCTGGCTGAGAAATTCGGCATGGAATATGTTGATGTAGATGGTTCAAAGCGTCGTCCTTACATCATCCACAGAACCTCTCTGGGCTGCTACGAGAGAACACTGGCATACCTTATTGAGAAGTACGCAGGCGCATTCCCGCTGTGGCTTGCACCTGAGCAGGTGCGTTTGATTCCTATTGCAGACCGTCACCTTGATTACACATACGAGCTTCTCCATAAGCTTGAAGCAGCAGGATTGCGCTGCGAGGTTGACAACCGTGCAGAAAAGGTTGGTTACAAGATTCGTCAGGCAGTTATGGAGAAGGTGCCTTATATGATTACACTGGGTGACAACGAGGTACAGGAAGGCACAGCTGCAGTAAGAAGCCGTAAGGATGGCGACCTTGGCTCTATGACTTGCGATGAGCTGGTAGCAAAGCTTGTTGAGGAAGTAGCAACTAAGAAGAGATAAGTGATAGAAGTTTTTTATTGATTTTTGCATGAAAAATGGGCGGAGCAAACAAGACTGCTTCCCTCAAAAATGTTCCGATGGAATGTTTTTGATGTGCTATTTTATTAAAGATAATATTATACACAAAGAAAGGGCGACCGAAAGGTCGCCCCTACTTTTTGTGCGGAAAGTGCAATTTTTGTCTATTTGTTGCTGAATCTGTTCATGGCTTCATCTATCTTACCCTGAACAATAAGCTCTGCGGCTTTTGCCGCATTTTCAAGGGCAGGAGCGAGAGCCTTTGTGTCATCATCGGTAAACTTGCTCAGTACCCAGTCAGCCAGGTCATAGTCAGGAGAAGGCTTTGCGCCGACTCCGATTCGTACACGTGGAAATTCATCGGTATTCAGAAGAGTGATTATACTTTTCATGCCGTTATGACCGCCTGCGCTGCCCTTACGTCTTACACGAAGCTTACCCGGAGGCAGGGTTATGTCATCGTACATTATAACGATGTTTGAAGGGGGTATCTTGTAGAAAGATGCCGCCTGAGAAATTGCCTCGCCACTCAGATTCATAAAGGTTGTAGGCTTCATAAGCAGACAACGTATACCGCCAACGCTGCCATCACCGCAGTCACTCTTGAATCGCATAGTCTTTACGTCGATGCTGTTTGACTTTGCAAGGGTGTCAAGACCCATGAAACCTGCGTTGTGGCGGGTGTTGGCGTAGGTGAGCCCGGGGTTTCCCAGTCCTGCAATGATGTGGGTGATTTTGCCGCCTGAGGAAGAGCCACGCTGTTCCTCAAGGGACTTGAAAATATCAAAAATGCTCATAAATTACTTCTTGTCCTTATCTTTATCAAATAGCTTGTTTTTCAGCTTGCGGAGACTGTAGCCCTCCTTAACTTTCAGAGGACTTCTTTCAACTGCCAGCGCATAGTCGGGAACGTCCTTTGTAATAGTGGAACCTGCCGCTGTGTATACGCCTGTACCTAGCTTTACAGGTGCGATCAGGTTGGTGTTGCAGCCGATAAAACAGTTATCGCCGATTTCACAGCGCTGTTTGCTTACACCGTCGTAGTTTACTGTAACTGTACCACAGCCGAAGTTTACTTTCTTGCCAACGTCACTGTCACCAACATATGTAAGGTGTGCAATAGAGGTCTGTTCGCCTATAACTGAATTTTTGATTTCAACGAAGTCGCCGATTTTAACGCCGCTCTTGATATGAGAACCGGGTCTGATGTGAACGAAAGGACCAACCTTTACGTTATTCTCGATTACAGCATCATAGGACTGTACGGCATTAAGCTTACAACGCTCACCAACAATAGTATTTTCAAGAAGAGTGTTGGGGCCGATTTCACAGCCGGAGCCGATTTTTGTTCTGCCACGGAGAATAGTACCGGGCTGAATAACCGTGCCTGCCGCAATTTCAACATCCGTGCCAATGACAACGCCATCAGTGCAGATAAAGTCAACGCCGTTTTCCATGTGTTTTTCAAGTACCGCTGCTCTTGCCTTTTCACGGAGCATAAGCAAATCCTTGCGTGTATTTGCACCCAGAATAACGTCAGTATTCTCTGTAAGATAAACGCCCGCCCGCTTGCCGGACTGAATGGCGATTTTAATTGTATCGGTAAGATAGTATTCATTCTGTGAATTCTGGGGAGTGAGCTTTGAGAGAAGCTCCAGAAGGTCAGCAGTCTTAAACCAGTACGCCCCTGAGTTTACCTCACAGATAGCCTTTTCTTTCGGGGAAGCATCTTTTTCTTCAACGATTCCATCAATGCCGTTTGAGCCTCTTAAAACTCTGCCGTAGCCGTAGGGGTTATCCAGCTTTGCTGTGATAACGGTAACAGCGTTTCCCTCAGCCTCGTGGAGAGCGAGAGCAGAGCTGATGGTTTCATCGTCCATGAAAGGAGCGTCACCGCAGAGTACCAAGGTGTTGCCGTCTGTATCTTCAGCGAGAAATTTCTCAGCCTGCATTACAGCGTGACCTGTACCAAGACGTTCGGACTGGAGAGCGGTGTCGTACTGACCATTCAGGTAATGTTCGATATGCTCTGCTTTGTAACCCGTGATAACGCAGATTTTCTCGATTTCTGCCGCTTCACATGCACGGATAACCCATCCCAGCATGGGAATGTCAAGGATTCTGAGCATGGGCTTTGGAATGTCAGCCTTCATACGCTTGCCATGTCCACCTGCAAGAATAACTGCTTTGTTCATATTTTAAAACCTCCAATGAAATTTAATTATTAATTGTTCATTATTTATTATCCGCAACTGCGCTGCGTCTGTCTTTATTATTGCAGATTTCAGGTGCAAATGCAAGTGAAAAAGAGAAAAAAAGGGTATTATTGTAATTTTTGTACAACTTGCTAAAAAAATCGGCTCAAAATTTTTTATAAAAAAGTATGGTAATTTTACAAAGTATATGTTATAATAAAAGTACGACTGGTGCGGGTAGGGATATTTATGTCCTGAACGGACTTTACAGCGTTGCTGTAAAGTAAGAAAACCGGTTACAAACGAAAAAAATTTGGAGGTACACTCAAAATGAAGAAGTATGTTTATCTGTTTACAGAAGGCAACGCAAGTATGAGAGAACTCCTGGGCGGTAAGGGTGCTAACCTGGCAGAAATGACAGGTCTGGGTCTTCCTGTTCCTCAGGGCTTCACAATTTCCACAGAGGCTTGCACACAGTACTACGATGACGGTCGTAAGATCAACGACGAAATCAAGGCACAGATCCTTGAATACATCGGCAAGATGGAAGAAATCACAGGCAAGAAGTTCGGCGATCTGGAAAACCCGCTGCTGGTTTCCGTTCGTTCCGGTGCAAGAGCATCCATGCCGGGTATGATGGATACAATCCTTAACTTAGGTCTTAACGAGGACGTTGTTAATACAATGGCAGAGAAGTCCGGCAATCCGCGTTGGGCTTGGGAC
>CAZQMA010000067.1:0-3924 GCA_964594275.1 uncultured Ruminococcus sp. | reverse complement strand
GTCATCGTCCATTGAGGACACACCTGCATTTACCCAGTATACGCCTGCTTCCCATCTATAACCTGTAGGATTCTGAACTGCTGTTGTAGCCTTTGTTGTTGTTGTAGCCTTTGTTGTTGTTGTAGCCTTTGTTGTTGTTGTAGCCTTTGTTGTTGTAGCCTTTGTAGTGGTGGTAGTTGCCTTTGTTGTTGTGGTGGTTGCCTTAGTAGTTGTTGTGGTGGTAGTTGCCTTTGTTGTAGTTGTAGTAACTGTAGGAGTAGTGCTGCTCTTATCTGTATAAACAGTGATAGAGTCAACTGTAATGCTACCGCAATCAATCCACCATATACCAAGCTTCAGCTGACCGCCATACTGTGTCTGGATGATTGCAGATGTAGCAGAATCAACATCCCATGTGATTGTACCTGTCTTACCGGAGATACTCTGTTCCATATCTTCAGTCTGTGTCCAGTATTCGGGAGATACGGTTGTAGAGGTTCCAAAAGCACCCTGCCACTTACCGATAGAAGAATTCTTTGTAGAAATATTAAACTCTACCTTTTCAATCTTTTCATCTGTACCAATGCCAAACTGTGCCCATTCCCAGCCAATCATCTTATCATCAGCAGGAAGATCAGCGTAAACAATGTCTGTATCAACTGCAACAGTATAGCCACCGCCGCTTGCATTACCGCTGTTGCCGGAATTACCTGAATTACCGCTGTTACTTGAACTGCCATAAGCATCAGTGTATACATTAACAGTATCAACCGTGAAACTGCCGCAGTCAATCCACCATACACCGAACTTCAGCTGACCGCTGTACTGTGTCTGGATGATTGCAGATGTAGCAGAATCAACATCCCATGTGATTGTACCTGTCTTACCGGAGATAGTCTGTTCCATATCTTCAGTCTGTGTCCAGTATTCGGGAGAAACACTAGTGGATGTACCGAAAGCACCCTGCCACTTACCAATGCTGGAATTTTTAGTTGAGATAATAACCTCAACCTTTTCGATGGTTTCAGTTGTAGGGATGCCGAAGCCTGCCCATTCCCAACCAATCATCGAATCAGACATAGTACTATAATTGTAAGATTCGGCGGGTGAAATGCTGTACATGCCGTCTGCACCGACAACCTGGGTTGCACCTCCGATAACTGTGCTATCTGTCGCATATACTGTTGCAGTTACACCTGCAAAAGCACTAGCTGCTACTGCTGCTGCTGAGAAAACAGCAACTATCTTGTTTCTGATTTTCATAATTTGCTCCTTCCAAAAAAATAATAATTCGGCTCAAATATGCCATGATTATTTTAGCACATTCCCATAAAAAATGCAATCGTTTTTCGTGAATGATAAAAAATTAGTCTCTTTCTACAATTTATGGTGAGTCTTTTTGTAGATTATGACATGGAAGCTTTTAGTTCAATTTTTATCTCAAAGCAAGACTGTACTGTTTATGAGCAATTTCATACAACATTGCATCATGCACCTCTCCTCCGTACAAAAAAAAGCCGCCGCAGTTTAACATTGCAGCAGCTCTCAAAGCTTAATTATCACTCAGGTCAATTTCCATTTTATCCTCTCTGTTTTGGAAAGCGGCGTCAAGGATTTTTCCGTAGAAACCGGCAGGATTTAGCATAATCTGCTCTCCCAGGTATTTTGCCTGGGCAAGATCGGGGGCATAGAGCTTCATGTCTAGCAAATCCTCCTGAACATCCAGGCAGCGCACATGAACATAGTAACCGTGTTCAAGCTCGATATATTCGATTTTAACCTCATTTTCACGCTTTAGTCTTGCAAAATACCGCAGCGCACACAGCACCATCTTGTCACGGTAAGCCTTGCTGACGTAATTTCTCAGTTCCTTTGCACAGCGGACACCGTTTTCAGCAAGCATATACGCAGAATTTCCATCCTCCGTCAGTGTTTCCACAATAGAGTTATTCTTCACAAGATAATCAATTGACTCCTGATAGAAAAAGTAATTTATAATGTTGCTGCTCACCGCTATGTCATAGAGGTGGGCTTTTTCAATGGGCTTGTCTATGCGGTAAAGAAGATAGCAAATGAGAATACTCGCCATATGGGTTTCCATAACCGGCGGCGTTGCCATCTCGGACATTTTAAGAAGATTTTCTTCCTGCATTGCCTGACACCTCCTTGGTCTTAACGCTTAAAAATGGGGATAATTCATCATGTGAGAAAGGAGTGCAATATTCACAGCTGCTTCAACGCAGGGAACAGCTCTTGCTACGATACAAGGGTCATGTCTGCCCTTAATTTGAAGTACTTCATTCGTCATAGCACGAAAATCAACCGTTCCCTGGGGCTTAGAAATCGAAGCTGTAGGCTTGATTGCAACATTCAGCATAATAGGCATACCGGAAGAGATGCCGCCCAGAATACCGCCGTGGTTGTTGGTACGTGTTCTAACGTGACCATTATCATCAACATAGAAGCTGTCGTTGTCCTGACTGCCAACCATCTCTGCAACCTTGAAGCCTGCGCCGAATTCCAGACCCTTTACAGCGGGAATACCGAAAACAAGCTGCGCAATGGAGTTTTCCAGACCCTCAAACATAGGTGAACCCACGCCTGCGGGCATATTGATAACAGCACATTCAATGATACCGCCCAATGACTCTCCGCCTTCTCTTGCACGGCGAATGTCATCACGCATTTTTTCACCCTGAGCGTCGTTTATAACAGGAAATTCCTTTTCACGGACGGAAAGAATATCCGCCTTTGAAACATCAGTGGAATGGAACATATCATCCTTGATACCGTGGATTGAAGCAACATGTGCGCCTGTATAGATACCGCGTCTTTCAAGAATCTGACCACAAACTGCACCCGCAAAACACAAGGGTGCGGTAAGTCTGCCTGAGAAGTGACCACCTCCACGTACATCGTTGAAGCCTTGGTAGCGCATTGCTCCTGTATAGTCAGCGTGACCGGGACGTGGCAGGCGAGCGAGGTTTGAGTAGTCCTTGGAACGGGTATCAGTGTTCTGAATCATAGCACAGAGAGGTGTGCCTGTGGTTTTATCATTAAGGACGCCTGACACGATTTCCGGCAAATCCTTTTCATTTCGGGGTGTAGTGGTACCATCCTTTTTCGGTGCACGGCGGGACATAAACGCAAGAAGCTTCTCCTTGTCGATGTATTCACCGGGCGGCAGATTATCTATAACAATACCTATAGCGGGTCCGTGAGACTCTCCAAAGATAGAAAAGTTAATGCGGTTATTCCAAAATGATGACATTGGCGTGTCCTCCCGTATTCAATATATAGTATCATTATAACACATATTATAAAGAGTTTCAAGAGGAAATTTAAAAACAATTGAAAGGAGACAGATGTATATAAAAACTGCCGCATCGGAGATACGGCAGTCCTATTAAGCTTATTACTTCGCTTGATGGTTAATGGAATTTACAGTCTTGACATTCTCCGTTGTATCAGCAACAGCCTTGATACCGCTTACCAATCCTGCAATTCCCTGAATCTCACTGGGAATGATAATCTTGGTTGCCTTGCCATCAGCAGCCTTGCCGAAGGCTTCAAGTGCCTTGAGCTGGATTACAGCATCGTCAGGTGCGGAATTCTTCAGCATAACCAAACTGTCTGCATATGCGCGCTGTACCATTTCAATAGCATCAGCTTCACCGGCTGCAACGCGGATTTTCTCTTCACGGGCAGCGTCAGCACGAAGAATTGTAGCTTCCTTTTCAGCCTCTGCACGGAGAATTTCGGTCTGCTTATCACTCTCTGCTCGGAGAATTCTTGCTTCCTTTTCACCCTCTGCAACAGTAATCTGATACTGCTTTTCACCTTCTGCACGGAGAATCTTTTCTCTCTTCTCACGCTCTGCCTTCATCTGCTTCTCCATTGCGTCCTGGATTTTTTTAATGATACGGCGACCACCGAGATCTACAC
>CAZQMA010000066.1:0-4072 GCA_964594275.1 uncultured Ruminococcus sp. | reverse complement strand
TAGAACACCAGATAATTGTCTACCGGCAGAATGCGCAGGTTGCGTTCACGCCACTTCGGTTTGTCATAAATGCGATATTGTTCCGGTATTTGGTCGAGGAAAGCGATTGCTTTCTCCAGGCGGTCAAGCTGACCTGTGGCATTTTGAATGGACTGAAGGTCGATTGCGATGTATTTGAAAATCTCCCTCAAGTCCGTCTGTGCCTGTGGGGTCAGCGTTACTTGATATGTTCTAATAGAGTAGAAAAGATTGGACGGTGACAAGTAACGCCCGTTCTTCTAGTGTTTGATGAAGCTTTAATCCTTATGGATTAGGGCTTCAATTTTTTTAAGGGCTTCTTCCTTGGAGTTGTCTTTGATGATTTGAATAATCATCTCAATAATAGCTATGAACTGCTCATTTGCCATTTCTTCCATAGAAATAGAATATGAATAGCGATGATGGAAATAGTTTGAGAGTAGTGTAATTTTATAGGGTAGTAAAACAAAACAGGCATACGCTATTTATTTTAGCATACGCCTGTTTTTTCGTTTTATTAGCCACCGTTTAGTCAATAATCATTAATGTTTCAGAATACTTCTGTATAGTTATTGCACGAATGGTCGCCCTACTTGTTTTTGCTATAATTGTTAACTAAAACTTACGCTTTGCCAACAGAGCAAAAGAGGTTCATCTTCTCTTCTACCTTTGCCAGGATTGCATCGTAGCCGGGAGCCAAGAGCTTTCTGGGGTCGAAGCCCTTCTTCTGGAGATCCTTGCCCTCTTCGATGTACTTTCTTGTAGCCTCAGCAAATACCAGCTGGCATTCTGTGTTTACATTGATCTTAGCAACGCCCAGAGAGATAGCCTTCAGAATCTGCTCATCAGGAATACCTGTACCACCGTGGAGTACCAGAGGCATATCGCCTACTGTATTCTTGATAGCTGCCAGTGTATCAAAGGAGAGACCTTCCCAGTTTTCGGGATATACACCGTGGATGTTACCGATGCCTGCTGCCAGGATATCAACGCCCAGGTCTGCGATTGTCTTACATTCCATAGGATCTGCACATTCACCCTTGCCGATAACGCCGTCTTCTTCGCCGCCGATAGAGCCAACCTCAGCTTCGATGGAGAGACCGAGCTTGTGAGCAACTGCTACCAGTTCCTTTGTCTTAGCGATGTTCTCTTCGATGGGGAAGTGAGAACCGTCAAACATGATAGATGTGAAGCCAGCCTTGATGCAGTCATAGCACTGGTCATATGTGCCGTGGTCCAGGTGAAGAGCTACAGGTACTGTGATACCCAGACACTCATCCATAGCCTTAACCATAGCTGCAACAGTCTTGAAGCCAGTCATGTATTTGCCTGCACCACCGGATACACCCAGGATTACAGGAGAACGAAGCTTCTCTGCTGTGTTCAGGATTGCCTTTGTCCATTCCAGATTGTTGATGTTGAACTGACCTACAGCATACTTGCCGTCACGAGCCGCGTTCATCATGTCCTTTGCTGATACTAACATTGTATTTCCTCCTAAAGAAAATTTTAAAGCAGTGCCCAATGCACCTTAATACCATTATAACTCATTTTCTCATAAAATGCAAGGGTTTATAGAAAATTTATATATTAAGGCACTTAATCAACACTTGCTGAAATTTTGATGGTTGAAAAAAAGTGCTCTCTATATTATAATTATAACAGAGAATATTATTACCTGAAAAGGAGTAAACTCATATGAATCTTCATGAATTTTACATTGGCGAAGCCTTTGACGCCTATACATATTTTGGTGCACACGTAAGCGATTCCGGATGTACATTTCGCACCATTGCACCAAATGCCCTGAAGGTAAGCCTTATCTGCGAGGTAAACGGTTGGCAGGAAATTCCTATGTCCATGGAAACAAACGGCGGTATTTACAGTTGTTATGTGGATGGTGCGAAAGAGGGGATGATGTACAAGTACCGTATATATATCCAAAATGCGGATGTGCCCTTTATTGACCACTGTGACCCATATGGCTTTGGTATGGAGTTGCGCCCTGCAAATGCGTCCATTATACGTGATCTCAGACACTTTAGATGGAGTGACGATGAATGGATGGCAAGCCGCGGCGGACATTTTGAAAAGCCCGTAAACATCTACGAGGTACATCTGGGTTCATGGATGAAGAATCCCGATAATGAAAACGGATGGTATACATACGAGGAGATTGCACCGAAACTCAGTGAATATGTTAAAAAGCAAGGATTCAATTATATTGAATTCATGCCGTTATCAGAACATCCTGCGGACTGCTCCTGGGGTTATCAGAATACAGGCTTTTTCAGCCCCACATCACGTTACGGCGATGCTCGAGGACTTATGAAGCTGGTTGACTATCTTCATAATAATGGTATTGGCGTTATTATGGACTATGTTCCTGTGCATTTTGCGGTAGACGGCTATGCCCTTGCTAAATACGATGGTACGCCTTTCTACGAGTACCCCGACAGAGAAACTACCATTAGTGAATGGGGAAGTTGTAACTTTAACCATTCAAGAGGTGAAGTTTGCAGTTTTTTAAGTTCTTGTGCAAACTATTGGCTCAGCGAATATCACTTTGACGGTATACGTATGGATGCGGTTTCACGTCTTATCTATTGGTACGGCGACCAGAATGCAGGCGTAAACCCTAACAGTTTGAGCTTCTTAAAGCGTATGAACCGTACACTTCATAAGCTTCACCCGTCAGCAATGCTTATTGCCGAGGACAGCACAAACTTCGACGGTGTTACACGTCCGGTTGAGTTCGGAGGATTAGGATTTGACTATAAGTGGGATATGGGCTGGATGAACGACACCTTGAACTACTTCCGTGCTCACCCTTGGTCACGCTCCGATATTTACCATATGCTTACATTCTCCATGATGTACTACTACAACGAGCGCTATATGCTGCCTCTGTCACATGATGAGAATGTTCACGGTAAGGCAACCATCATGCAGAAGATGTTTGGCGAGTATGGGCAGAAGTTCCCACAGGGACGTGCGCTTTACATGTATATGTATCTTCATCCCGGCAAGAAACTTCTCTTCATGGGAAGCGAGTTTGGACAGCTTCGTGAATGGACTGAGGAGCAGGAGCAGGATTTCAGTCTGTTCAAATACCCGATGCACGACTCGTTCAGAGCGTATATGGCTGAGCTTTGTGAGATTTATATGAGAGAAAAGGCTCTTTACGAAGGCGACTATAATCCTGAAGGCTTCCGTTGGATTGATTGTCACCAGGAAGAAAAGTGCATCTATGCCTTTGAGAGACGCTCAGGCGGAGAGAGCGTAATTGCTCTCTTCCACTTCGGTGATGCTGCCACGGAAACCTATAAGTTTACAGTACCATATGAGAGCATTACACCTCTCCTTTCTTCCGAGTGGGAAGAGTGGAGCGGTACTGTAAAGCGTGATACAAGAACAGTCAAGGGCACACCCTTAAATGGAGCTTTTGAATATGAAGTAGAGCTACCACCTTTCTGCGGTATAATTTACAAGGCGAAAACAAAGTAGTATATCCGTCCGAAGCACAAAAGGCTTCGGACGTTTTTTGCAAGGTTGTTTACAGTTTACCGTTTAAAAATAATGGCTCTTTATACGATATTAAAACGAAGTTGGTTGATTGATAGCGGAATCAACACCTTGCAATACTTTTTGTGCATTTTGATGGGACGAAATTTATAAAAGCCCTTGACGATTTGGTGTAAAAGATGTATAATATAAATGCAGGAGTATGTTCTGCCATTAAATTAAGGAAAGGAGCTTGTGTGTACAGCAGGGGAAATGCCTGTACATGCATCTGATTAACTATGAAAAATATCTTATTTGCAGCTTCTGAATGTGTACCTTTTGTCAAGACAGGTGGTCTTGCCGATGTAGTAGGCGCTCTTCCCAAGAGTCTCTACAAGCCTGAGTATGATGTACGTGTTATTCTGCCTAATTATACATGTATTCCCTGGGAATACAGAGGTCAATTCCGCCACGTAACAAGCTTCTATATGGATTACGGTCAGCGTCATGACAAGATGTTTGTGGGCGTTATGGAATATGAGCATGAGGG
>CAZQMA010000065.1:0-4814 GCA_964594275.1 uncultured Ruminococcus sp. | reverse complement strand
CACTGGATATTCCCGTAAGAACTCTTGAATGTTGCTCCGGTGACCTTGCAGACCTGAAGGTTAAGAGCATTGACGTTGAAGCATGGTCACCCAGACAGCAGAAGTATTTTGAGGTAGGCAGTTGCTCTAACCTTGGCGATGCACAGGCAAGACGTCTTGGAATCAGAGTAAAGGGTGCAGACAATAATAAGTATTTTGCACACACTCTGAATAATACAGTAGTAGCACCTCCAAGAATGCTCATTGCATTCTTAGAAAACAACCTGAATGAGGACGGTACAATTCGCATCCCCGAGGCACTTCAGCGTTATATGTTCACTGATAAGATTGAGCTGGCGTAAATAAATATTTATAGTTAAGCCCAGGGCTACCGTTTAAAAAGCGGTAGCCTTTTTGTTTTATTGAAATGTGATGTGAGAAATAAATTCGATTGACAATGAAAAATTATCCATTGTTAAAAATGTTCCACGTGGAACATTTCTATTGCCTGCGGTTAGTATTTAAGCATTGACTTTTAGGTGTAAATCGGTTATAATAGAACTGTATAATTTAATGGAAAGGAAAGTTCTTTATAATGAGTCTGAACATAGAAGACATTATGTCTGAGATACGAGCTGACATAAAAGAGAAGGGGCTTACAGGAGATATGTTGTCCTTTGCGGACATCCCTTGTGACGCAAATCCCGGAAATCGTGCTGAGCAGTACGACCCTGACCAGCTTCATAAGAACGTATCCTATATATCCGATAATTTTCACCTGGAAACTGAGTATCCTGTGGATGGTGGCTTCTTCTCACGTCTTATAAAAAAGGTTGTTAGAAAGCTGTCACGTTTTTATATAGTACCAATCGCCCAGGATCAGACCGGTATCAATGCAAATACTGCTCAGGCGATTCAGCAGCTTGAGCTTTATATTCGTGACTCACAGGCAAACAGCACTGTTTCTCTTGCGAAGCGTATCGAGGCATTAGAGCTTCAGCAGCGTAATAATCGCATGGAAATTGACAGACTTACTCAGCAGGTTATGATTCTGTCAGAGCAGCTTGCCCGTTCAAAGGAGCAAGGCTGATGCGTGTAATCCAGCTTATGCCCACAGTTGCCATTGGTGATGCGGTAAGCAATGATGCTATAGCTGTCGGACGAGTTTTAAAGGATATGGGTTACGACACTGACATATATGCTGAAAACATAGATAAGCGTCTGCCATCAGGTACAGCGAAGCCGGTGAGTAAGCTTCCAAGACTTGCGCCTACAGATGCGGTTTTATATCATCTGTCAACAGGCTCTGATCTTTCTTTTACTCTTGATAAATACCACTGTCGCAGGGGTGTTATCTACCACAATATTACGCCCTCATATTTTTTTCGTCCATATAATTCAAAGCTTGAAGAACTTCTTGATATGGGAAGAAAAGGGGCGGCTTATCTTGCAGATAAGGTGGATTTCTGTCTGGCGGATTCTGAGTATAATAAAAGAGAGTTACGTGAGCTTGGCTTTACCTGTGATATTTCCGTAAGACCTGTGCTTATTCCCTTTGGTGACTACGCTCGGAAGCCAGACCCTGAAATTATAAAGCGGCATGACAACGACGGCTATGTAAACTTCCTCTTTGTGGGAAGAGTTGCACCCAATAAAAAGCATGAGGATATTATAAAAATCTTCTGTTGTTATCAGAAAAACTGCAACTCTAAGTCAAGACTTATTTTTGTAGGCTCATGGGATGGCACAGAGAGCTATTATAAGCGTCTTGTAAGATATGTGGAAGCTTTGGAGGTACAGAATGTTCTTTTCACAGGTCATGTCTCCTTTGCTGAGATGATAGCATATTATCAGACAGCGGATTTATTTGTTTGTATGAGTGAACACGAGGGCTTCTGTGTACCACTGGTTGAAGCAATGCATTTCGGTGTACCGATTCTTGCGTATAATGCCTGTGCAGTTCCTGATACATTGGGCGGAACAGGTATTCTACTTGATCGAAAGGATCCACTGGAAGCGGCTTTTGCAGCGAATAAGATACTCACAGATACAGAGCTTAGACGTGATATTATAGGCAGACAACGGCGTAGACAGCAGGATTTTGCCTATGGTAATGTACGTAAAATGTTAGAAAAGCAACTGAGAGAAGTGCTTGGATAAAGTCAAATAATAAGAATGTTCCACGTGGAACATTACAACTATGAAAAAAGTGAAAGGAAAAAAGTAAATGGCAAAAGCAGATTTGAAAAAGAAGAGTCAGCTTAATATACCAACAACAGCCGAAGAAAAGAAAAAGGCACTTGAATGTGCAATTGCTCAGATAACAAAGACCTATGGCTCCGGTACAATTATGAGACTAGGTCAGAATGATTCATTAAAGGTTGATGCAATACCCACCGGCTCAATGTCACTTGACCTTGCAATAGGTATTGGCGGTGTACCGAGAGGACGAATTGTAGAGCTTTACGGACCTGAAAGCTCAGGTAAAACAACCGTTGCACTTCATATTATTGCTGAAGCCCAGAAGATGGGCGGTGAAGTTGCATTTATTGACGTTGAACATGCCCTTGACCCGAAATATGCGGCAGCACTGGGGGTTGATATAGACAATCTCCTGGTATCTCAGCCGGACAGCGGTGAACAAGCTCTGGAAATTGCTGAGGCATTGGTACGTTCAGGTGCAATTGATGCTATTGTAATCGACTCTGTAGCAGCAATGTCCACACAGGCTGAAATTGACGGAGAAATGGGTGATACCCATGTAGGTACGCTGGCAAGAATTATGTCTCAGGATATGAGAATACTTACATCGGTTATTTCAAAGTCAAACACCGTAGCAATTTTCATCAACCAGATTCGTGAGAAGATTGGTGTTATTTATGGAAATCCTGAAACCACCCCTGGAGGCAGAGCACTGAAATTCTATGCGTCTTTGAGACTTGAAGTAAGAAAGGGTGAGCCTATCAAGGATGGCACTGAGGTTATCGGCAACCGTACAAAGGTAAAGGTTGTTAAAAACAAGGTTGCCCCGCCTTTCAAAACCTGTGAATTTGATATTATGTACGGCAAGGGCATTTCCAGAACAGGTGAAGTTCTTGATATGGCTATTGACTTTGATATTATCAAGAAGAGCGGTTCCTGGTTCAGTTACAATGATCAGAAGCTTGGGCAGGGAAGAGACAATATAAAGGAAATTCTTCAGAACAATCCTGAAATGATGAAGGAGGTTGAGGAGAAGATTCTGGCGAGGTTCCGTGAAATCGAAGCAGAAGCTGAAGCAAAGGCTGAAGCAGATGCAGCAGCAAAGAAGGCTGTTAAAACGGACAGTAGCGAGTCAAAGAAGAGTAAGCTTGACAAGGCAGCGGAAAAAGCGGCTGCGGCTGCAAAAGCAGCAGTTAAGGACGATGATTTTGAGGAAATAAATGTTGCCAGTGGAATTCCCGATATTGATAATATAGATGATTTTGACGAGTTCACACCCGTATAATTGAGCCTATGAAGATAACTTCATGTAAGCCTTTACACGGCGCTTATATCGAAATAGAACTTGAAAACGGCGAAACCCACTCCATACACAGAGAGATTGCCGCAAGCTTCGGTCTTACGGGACGGGAAGAAATAGAATTGTCGGAGCTTAAAAGAATGTTGTTTGAGAATGATGCAAGAAGAGCCTTTCAGCGGGCACTCTATCTTCTTGATAATCAAGGCTACAGCTATCAGATGATGTTCAGGAAGCTTATGACAAATTATGACGAAGAGGTTTGTTATAGTGTAATGGACAGGCTGTGTGAAATCGGGGTTATAAATGACTGGAAGTATGCTTCTCAGGTGGCAAGACGGGCCTTTGAAATAAAACTTTACGGTCCAAGGAGAATACGTCAAATACTCTATCAGAAAGGCATTCCCCAAGCTGTGTCAAATGAGGCACTTCTGCCCTATATGGACGAGGAGTATCAGCTTGAGAATGTACTGAAGCTTATGAAAAAGAAATACAGCCGTCTGCTGTGTGATGAAAAGAACAGACAGAAGGTTGAAAAATGCAAGGCTTCCCTTGCACGTATGGGCTACGGCTACAGTGTTATAAGCGAAGCAGTGCGTATATATTTTGAAAATCTTGAAAATGAGGAAGATTAATCTTCCATAAAAGAAAGAGGTATGTTATTATGCTTACTAACAAAGAAAAAACCATGGATAAAATCGTGGATCTGTGCAAATCCAGAGGCTATGTATATGCAGGCTCCGAGATTTACGGCGGTCTTGCAAACACCTGGGACTACGGTCCTCTGGGCGTTGAGTTGAAGAATAATATTAAGGATGCATGGAGAAAGAAGTTTGTACAGGAGTGTCCTTATAACGTAGGTCTGGACAGTGCAATCCTCATGAACCCTGAAACATGGGTAGCCTCCGGTCATCTGGGCGGCTTCTCCGACCCGCTCATGGACTGTAAGGCTTGTAAGACACGTCATCGTGCAGACAATCTTATCGAAGCTTTTGACGGTACAAATCCCGCAGGCTGGAGCAATCAGGAAATGATGGATTATATCCGCAACAAGGGCATTGCATGTCCCAACTGCGGCAAGGTTGATTTTACTGATATCCGTCAGTTCAACCTGATGTTCAAGACTTTCCAGGGCGTAACTGAGGATTCCAAGTCTGAGTTGTATCTCAGACCTGAGACTGCACAGGGTATTTTTGTAAACTTTGCAAATATTCAGCGTACCACGAGAAAGAAGGTTCCTTTTGGCGTAGCACAGGTTGGCAAGTCTTTCCGTAACGAAATTACCCCCGGTAACTTCATCTTCCGTGTACGTGAATTTGAGCAGATGGAGCTTGAG
>CAZQMA010000064.1:0-4867 GCA_964594275.1 uncultured Ruminococcus sp. | reverse complement strand
AACCAATGACACGGGGATTTTCAGTCCCCTGCTCTACCGACTGAGCTACAGAGGCTGGCGATCTGGATGGGATTCGAACCCACGACCTCTGCCGTGACAGGGCAGCGTTCTAACCAACTGAACTACCAGACCGTATGGTGGAAGTTACAGGGCTCGAACCTGTGACCCTCTGCTTGTAAGGCAGATGCTCTCCCAGCTGAGCTAAACTTCCACACAGTCACAATTTTCGCTTCCAAACTTTCGCCTGTCCGCTTGCGACTTTATTATTCTACCACATCCGCCCATAAATGTCAAGCACTTTTCTCAAAAAAAATCCGTTTTGTATATTAGCATGTTCCGCATAAACATCCTTTAGTATTTTTTGTCGAAAAAGTATGTGGTTTATTGAAATTGTCTCTTTGCGCATCACAAAGCAGCTATAATCATTATTCATTATTAATTAAACCTATCAGTTCATCCCGTTCTCCCCTGCTCTTGCAAAAAGCCTCAGCACCTCCGCCTTTAGAGGCTGATTATGAGGAAGCACAAGCTTAGGATCTTCAGCAAGAATACGTTCTGAAAGTGTCTTTGTCTCCCGAAGTAAGGTCATGTCTTTGGTAAGGTCAGCGATTTTGAGAGGTGGGAGTCCGTGCTGACGTTCACCAAAAAAGTCACCTGGGCCACGCATTTTCAAATCCTCCTCCGCTATCTTAAAACCGTCCGAGGTGTTGCTCATGGTGCGGAGACGCTGTTTCGACTCATCGGTTACATGGTCGGTCATAAGGATACAGTAGCTCTTGTGATTTCCTCTGCCTACACGCCCACGAAGCTGATGAAGCTGTGAGAGACCGAATCTGTCCGCATCCTCTATAAGCATTACCGCTGCATTGGGTACATCAACGCCTACCTCTACAACTGTTGTTGCAACAAGAATATCCGTCTCATGAGCATGGAAAGACTGCATTACCGCCTCCTTTTCCTTAGCACTCATTTTGCCGTGGAGCAGTCCCACACGGTAATCGGAAAACGCTGTCTTGCTTATTTTTTCAGCGTATGCCGAGGCCGCCTGTAATTCCTGTTGTCCCTCTTCAATCATTGGACATACTATATACGCCTGCCTACCCTCGGAAAGCTTTTCACGGATGAAATTATAAGCTCTCTCCCTGAGCTTGCCAGTAACAGCAAAGGTTTCAATGGGCTGTCGTCCTTTTGGAAGCTCATTTAAAACCGATATGTCAAGGTCACCATATATAATAAGTGCAAGGGTACGCGGAATAGGCGTTGCAGACATTACAAGCTTGTGAGGCGTACCGCCCTTTTCAGCAAGTTCTGCTCTCTGCGCAACGCCGAAACGGTGCTGTTCGTCAGTTATGACAAGTGCAAGCTTTTTGAAGGCTACATCTTTCTGGAAAAGAGCATGTGTACCCACAAGGAGACTTATACTGCCGTCTGCCGTTTCCTCAAGAACCGCTCTCCGCTCCTTTGCTTTAACAGAACCTGTGAGAAGCTCTGTTCGTATCCCTAAAGGCTTGAGAAGTTCTGACAAGGTGCGAAAATGCTGACGTGCAAGAATCTCCGTTGGTGCCATAAGTGCACACTGACAGCCGTTTTTTGCCGCAAAGTAACACGCCGCCGCTGCAACAGCGGTTTTGCCGCTGCCGACATCGCCCTGGAGGAGACGGTTCATTGGAACAGGCTTCGTCATATCAGCACAAATTTCCTCTGCGGATTTTTTTTGGGAAACAGTCATAGTAAAGGGCAATGCTTCGTAGAAAGTCGCCATGTCGATACTTCCATTCATCTGCTCTGCTGTTTCTGTATGGGCATGAATCCTACGCATAGAAAGACCTAGCTGCAACTCTAAAAGTTCGTCAAAGGCAAGTCTGCGGCGGGCTTCAAGGGATTTTTCGGTAGAGGTAGGAAAGTGCACCTCTTCAATTGCATCAGCAAGATACATGAGGTTATACTCCGTCAGAATCGCCCCCGGCATCCACTCAAAAGGTGCTTGCTTCATGAGGGCAATTGCAACTTTCATATCAGCGGATATACGGTTTACGGTGAGACCCGTTGTGATAGGGTAAACAGGGCGGATAAGACATGATTCATCTGCTGAAATAACCTGCGGCGCAAGAATCTCCTTTTTTATAAGAGAGCCGCCGATTCGTCCGTGCATGAGATAAGGTCTATCGCACATAAGAGAGTCAAACATAAAGCCGTTGTTGTAAAATACAACAGATATGTTGTATTCCCCGTCCGTTGCCACTGCCTTATAGATGGTAAAGCCCTTGCGGATATGTTGAACGGGCAGCTTAGAGATAATTGTAAGCTTCAGCACAACCGTATCTCCCGGCTGCGCCTCAGCCACACTTATAGGACAGGAATAGTCCACATAGCGTCTGGGAAGGTGGTATAAAAGGTCATAGGGCGTAATTATCCCTAAACGCTTATAGGCAAGACTACGCTTTTCACCTACGCCTTTAAGGCGAGAGATGGAGTAGAAGAGTTCGTTCATAGATAGCAACCCCATTGTTTTAGTAATGAACAATCAGAAAAGGGCGACCTTCGGTCGCCCTTTTGGCTTATACGAGAGAATAGAAGTGCTGAGATGCCGTAAAGCTTTCACCGGGTGCAAGCTCGCAGTAACCTGTCTGCTCTCTGGGCATATCAAGATTGGGAGCGTCAATCATGGCTGTCATAGGCTCAGGACAGAAGTAGCCATTGAAGCCACGGTCGTTCCACATAATCCAGAAGTTATACTCACGGGATACCTCATATGCAATGCCCTTATTCAGAGCTGTATCCATCATAACAACGCCGTAGAAATCCTTACCGCAAAGGTCATGTGACAGAGCGGTATACATATCATTTGAAATATTAGTAAGAACAGGGCACTTAACACCGTCCTTATACTCCATATCATAGTCATCCAGGGGACGGATTTCGCCTGTGGGCAGACATCTGTCATTGAGAATCCACTTTTCACCGATAGGCATACGGATGGTGATATCCTCCTGCTTACCACCGTCAACAAAGGGGCTGTTGATAGTGGTATGAGTTGCAAGGGACATAGGCATCATAACACCTGAAAGATTTGTAAATGTCACCTTATAGTCAAGTCCATTCTCAGACAGTACAAACTCAAACTCAGCCTTGAACTTTATAGGCAGATATTGGAAGAACTCATCCTTTTCGTCGAAAACATACTCAGTCTTGGCAACAGCCTTTGCATCGTCCGAGAAAAGCTCGGTAACAGTGTGGTTTCTCTTCTGGAGAATGAAGTGGAGATGGTTGTTGAATGGTGCCTTCTCGTTTACAGGGAGCTGATAAACAGCATCAGAAGTTCTCAGCACGCCATCCGCCATACGGTTGGGCAGGTAGAGTGTGGGCAGACCCCATACCTCTGTACTGCCTGCGATAATCTCAGGGGTTACATCCTCTGTATAGCGGAAAAACTCAATACCGTTCACATCATCATGGAGACGGATAACGTTTGAACCAATCCGGTTTGCAATCATTGCGGTATAGCCGCCGGCTTTAAGTTCTACTACGTCCATACCTTTCCAGTTTATTACAGAAGCCTTATTCATGGCAATTCTCCTTTTTTATAAATCTGCGCAACGTAGCTACGCACAATAATCGTCAATTGAATTAATATGCCTTGCCCCAGTATACCATACACTGTGCAGGCTTGCCGCAACATACACACTTGTCGGCAATTTTTTCCTGCTGAAGAGGAATGCACCTTGAACCAACGCCTGTCTTTTCCTTTACCTCATCCTCGCAAGCCTCTTCGCCACACCACATAGCCTTTACAAAGCCGTCGCCATTTTCTGCCAGAGCCTTTATGATTTCGTCCATGGTTTCGCAGGAATAGGTGTGCTCTTCACGGTTTTTAAGTGCCTTTTCAAACATGCCGTCACGTACCTCTGTAAGCTTCTGCTCTACAGTTTCAGCCAGATTATCAAGAGATACAAATGCCTTTTCGCCATTGTGACGTGTAACGATTACGCACTGGTTATTTTCAATATCCTTAGGGCCGATTTCAACTCTTACAGGAACGCCCTTCATCTCATACTCAGCAAACTTCCAGCCGGGTGTATTGTCAGTATCGTCAAGCTTCACACGGATTCCCGCAGCCTTCAGTGTATCATAAAGCTCATTTGCCTTTTCAAGCACACCTTCCTTATGCTGTGCAATAGGAACGATAACCGCCTGAACGGGGGCAACAGCAGGAGGCAGCACAAGACCGTTATTGTCGCCGTGTGTCATAATGATAGCACCGATAAGGCGAGTAGTTACGCCCCAACTTGTCTGATGAGGATATTTGAGAGTGTTGTCCTTGTCGGTGTACTGGATATCAAATGCCTTTGCAAAGCCATCACCGAAGTAGTGAGATGTACCGGCCTGGAGCGCCTTACCATCGTGCATCAGTGCTTCGATAGCGTAGGTAGCCTCTGCACCTGCGAACTTGTCACTCTCAGTCTTTTTACCCTGAACAATAGGCATTGCAAGAATATTCTGACAGAAGTCGGTATATACATTCAGCATGCGCTCAGTTTCAGCGATAGCTTCCTCTGCTGTAGCATGGATGGTATGACCCTCTTGCCACAGAAACTCACGTGAACGAAGGAAAGGACGAGTTGTCTTTTCCCAGCGTACAACGCTTACCCACTGGTTGTAGAGCTTGGGAAGGTCTCTATAGCTATGTACGATATTAGCATAATGCTCACAGAAGAGTGTTTCAGATGTAGGACGGACGCAGAGTCTGTCCTCAAGCTTTTCCGAACCGCCGTGTGTTACCCATGCAACCTCAGGGGCGAAGCCCTCAACATGGTCCTTTTCCTTCTGAAGCAGGCTCTCGGGGATGAACATAGGCATGCAAACATTC
>CAZQMA010000063.1:0-4881 GCA_964594275.1 uncultured Ruminococcus sp. | reverse complement strand
GCTGAAGAGGAATGTTGTTTACGCCTGCACCTGCTCTTGCGATAGCAAGGAGATTTGAGCCGAATTCCATGTCGTGCATAGCAGCGGAACGTACCATGATAGCATCAGGGTTCTCTGCCTTGTCAACGATAGTATATTTTTCGTCAAAACGGTCGGTACCGATTGGAGAAATCTTATTAAGTGTCTGAATGGTAAACATAGCTATACATCCTTTCGCCTTATGCGTTCTCTTCTTCAAACTTCTTCATGAATGCAACCAGTGCTTCAACGCCCTCGATAGGCATAGCGTTGTAGATAGAAGCTCTCATGCCGCCAACGCTTCTGTGACCCTTGAGGTTTTCAAAGCCTGCTGCCTTTGCTTCCTTAACAAACTTAGCGTCCATATCTGCATCGCCTGTGATAAAGGGAACATTCATGAGAGAACGATCCTCAGGACGTACTGTACCCTTAAAGAGCTTGCTCTCATCCAGGAAATTATAGAGGATAGCAGCCTTCTTCTCGTTGTAAGCCTTCATAGCTTCCAGACCGCCCATCTTCTTAATCCACTTAAATACCTTACCGCAAATGTAGATACCATAGCAAGGAGGTGTATTGTACATAGAACCATTGTCAGCGTGAATCTTCCAGCGGAGCATTGTAGGTGTATTTTCAACAGGGGGCTTCTCAGGAATGAGATCCTCACGGATAATCATGATAACAACACCTGCGGGACCGATATTCTTCTGTACACCGCCCCAGATTACGCCGTAATCGGAAATATTTACAGGTTCGCTGAGGAAGCATGATGAAACGTCAGCAACCAGAGGCTTACCCTTTGTGTTGGGCAGAGTCTTAAATTTAGTACCATAAATAGTGTTGTTCTCGCAGATGTAAACATAATCCGCATCCTCGGGAATATCCAGGTCAGAACAATCGGGTATGTAGGAGAAAGTCTCATCTTCAGAAGAAGCAACCTTGATAGCTTCGCCGTAGAGCTGACCTTCCTGGTAAGCCTTCTTAGCCCACTGACCTGTTACGATATATGCAGCCTTGCCGTTCTTCATCATATTCATAGGAATAGCTGCGAACTGCTGGGATGCACCACCCTGCAAAAACAATACCTTGTAGTTATCAGGAATGTTCATCAGGTCTCTGAGATCTGCCTCTGCCTCATCAATAATCTGCTGATAAACAGGACTTCTGTGGCTCATTTCCATAACGGACATACCACAACCGCGATAATCCATCATTTCCTCTGCTGCTTCACGCAGTACTTCCTCCGGCAAAACAGCCGGGCCTGCGCTGAAATTATAAACTCTCTTCATTGCATATCCCTCCATAATATCACACGGCTTTTCTGCCGTATGTTTGTTATATATTTGTCAATATTAATTATACGCCTTTTTTTAATAGTTGTCAAGCGGTGAAAGACACTTGTTCGCCGCAAACAGCTTTTTTTGTAGAAAGGATTAATAAAGGCTCACTATTTCTGCTATGCCATCATGCAAGTAATACAGAATATTTACCTCATGGCAGTCATAACAAAAGTCGTTTCAGGACTTAACCCAAAATATAGTATTTGTCTCCCTTAACGGTCATGAGAAGCTCCATCTGATTCATGATGGTAAGCTCTTCGCCGTCGCAGTCAGCAGTCATAGTAAATGCAACATTGATGATGTCGTCACACTGAGCGGTAAGTTCCTCGGTAAAACCCTCGCCAATATTTGTTTCGTACATTTCCAGATAGTCGTCAATTACCTCATCCACAGAAGTTTCACCCTCAGCAAGCTCTACTTCATCCAGGGCAATCTTTGTGATGACCACGTCCTCTACAGCACCGTCCTCAGTATCAGCTGAACAAGCGGAATCCAAAATCATCTGGTGCATGGACTCAAAGGATGTTTCCATACCGTATCCGTAGTTGCCGTCAAGCCAGCTATTATAGACATTAAAGTAGTAGGAGTCAAGACAAGCTTTATACTTACTGTAATCCTGATTCATGATTGCACGGAAGTATTCCCCTATAGCCTCGGCTGCACCCTCAGGAACGACTGTACCGTCATATTCCATCGGAATGGCACCCTGTACCTCTTCTTCAGTTGCTTCCTCAGTTTCGTCCTCTGCTTTGGTCTCAGCGGAATCGGAAGCTTCTGTTACCTTTGTATCTTCTTCTGTCTTGTCCTCGGAACAACAGCAGAGAGTAATTGTCATAGCCGCAGCTGTCAAAGCAAGCAGAATCTTTTTAAATGTTGTCATAGCAATATATTCCTTTCGCATTATTAAAGAACAACTGTATCAAAACCGTTATTCCTAGCCCAGTCCATGGTAGTTGAACCATCGGGACAGGTAATTGTAAGCTCAGGCATAACTTCCTTGTCAAGTCCCCAGTTTGCATAGGTTACAGCGTCGTTTACGATAGTCAAGCTCTTGAGACTTGCACAGCCGCTGAAAGTCTCTTCCATGATAACGGAAGTCTTAGCGGGAACAACGATGTTGTCCAGTACAGAGCAGCCTGCAAATGCTGCACGGCGGAGTGTCTCGGTAGACTCGGGGATATTTACCTTTTTCAGATTACCGCAGTCCATGAATGCGCTTTCGCCAATATAAGTAATGCCCTCGGGAAGAATGACCTCCTCCAGATTCCAGTTTGCTTCAAAAGCATGGTCTGCTATAGCGGTAACGTTCATGCCATCGATTGTCTCAGGAACAGTTGCTACAGTCTCGTTACCCTTGTATCCGCTGACAGCGATAGTACCGTCATCATTCTTGATATAGGAATAATCGGTCTGAGACTCAAATTCTTCTGTAGTATCAACAATACCGATAGTAGCCTCGGAGTACTTTGTAGTGTCAGTATCTCCTGTGAGAGCGGAACATCCCGGCATGGCAAGAACTGCTGCCACTGTAAGAAACGCTGCCCAAAGCTGCTTCTTTGTAATATTACTCATGATAATCATCCTTTCTGTAAAGTGTTCATATTTCAGATTTTACTTTTTGTTTCTCTGCTTTGCACGGAGCTGATTGCTCAGAATCTGCTTACGGATACGCAGAGACTTGGGTGTTACCTCCAAAAGCTCATCGTCTGCCAGGAACTCCAAGCAGTCCTCAAGGCTGAGATTTCTGGGAGGGACAAGACGGAGAGCGTCATCGCTACCGCTTGCACGAGTGTTTGTAAGGTGTTTTCTCTTGCAGACATTGACCACCAGGTCCTCAGTCTTGGGGGAAGAGCCGACAATCATTCCCTCATATACGGGAACGCCTGCACCGATAAAGAGTGCGCCTCTTTCCTGAGCATTGTAGAGACCATAGGTTACAGCCTCGCCTGTTTCAAAGGATACCAGCGAGCCTGTATTTCTTCTGGGAATGTCCCCCTTGTAAGGCTCATAGCCGTGAAATACGCTATTCATGATTCCCTCACCCTTTGTATCTGTAAGAAACTCACTTTTATAGCCAAAAAGGCCTCTTGAGGGAATAAGGAATGTGATTCTTGTACGGCTGCCCTGAGGATACATATCCTGCATTTCAGCTTTTCTTGTACCGAGCTTTTCCATAACCGCACCCACATTTTCCTCGGGAACGTCAATTACAACTTCCTCAATAGGCTCACAGAGAACTCCGTCAATTTCCTGATAGAGAACTCTGGGGGTGGAAACGCCCAGCTCATAGCCCTCACGGCGCATATTTTCAATGAGAATAGACAGGTGCATCTCTCCACGACCTGCAACACGGAACGCATCGGTGCTGTCAGTTTCCGTTACTCTCAGTGAAACGTCCTTGAGAAGCTCCTTCATGAGTCTGTCACGGAGCTGTCTTGATGTGACAAACTTGCCCTCCTTACCTGCGAAGGGACTGTCGTTTACGGAGAAGGTCATTTCAACCGTAGGCTCGCTTATCTTTGTAAAGGGCAGCGGCTCAAAAGCCTCAGGCGCACATACGGTATCTCCGATGGAGATATTTTCAATACCGCTTATCCATACAATATCGCCTACTGTTGCAGTTTCAGCAGGAACTCTACGGAGACCCTCGATCTGAAGCAGAGATACGATTTTATTGCGGCGGGTTTCGTCGGGTGTGTGATAGTTGCCCAGGAGTATGGGCTGGTTTACCTTCATTGTACCACGTGTGATTCTGCCGACAGCAATTCTGCCAACGTATTCATTATAGTCAATGGAGGAAATCAGCATCTGGAGAGGCTCATCAGGTTCACCTACAGGTGCATCCACGTAATCTATTATAGTATCAAAGAGCGGAATTAAGTCCTTTCCCTCGCCGTGAGGGTCGGTTGTAGCAGTTCCGGCTCTGCCTGAACAGTAGAGCACGGGTGTGTTTTCAAGCTGCTCATCGCTTGCGTCCAGATCAATGAGAAGTTCTAAAACCTCATCGCCAATTTCGTCAAGTCTTGCGTCGGGACGGTCGATTTTATTTACAACAACGATAATCTTCAGATCCATTTCCAGTGCCTTTTTAAGCACGAAACGTGTCTGAGGCATGGGACCCTCTGCTGCATCTACCAGAAGCAATGCGCCGTCAACCATGCTAAGCACTCGTTCGACCTCACCGCCGAAGTCAGCATGTCCGGGAGTGTCAATAATATTGATTTTGGTATCTCCATATTTAACGGAAGTATTCTTGGCAAGAATAGTAATGCCACGCTCACGTTCAATATCTCCGGAATCCATAACTCTGTCGGCTACCGCCTGATTTTCACGGAAAACGCCGCCCTGTTTGAGCATCTCGTCAACCAGTGTAGTCTTACCATGGTCAACGTGGGCAATAATGGCTACATTTCTCAAATCTTCTCTAATCATACATCATACCTCTTTTTCTTCCAGTTTGTTTTGCTGCCTATAAAAATGCAAAAAACAGGTAAAACCAAACGGTCTTACCTGTTTCTGATTGGTG
>CAZQMA010000062.1:0-5338 GCA_964594275.1 uncultured Ruminococcus sp. | reverse complement strand
TTGCCTTTGGCTCACTACGTGAGTATGTGCAAATTATACCGTAGCCATACGGCTAAATCATAAACATACAAAGGGGAGGGGAAAGCGATGAAATTCAAACAGACCTATATCACGAAAATGCCGGATAAGGCGGGAGCTTTTTTGCAGGCAAGCAAGATAATCAGCCGAAGCGGCGGTAATATTGTTCGTGTAAATTACAATAAATCCGTTGACGCACATACCCTATTCATCGAAGTGAACGCTGACGAAGCCCAGCACAGGGAAATCTCCGAGCTTCTGAGTATTCTGGGTTACCTTGCAGAGGAGCAGTCTCAGCAGAAAACCATTCTCATAATACTGAAACTTCCCGATGTTCCGGGAGCGGTAACTCCTGTCCTTGAAATCATAAACAGCTACGATATAAACGTTTCCTATATCAGCTCCCAGGAAACGGGTACACCCTATCAGTACTTCAAAATGGCTCTGATGATTGAAAAGGTAGGGGAGGTGCGCAAGCTTCTTGATGATATTTCACGTATATGCAAGGTAAAGATTCTTGACTACAATATAACCGAAAAGAGCCTTGACAATACGGTTTTCTATATCAGCTTTGCAAATGAGATGTGTGAGCTTCTGGAGCTGTCGCAGGAGCAGACTAACGAGGTTATCATAAGTTCAAACCGTATCATGCAGATGCTTGATGAGCGCAGTGAACAGCCTATGAAAACCTTTGACTATATAAAGCAGTTTGCGGCTTTTGTCACAGCTCAGAAAGGGGAAAGCTTTGAAGCTGAAACGGATTGTGTCTTTCTGCCGGGAGGCATTGCACTCTACACTATTCAGCCGCCCTGCGGAAGTAATACCTACATTTTAAAGCATGAGGACGAGCTTCTCTTTATAGACTGCGGTTTTGCCTGCTACAAAGAGGAGATGCTGTCAATTATTCAAAGTCTGGTGGGCGATTTGTCACAGTACAGGACGAGCTGTGCTATAACTCACTCCGATATTGACCATACGGGTTTGCTTGATATCTTTGACAGAGTGTACCTTACGGAAAGCTGCCTTGAAAACTTCCGTCTGGAGCATGAGAAACAGCCGAATTACCGTGAACAGAATATCCTCCATGCACCCTACTGTCATCTGAGCAAGATAATATCCCGCTACACACCGCCGACACTTAGCAAATGCACGGTTATCGGTGAAAAGAGCGATGATGAGCTTCTTTCCATGGTGGGAACGCTTTTCTTCGGCGGACTGGAATTTGAAGTTTACGAGGGAAGCGGCGGTCATGTAAAGGGAGAAACCGTCTATGTCTGTCATGAGCAGAAGCTTGTTTTCACAGGAGATATTGTAGTAAACCCCAAGGGCTTTACTGAGAAGCAGAGACAGTTCAATATCCTTGCCCCCTACCTTATGACGAGTGTAAATGTTGATTCGGAAAAGGCGAGAGCACTCCGCATATTTGTAACAGAGAAGTATAAGGACTATATGCTCTGTCCCGGACACGGCAGCCGTATTCTGCCGTAAACAGATAATATAAGAAAAGGCACACCACTTTTGTGATGTGCCTTTAGTATTTTTATGCCGATTCTCTTAATTTCGACAGATTTAGCAGTGTCAGGATGTATACACCGCCTTTTCAAGCTCTTCAATACGCCTGAATGCCTCTTCAAGGGTGCGTTCGGTACTCGGAGTAAAAATCGCCTTTCCCGATTCGTCAAATACGCTGTATCCCGCCTTGCAAACAGCCTTTGCGCTGTCAAGGCTTGTGTATGCGCCAATCTGGGATTTAGCGTCATCCCAGGCTGTACGCACACGGTAAAGCGGCTTTGATGTGGCTTTTGTCATTGCGGCTTTAACATCCGCCCTGAACTGATTCATCGTAAGCCCGAATTTTGACCAGAGATGCTCAACGTCCGCATGACCGCTTGCAATGCCCCGTTTATAGCCCTCGCTGTGGCTGACGATTACGCCGTCTCCAAGAGGGTCGAAGTTGTACTCTTCGCAGAGATACGCAAACAGCTCCACTGCCGTCTTGTATGTGCCAAGGACATAAGCCTCGGTTTTTTCGGGATTATTGTCCGTGAATTTTGCTCCGCTTGTATAAGTGATGGTTGACGGCTCGCACATCTCAACGCCGATATGGGTGTTGTTACTGCTTCCGCCGCCATGCCAGCCACGCCAGTTCCAGGGCAAGGTCTGAATCACTGTGCCGTCTGAGCCAAGCACAGCATGAGCGCATACATTGGCGGACGACTTCCAGATTCGGGCAAAAACCTCCGGGTCAGGTTGATTACAGCCCACGCTGTGAAGCATAAGACCCTTTGGAACAATGCGCTTGTCTGCCTTGTAGCAGGATGAGGCTTTGGCAAAATCCTGTTTGATTTTCATGTTAGTTTTCCTCCCTCATTTCAGGCAGACCCGCCGCCGATGTCAAAAGTGACAGAGCCGCCGCCATAGTTGCCGCAGAAAGCACCGTTAACCACTGTGCGTCCTCAATCAGAACCGCTGTACCGACCATGGCAACAGCGGTTTGTGCAAAGGTCTTAATCGCACGGATTCCGGCGTATTTCAACCACTTTTTGAAATTATTACTCATGATTTTTGCTCCTTTCCAGGTCGTCAATGCGGTGATTTGCAACTTTTATCTGCTCCTCGATTACGGGAATACGCCCTGCGAAATTATTGTGCTTATCAACCTTGCGTTCAAGCTGTTCGATGCGGAAATTTGTGAGCTTATTGGCTGTCAGGATACCGCCGAAACTGCCGCCGAGAGTGCCGATAAGAGAGAGGAGTGCTACGAGGATTGTATCGTTCATGTTGTATTCTCCTCATTGTCACACTTCATGCAGATAATTCCGTTGGACAGATACCGCTTGCCGTTAAATTCAAGGATTCCTACGCTTCGGTTTTCCGCAAACGGCATTACGTATACATTCGGTGTATAGCCGCCCTTATAATCGGGCATAAGTATGGGCGAAAGCGTAGTGACGGCAATGGACGGGACAGTTACCGCTTTACATTGACACACTTGTGCATGTTCGTACCCATTGCCTGCGGCAATATATGCAGTGCCAGATGACATATAGCCAAATGTGGAACTTTCTGTGATGATGGCAGTGTTACCACGATTATCCTTGGTAATCATTACTACCATAGTTCCCTCATCTGTGTTGTTACCGTTAGAAGCGGATATAGCTATGCCGTTATCGGTCACATATCCGGCAACAAAGTATTTTGCCTTTGAACTATCGCTGGAAGAACCGTGTTTGGAGGAGCTTCTTCCATAACCGTTGGAATTATTATAATAAATTGTTACAAAGATACTGCCACTGCTTTTGTTAATAATCATTGTCGAATATTCTGTGCTGCCCAGAGTGTTATAACAAGTAATGCTGAGGTCGTCATCGTATTCGACCCTTGAAAAATAGTCAGGTACTGCGTACTGATTCAGGAATTTGTACAGATTTGAGACAGATGTCTTTTCAACGCTATGGTAAATCATATATTTCTTACAAGCCATTTTATACCTCCGATTCTGCTTCAACGTCCGCAAGGGATGTGAAGCTGCTTACTGTTCCCGTTTCGGTTTCAAGTGTGTTTTCTGTTGTCGGCAGGGAGAGGGGATTTGCCGAAAATACAAGGCTTATGCCACTCATATTTTCAACTGCCGCTTCCAAGGCGTCAAGCCTTTCGGCAAGGGCTTTGTCTGCTTTGGAGTAGGCGGTTGTCACTGCGGACAGCGCCGATTCAAGCTCTCCCTGAGTGATACACTGTTTAAAATCCGCAGAAAGCCTTGCAGAAAGGGTGGGGAAGGTGTTTTCCACGATAGAGCCGGTGCGGGCGGTTTGAACTTCCTGCGGTGAATAGTTCGGGTCGGCAGTCATCTCCGCAAACTTTACCAGAAGCTCGTTCATAGCGGCAAGCTTTTCATCAACAACATCAGGCACAGGAACATTGTCACCCATAACCGATTCACCCACAATAACAGGCGGCATGATAAACTTGATAATCACCGCCTCATCCTTTGAACCGATAAGCTGGAGATAGAGCATACCTGCCGAAGCCGTAGCTTCACGGGAAACCTTCCAGGTGAGAACAATGCTTTCGCCTGCGATTTCCTTTGTGAGGATTGTTTCCGTCATTGAACCGTTATAGGAGACGGTACGTATGGCAAAGGTGCAGTCTGAAATGTCGGTTTCGTCATAGACGCAGGGGATAGTGATACGTATTGTGTCGGCAAGATGTTCACCCTGGGTAAAGAGGGTTTTGATAGGACCTGTATCAATGAACTTGCGCTGAGCTGTAAGCTCTGTCATATAAAAATCACTCCTTGTCTTGAAATAAGAGAAGAACGCCTCTCACATATAGCTCCGCAGAGGGTATAAATTAACGTAAACGGGTTAAGTTTAATTATAAGTTAATAATTATAAATCAGCACTTGACAAAAGACGGAAGCTATGGTATAATATAAAAATCAAATGCAAAGACGGAGAGAAGTAGCATAGGAAATCGTTTTCAGTGAGCATGGGACAGTGTGAACCGTGCATCAGAGCCTTTGTGAATAACACTCCCGAGCATCAACCCGAAAGTCCCGGAAGTTTTGATTTTGTGGCAAGTAGGCACGACGTATACCTGCGTTAAAGGTCAGGTCTGTATAAGCAGGCTGAGAGCGGCTGTGAAACATATCACAGCAATTTAGGTGGCACCACGGGTATTACGTCCCGTCCTAATTTATTTTAGGACGGGGCTTTTTTATTTAAATTTACAATTCAAAAATAATGCTCAATACAGAAAGGAATCCTTTAATCATGAAGCACATTGACATTAAAAACATTTTCACCGATAAGAGTTATATCGGTCAGAGCGTAACTGTCTGCGGCTGGGTACGCACATCCAGAAACTCCAAGACCATGGCGTTTCTTGCTATTACTGACGGCACATCTCAGCCACAGCTCCAGATTGTTATTGACAAAAGCACAGGTATTGCCTTTGAGGACGCTCTCCCTACAGGTACTTCTGTAAAGGTTGTGGGTACAGTTGTAGAGGATAACCACGGTTCAGTGGAAATCAACGCTGAGGAGATTACCGTTATCGGCGCATGTGCACCTGATTATCCCCTCCAGAAGAAGCGTCATACTCTTGAATTTCTCCGTACAATGCCCCATCTCAGAGGCAGAACCAACACCATCGGTGCTGTACTCCGTGTACGTTCCGTTATGGCTGAGGCTATCCATCAGTACTTCCAGGACAGAAACTATGTATATGTAAATACACCTCTTATTACAGGCAGTGACTGTGAGGGTGCAGGCGAAATGTTCCAGGTTACAACAATCGGCTACTCAAATGATTACAAGAG
>CAZQMA010000061.1:0-6019 GCA_964594275.1 uncultured Ruminococcus sp. | reverse complement strand
CTATTTGATTTTTTATGCGGGGTAAATGCCAATATCGCTTAAGTTGTTGGCATTGTTTAGGGGTGTCCCTCTGACAAGCTGTTGCAAATCGTTTATGTAAAACGATTTGCAGAGCTTGCTGGGTTTGAAAAAATGCTCTCCGAGCATTTTTCTCGCTCAGGGCCTTATCGTCCTGAGCAGCCTCGTTTTAAGAGGACTTGGAGCATTGCGACTTGGCTCTGAAATGCTCCGTTCATTTCAGAGGTTATACTCCTTCACTTATTAACCGAAAAATTTGAGGATTTCCCCATAAAATGCCCGAAAGTTCATAGAATGTTTACAAATAGAATCGCTGATACTATAAAAGTCCAGAACGTTATACTTGGATATTCCGAAGTGGATTGATGTTGAACGGCAGATTTGGTATAATAATAACGGTAGTTGTGCGACAGTCTATTGAAAGAAAAAACTAAACAGGAAACAGAAAGATCCCTGTTCTGACGGAGTGACAGAGCAGGGATTTCTTAAAATATGTGTGGGAGGATAAAATGGACCAGGAACGAATTATATTCATCATAGATTACCTATCAAGATTTACCGACAAGAATCGGTATGTGTCTATCAAGGATATTCAGGATCATCTGTGCGAAGTAACCAATCTGAAACGTGTCGCTGAGGTCACTATCCGCCGTGACCTTGACAGGCTGACAAGTATGGGCAACAATATCGTGAGAGTTACCCGTGAACATGGCACTGCTTACTATGCCTTGCTTGACAACAGTATCACCTTTAATGAGATACGTTTTATCGTCGATTCGATCTCCATAAACAAGTTCCTGAGTTCAGCTCAGAAAAAGTCGCTTATCCATAAGTTTGAGGGCTTGTGTTCCGATGCCGAGATAAGACAGCTTATCAGCAGGGTAACGCTCAATGACCGATGCTCAAACAGCCTTGACCTTATCCATAATCTTGATGTGATACACAGCCTTATCGCTGACAGGAGAAAAATAAACTTTGAGTACGGCAAGATAGATACCAAAAAGCAGATGCAGTATTACTACAAGCGGAGAGAGATTATCCCCGTAAGCGTGATATACTTCCACGAACACTTCTGCCTGAAATGTTTCAATGAAGCTGACGGGAAATGGAGAACGTACCGTGTTGACCGCATGAAGGACATTAAGGGCGGTGAGGTTTCCAAAGTTCAGCTCCCGAAGGAAGAAAAAGTCGATGCCTTTGTGACGGATATGTTTTCTCCCGACTACTATGAATACATAACGTTGAGGGTGAAGCGGTATCTGCTCGATGAAATGGTTGAGCATTTCGGTGATCTGGCTCACGTCCGTCCTGACGAAAATGAGGAATACGTTCTGATAAATGTGAAAGCCGGCATAAACCGAAAGCTGTACCTCTGGATAATGCAGTACGGTGACGGAATTGAATTGGTCGCTCCTGCAAAGGAAAGGGCTGAGTATCTGAATGAGGTCAGAAAAATGCTCGGTGCGTATCCTGAGTTTGCTGTATAATAATCTCGGTTTCCCTGTAACTGACGTGCAACTCCTGTGCAACCACAAATTGAAAACAGGTATTATTGAACAAACGGTGCTTGACACACCCGTCTTGCTGTTGTATAATAATACAAGTGTGTTTATTCAGGAGGTCATAGCAATGATAGATGAAGTAGCAGCAGGAGCAAAGGTCAAGCTCATGGAAAAGATAAGTGACAGTGTTCCTGTTGGTAGCATAGCCACGGTTTTATACATCGACGATCTCGACAATGTTTTCATAGAATGGGTGAGCAATGGACGGCTGACTTCGTTCTCAAAGAAGAACTTCAAGAGCCTGTTCGATGCAGCAGAATAATATAGATGTGACGGAGCTGTTGCTATTAAGGCAACGGCTCTTTTCTTTTTCAGAAGTACAAATTTTGTCTATCTGAAATGGTATAATAAAATTTTAGGAATAAGCGGTCAGAAGTGAAAATTTTGTCCACATGCTTTGATATAATGATAGCAGACAGAAAAACTCTATGCTTTTGTGAGATCATATCAGTTCCGAGCAAGACATGAGAAGCAAATGATTATGTTCTTGGAGGTGGTCAAGATGAGTTGTACAGTAACAAACACATAGCTATCTGCAAAGATTGCCGTGGGCATTGTTTTGTGCTTCACAAGAGAAATCAGTCTGAGGGGGAATATCCGATGACGAAAGAGTTATCCGGGCGGTCTGAGCAGTTCAGGCCGCCCTTTTTCTGTCTGTAAATTCGGAAGGAGGGATATAAATTGTAAAATTTCTATGAACATTCCACCCTGTGTGGCATTGGCAGAGAAGCATATCACACTGATTTTGCCCATGCCTGCGGTGCTTTTTGGACTTCTCTATGTTTTGACTTCTTTTTGTAGAAAACTCCGTTTCTCTTGTAAAATCAAGGAAAAGAAAAAAGTGGGTATGCCACTTGGAGTGGCACTGCAAAGTTTGATTTTTCGGCGGTTATAGTGCATAATAGAAGATGTAGAGTTATGAGCCTACAACACTTATTGTGCCTGTCTGCGCAGAGGAATCTCGGTCACAATAAGCTGAACTGAATACATGGTCAATCAAATGGTATTGAGAGTTTGGTTGTCGGACGGGATACTGCCCGAATGACAGGCTAACTATGTTCATTTGCGTAAATCTCGTCTTAAATCAACGATAAGGAGAGATTTACCGATGAGCGATAACAATGACGGACTCTATGTAAGGCTCTTCACGGAACGTGAGGAGCCGGAGGACTATGAACGTTACATACACGGGCCTGAGCCTGATTTGGACACAATAGGCAAAGCATTGAAGCGATTTTCAGATGACAGCGGTATCACTCAGGGACAGATCTCACTGCTGACGGGGATTTCGAGGTCATGTCTTTATTACTACTGCAAAGACCAGAGGAAAATCGGCTATGAAAACCTTATATTGCTCTGTGTCGCACTCAGGCTTCACCCTCTTAGGCAGGAATATCTGTTCAGCCTGACACCCCATAAGGTACGCAAAAGCGATCCAAGATACAGTATAATCCGCCTTTTCCTTGCAAACTGTGTATTTATGGAGAAATACACGGTCAAGGCACTTAATGAGTGCATTAAGGCTGAGGGCAAAGAACCGCTTATCTCTAAAAAGAGGGCAGGCGGCAATGAGTAAGTTTCAGTATACACACTTCGGTGACGAAGTTCCGAGAGAGGTGGAGAAAGAATACAACCGCATGGGGCGGAGGGAGCATTACCTTGAAGAACAGGACGCTGCGCACGATGTTATGTACCTTGACCACAAGGACATTAGCAGGATACCCGATTATCCTGCCGATGAGCTGTCTCCGGCTAATCTGCTCAGAGAAGCAAGGCTCTGCTATCTGCCCGTAGCATTGGAGTTGATGAGAATGGACTATACCTTTGAGTATCAGCTTATCAGGGACTATTATCTGTCTGAAAAGGCAGTATCTATGATGTATCTGGCTAAGAAATATGCTGTGTCACCGAAGAAAGTCGAGTACAGAATCAACAAAGCTAAGAGACTGCTCAGGGAGTACATCATAGCGCACGAAAATGAAGAATGATTTTTGTGCATAACAACGATTTTTTCTTTTCAGCCGAAAAAACACTCTCCAATCATGAGGAAATCTTCGTTTTTTTCGGTTATAGAGTAGAGGGGTGTGAGCCGTGACAGGAAATCACGGCTGAGACACTCCGAACTCCTTGCATTTGGTATCAGGGACGGCAAGACAGTTTATGCCCATTTGCTGTCTGCCGTCTGTGGTACTTAAACTAATCAAGACTTCATGTTATACTCCTATTTTCAAATTGATAGGCGATGTCCTATCGGGAGATACCCTGTGTCATGCAGGGTATCTGCCAATAGTACATCAATCTTGGACATAGAAATAACTGACAGACCTGGTGTATTACAGCATCTTGAAAACTTAATATGAAACATCAACGCTTTTAGTATTGCATAGCAGTACAGTTTTCTATTTCTTCTTTTGCGAGAGGAGTTTTGATTATGGACGATACATCTGAAATAATAGAAACAGAGGAAAGTCAGCCGAACACCAATGACGTTTATCATACTATGTTTGCTGACTATCCCGATATTGTAGGTGCAGAACAGCTTTGCGAAATGCTTGACCTGAAATACAGAACGGTGTGCAAGTTTATAAGAGAAGGTAAGATTCCCCGAATGCCTCACGGACGCAAGATCCGAGTGGCGAAGATCGAGGTCATAAATTACGTTCTGCAACGCGCACAAAACAAGCCGTGAAAACCGGTCAATGCGCCGAAAATAGAGAATTGCGGTTGGTAGGTCTTGCATTATATTACGATTCGCGCTATAATTGAATAGTCAACAGCAGACTTCTACCGCTTTCAATGCAAGGAGGAAATTATAATGAAAGCAAGTCTGCCCTATAAATACATCACTTCCGTGAAGAACGGAAAACAGTATGTTGTTTTTGACTACAAGGACAAAGCAGGAAAGCGTAAGCGCAAGTGGGTGTCAACAGGACTGCCTGAGAAATGCACTAAGAAAGCACTGAATGAAGCTGTCGAGGAAATCGTGGCTGATTTTGCTGATAAGTGGAACAACAATCAGGTGGTTTTCAATACATCACCCAAGAAGAATACTGAGGATGAGAATGAGCATGTTGTCATCAATCAGGAGCTTAGTGATTTCTTTTCAGAGTGGCTGACGGCTATCAAGCCCAATGCCGCCCGTACCACATACCAGTGCTACAAGAGGATCATGGAGCGTTTTATGAAGTACATGAGTGCGGAATATCCCGATGTGACACTTGCCGATCTCAACCATTCTCAGATTCAGACATTCCTTAATTACAAGATGGATCAGGGCTTAAAGGGAAGCTCGGTCAAACAGTATTACCTTGCGATCCACTCCGCATTTATGTGGGCGGTGAAAATGGAGATACTGCCGCAGCACCCTATGAATAAAATGGTGATGCCGAGAGCCGAAAGACACGAAGCCGTTTTCTACAACGAGGACGAGCTGAATGAACTGTTTGAGGTGTTCAAGGATCACAAGCTGGAGCTTATCGTACATATCGCCGCATACTACGGTCTGAGAAGATGTGAGATCATCGGATTGAAGTGGGATTCTATCGACTTCAAGAAAAAGACTATCTCTATCGAGCGTAAGGTCGTAAGCGACTATGATGAGAACGGCAAGCCGAAGCTCTTTGTGGAGACCAGGCTGAAAACCAATTCCACAAGAAGAACCCTTCCGCTGATACCGCATATTGAGGAAATGCTTCTTGAAAAGAAGAAAATGGACAAGCACTACAAAAAGCTCGGAGGTAAGGAATACAGCACCGAGTTTGATGGCTTTGTTTGCTGTGATCCGTATGGAAAGCTCATCAGCCCCAATACAGTAACGCACGACTTCCATGAGGTCATCAAGAAAAATGGTCTGAAAATGCTCCGTTTCCATGATCTGCGTCACAGCTGTGCCAGCCTTTTGCTTGCAAACGATATTCCGATGAAGGCTATTCAGGAGTGGCTCGGTCATGCGACATTCAATATCACGGCGAACCTTTACAGTCACCTTGAATACAATGCAAAGGTAGCATCGGCTGAAACCATTTCAAGAGTGCTTGGCGCAAAAAAGGAGGATACTCCTGCCGAGAGCGAACAGTCAGCAAAGACTGAAACGGAGAGCGAAAAGCCTACACCTAAGAAGTCAAACAGCAGAAAAAAGAAAAAAGACACGCCTGCGGAATCGTCACATCCCACAGCCGTGTAATTATATAATATAATGTGACAAGACCGATGAAGAAATGGAAAATTTCAAAAAAGAGCGATTTTGGTAGAAAATTTGGTAGAAATTTCTGGTAGAAGTCAATTATATGACTTAGAGGAAAGTTCTCCAAATGCCCTAAAATCCGATAAAAGCACGAATAAAAATGGAATTGTTAATATAATGTGCTTGATATTGCTCCGATTTTATGATATAATAAGTGACGAGGAAAAGAAAAGCCTTATTACTTATCTCATAAAGG
>CAZQMA010000060.1:0-6637 GCA_964594275.1 uncultured Ruminococcus sp. | reverse complement strand
AATGTAATTTGTAACCCCCGAAAACTTTCCGTAGTGAGCCATAAAACTATCAAAGGCTTGCGGTTCATTTGTGATTAGCTGAATATGTAAGCCACTTTTTTTGTTGCAAGCATCAATTTCGGTTTGCAACTTTGTAAGAATATCCGCCTCAATCTTTTTGTTCGTATACTGACGAACGCTGTGTCTTTGTTTCATCGCTTCAACAAGTTCCATAGTGTTATTCCTTTCCGCTTCTATCTGGTAGATTTTCCATAATTTCTTTGGCGTTCTTGAGCATTTGCAAAAGTTTTGCCATTGCTTCGGTATCAGCATCAAAATAGTAATAGTTTTTTGTTGCTTCACGCCGCACTTTGACAATCCCTGCATCCTTGAGTATCCTGAGATGATGCGACACAGCTGGACGGGAGAGATTCGTTTTCTCTGTAATTGCACCGACACGCACACCACCACACTCACCCATCTGCATCATTTCAAGAATCAGATGCTGACGATTCTCGTCGCCGAGTGCCAACAGTATCTTCTGACACGACTTAAATTCTTCTGCTAATTTCTTGATATCTTGCAAGTTCTCACCGCCTTTGTTTAACCGTTTGAACCATTATACCATATTTTTGCTTAAAATGTTCAATGGGAAAGAAAATCGAGACTATTGAAGTGGCAAGGATTTTTATGTCCTTGCCACTTCATCCAATACCGATTTATAGTGAACAGCAGTATTATACTACACTCATATGCATAAAGTCAAGAAAGGAGCAGTGAATGGTGATACGATTATTATGAAAACTGCCACCAATCAAACTCAAGACTGCCGCTGAATACAAAATACAGATCCTGTGTTCCACTGACGCTGTTGACAGGAACGGTGATTTCAGAAAAGCTTCCTGATACCTCCGCATATCCGATGGCTGTACCTGTAGGACTACCTGTGCAGATCTTGATCGCACCGCCGTTGGAGGAAGCTGCTCGTAATGTCAGCTCTGTGCATCCATTTGCAAAGTCTGCACCTGATACTTTGATCCAGTCACCGCTGTCAATTTCGCTTACAACGGTATCGCCGACGCCGCTGACATTGATACCAGCTTGATCGGACATTGTTTCGGCCTGTACTTTCTCATAAGGATTAAGAGTTTTCAGCTGTGCAATACCAGTCATGGTTCCTGTCACGCTGTTAAAGTTTGTACCGTTCATGGTGATGGTGTCAACCTGCGGACTTCTGTAATTGCCCGTGATGCCCATTGCAGCCTCTACTGCACGGGCATGATAGAACAGGTACAGTTGTCCATTTAGCTCAATGATGGAGTGATGATTGTTGCCATACAGCCCAAAGAAATTACCTTGATTTTTAAACAGCTCACCGCCGTAGGTAAACGGTCCCATAGGACTGTCGCTGACCATGTACTGAATCGCACCGCTGGTCATGCCGTAGCTGTTGCTGCTGGTGTTCCAGTTGGAGCAATAGGTATAGTAATACTTGTCGCCGATCTTGTTGATACCAGAATCTTCAAATAGATAGGGAACATCTAGTGTCTGCGGATCTCCTGCAAGGCTGATCATATCATCGCCTAGCTTTACCACTCTGGCTGTTCTTGGATTTGCTTGCATTCCGTCCGGCACGCCGCCACCGAAATATAGATACCCTGTGCCGTCATCATCCACAAATATTGCCGGATCGAATAGCCATTTAACATTGGAGCAGTTCGGCGTTGAGCGGCTGATGAGAGCCTGACCTAGTGAATCGCTCCACGGACCCGTAGGAGAATCTGCGGTAAGAACGCTCACACCGTTACCTCCGTTGCAGAAATAGAGGAAGAATTTCTCCTGACCGTTAATCGTTTTGTGTGCTGCACAAGGTGCCCATGAGTTCGTTGCCCATGTTGCTGCACCGGAAGAGCCGGCAACCTCAATTGCTCCGTGATCTGTCCAGTTGACCATATCATCGGAAGAAATGCAATTGATCTTATTTACCTGTGCGTAGGTGTTTTCAACCACGTTACCACTGCTGTCATATTCGATCACATCATTTGTTGTATAAACATAAACTCTGCCGTTATATTCCATAACTCCGGGATCCGCACCGAAACGCTGAGTGAACAGAGGGTTATTTTCTCCCTCGTTCTTATAGCTTTCTGCAATGGTAACCGTACTGAAAAGCTGTTCCATTATAGTGGTATCAATGACCTTTTCCGCAACAGGGAATTCTGTGATTCTGACAAGGAGATAATCCTGCAGGAGTTGAATATCCGTTACATCAAATTTACCGCTCTGATCCACGTCCGCTGCAACTTGGGCAGCAGTATTGTCAAAACCATTGGTATAATACTTCTTTGCTAACGTAAGGTCAAAGACATTGATCACACTATCAAAATTCACATCGCCGAGAATGATATTCTTTGCACCTGCACCTTCAATATAAGTACCTGCTACTGCACCGATGGCTTCATCAATGTAGAAGTTTGCAGTGCTGTTCGCTGTTTCTACATAAAGCTGCATATTACTTGCATCTGCCGGGATCAGGTAATTGGTATTGGCAAGCTGTCCCCATTCTCCTTTGATCGCAGTTGCTTCAGTGATAGTGGAATATTGTGTTTCTCCATTTGCGTCGGTATACTGAAGTTTTAGGTAGAACGGTTCTGTAGTATCACCATCAAAATATATGGCATTCACGCTGAAGCTGTATTCTTTTCCGGGAACAAATGCCTTAGGATTCAGTGTTCTGTATACGCCGTTCCATGCAGCGGTTCGTTTCTGTACGAGGAGAGCTTCACTGCCCACATAAGCAGTTCTGCCGCTTGTCAGAATCGTTGCATTGCCTCGTCCTTGCCAGCTGTCCGTATCTCCTTCAAAGGTGCTGTGGAAATACCAGCCATATTCATTCGGCTCGATTGTACCATAACTGTTGCCGTCACCCCATTCGGATTCAGGGATCATTGCCACAAGCGTGGTATATGCGGCTTTAGGTTCGTTATTGGTGTCATAAAGCAAAGGTGCATTTTCTGTTTTAATCCATGTATTGGCATCGTTTGGTCCCCACATACATACAGCTGTGACCTCTCCTGCATAATCTCCATCGTTGATGTCCATTGCAGCCTGGAAAATTGCCTCATATTTTTCAGCTTGCTGCTGAAGTGTATAGGTTCCCGCCTCAATGCTGATGTCAAGCTCCGTAATCTGCACTTCGCATCCGATGGAAGCGTATTTCTGCAGAGCGGTTGTATAGGATGAAACGCCTGAAAATCCGTTATAATTTGCATTGATATGGGACTGCATACCGATACCGTCAAGGAGTCCTTTTTCGAAAAGAGATTTGCACATTTCATAAATACAGTCACGCTTGTGATCCCAGTATTCATTATAATCGTTATAGAACAGCTTGCAGTCCGACGGTGCATACTGTCTTGCATAGGTGAACGCTTTCTCGACAAAGCTGTTATCGCCATAAACAGACACCCATGCAGAAGTTCCGCTTGTCACATTGGAATCACCAGCTTCTCTTGCACCACCATAATTTGCTGTTCTGTCAGCGTCATCGCTGACAACTTCGTTCACAACATCATAAGCATAAAGATCAAGCTCAGGATATTGCTCTTCTATCAGTGCAAACAGGTTCTTGATATAGCTTTCCATACGGGCATCCATCACATCTGTGGAAACCCATGCACCGTTTGCATCGTAATTTTCTTTGAAAAACCATGAAGGCGTCTGGCTGTGCCATACGAGTACATGACCTCTCATGCCAATGCCATTTTGAATGCAGAAATCCATAATAGTAGCCGCATTGTTGATCGTGACACCAATATTGGTTCCGCTGCACTGGGATTGTACCATTGTTGCATCGGGTTTCATTTCATTCTCGCACTCAATACTGTTATAATCCTTGAGAATGCTTGCTGTAATTGCAGAGTTCTGAACAGTTGTACTGTTCAGGATGTTTCCAACCCTGAAATAATTTGCGAATGCGTCCTTGAGTCCCTGTTTCTCAGAAACTGCATAAACCGTATCCATAGAAATTGTTTCTTCCGATGTCACAAGAACCTCATCGAAATAAAAATCGTTTGTACTGTCCGTTCTGATTGTCAGGCGGAACTCATAGCTGTTTTCGGGAGCGGTATATTCTGCGGAAAGCTCCGTCCATACTCCTGCTTCAGTATGAGCAGTGTCAAGTGTGACTACCGTTTCCTTTTCTGTTTCCATGTCAATGTAAAGTAGCTCCAACGTAAAATTTTCTGTAAATTTTGATTTTACCTGTATACTGTAGGTATAATCAACACCGCCGATCAGATAAAATCCTTTTGATGAACTTGCACCATCTTCCGAGAGAATTCTTCCTGAAACTTGCATACCTCTCGTATCGGCAAAGCCGCTGTCGCTTACAGCGGACAGACAAACATTTTCAGCATTACCGTACCAACCGTCATAATTAACCTCAAAGTCATTGTGAACCTGCTCTATAGCATACACTTTCTCCGCTTTGTATGGTATGAGCGATGTCATTCCGACACAGCAAATAAACGAAGTCACTGTAGCTACTATTCTTTTGAATTTCATAGTATACCTCCTTCATGTCAATTTTTATGAATCCAAAGAATTGATACACTCATTTTACATTATATTTTCTTCTTTAGTCAATTCACAAATGTGCTATAATTTTAGTACTTTTGTGCTACGATTTCTTGACTCTGCCGGAGAAATATAGTATAATTAAAGTATAGATAACATAAAAATGAGGTGGTTATATGCGCATAGATGAAATCGGATATCATCACAAGCATGATGAAACCTTTCTTATAGATCGCCCGAACGGTGCAGGAGATTGGCTGTTTCTTGTAATCAAAACTCCCGCTGTTTTTCGCGTTGACGGAAAGGATTTGAAAGTAAAATCAAATTCGTATATTCTTTACACACCGGAGTATCCAGAATATTATCACGCTGACAGTGAAGAGTATATTGATGATTGGATTCACTTTGGACCGAATAAAGAAGAAGAGGCGTTAATCCGGGAACTGCTTCCCTTGGATACACCTGTGTATCTTGGGGACGCTGCTGCTGTTTCCAAAATTGTCCGCAATATGTGTTATGAATTTTACTCTGCTCATATTCATCGTCAGCAGACTGTAGATTTGTATTTGAAAATGTTGGTATATAAAGTACACGAGCAAATCGAATTGCGACAGCCGTCACAGGGATTTTCAGAAACGCTTTATGGCGAACGGCTTATGTGGATACGTGAATGTATCTACCGCTGGCCATGCCATGAATGGAGTATTGATGCAATCGCAGAAGAGCTGGCGCTCAGTCGTTCCCGCTTCCAGCATCTTTACAGTAACACCTTTGGTACAAGCGTTTCGCAGGATCTGATTCTGAGCAGAATACAATATGCCGCAAATCTTCTGAAACATTCGGATATGTCCATTGAAGAAATCTCAAACACCTGTTTGTACAGTACTCCATCTTATTTTTTACGGCAGTTCAAAAAGGTCATGGGGATAACACCGAATACATACAGACAGCAACAGGACAAGTAGTCTGAATTTTCTACGTTGTGATACACCCTTCAAACGACCATCTTTTCTCTGATAAATGCTAATTGGCCATTTTATATTTACCCCCAAATTAATTTATTGCAAAGCACAGCATTAGACAATTTGACAATTTTTATATGACAAATGTAAAAGCACACCATTCTTTGTTGACATTATGCACAAGACATGATATAATATTTTAGTAAATTCAAGAAATTTATTTCATGTTTTTGTACAGAAGGCGACTTTTGGCTTGCTTTTTGTGAGGAGCGGATGGAGTCAATTGATTCACTGTTTGTCTGTGATGAAAGACAAAGAAAGTTACAAAGACGAAAATAAGACTTTGAGGTACATATAAAATGAAAGGTTCAAAACAATTCACGCCGTTTGAGAAAAAAATCTGGCTTGCAACGCCGACAATGCATGGCGAGGAAATGAAGTATGTGAAAGAAGCATATGACACCAACTGGATGTCCACGGTTGGTGCAAATATCAATGAAGTAGAAAAAATTGCCGCAGAGAAAGCGGAAGTGAAGTATGCCGTTGGAATTTCGTCCTGTACGGCGGCTCTTCATTTGGCAGTAAAGCATGCGGGCGAAACACTTTACGGTAAGCCGGCAATCAGTCACGGAGCGCTGGAAGGTAAGCGAGTTTTCTGTAGTGACATGACTTTCGATGCCACCCTTAATCCCGTTGTTTATGAGGGCGGCATTCCAGTATTTATTGACACGGAAGCAGAATCTTGGAACATGGACCCTGTGGCACTTGAAAAAGCGTTTGTGATGTACCCCGACGTAAAATTGGTCGTTTCCGCAGAGCTGTACGGGTTCCCCGGGCGCATGGATTTGATAAAGGAAATCTGCGAGAAACATGGCGCACTTCTGATTGAAGATGCAGCCGAAGCGATGGGAGCTACTATCGATGGTAGACAATGTGGCTCGTTCGGCGACTATTCCGCAATCAGTTATAACGGCAACAAGATCATCACAGGTTCGGCGGGCGGTTGTCTGCTGACCAACGATATTGAGGTTGCAAATAAAGTTCGTAAATGGTCTACTCAAGCAAGAGAAAATGCACCGTGGTATCAGCATGAAGAAGTCGGCTATAACTACCGCATG
>CAZQMA010000059.1:0-7151 GCA_964594275.1 uncultured Ruminococcus sp. | reverse complement strand
AGCTCTCTCCTGCGACAGCTTTATTATTATACCATGTCTTTAACTTTTTGTCAAGGCTTCCTTCTTTCAAATATTTTCACGCTTTTATTCGGATTTTTGGCTGTTTTTGACAAATATCTCCTCTAAGTTCATCGTTTCCTCACCCTCAACATCCATTTTGTCCTTCTTTTGCCATTTCACCAAGTTTTTTCAGTGTATCAATTATGAAAGTGATATGTAGAGTTGACTACATTATAGGTAAAACAGATGCGTAAAGTTCTTGCTCTAAGTCAATCACGCATCATAATTAAAATTAATACAATAAAAATATAATAAAAAAGACCGACGTACTTGCGTCGGTCTTACTTACATCTGTTTATTAGTTTTCAGAGGTAAAGTCAATTGCAAAGGGATCATAACGCTTAACAGCGACATCGTTAATCTTTACCTTCTGTTCTTCACACCAAGCATCCAGCTTTTCCTGGAAAGCGTCGCTGAACATTACAGATATAACGCTGTTCTTAACATCATCTGTCCACAAATCATCTTCAGTCATACGCTCTTCAATATCATAGCGTACAACAAGATACTTGGCATTATTTTCTTCATCCTCAATGATTTCAGGAACGTTAAGCTCTGCATCATCAAATACGAAGTCATGAACAGGCTTAGCAGGTGTATAGGACAAATCCTCTTCATCAGTTTCTTCATCCGTAGTAACTCTTGCAATAAGCGATTCGTTTGCATAGGGAATAGTTGTTGTGGTAGTTGTAGTTTCACCCTCAACTGTTGTAGCTTCAGTTGTGGTAGTTGTTGTTGTGGTAACAGTGTTACCCTCAGCGTCAGTAGCTGTAGCAAGAGCCTCGTTAGAAATGGATGTTACATATGCAGCATACTCTTCCTTAACAGAATCCATCTCCTCGCGGATGTCCTCTTCCTTGTCAAGCTTCTCAACTGCTGCAAGGTATTTTTCTGTCATCTCATCCATAGCCTTTATACCTGCATCGTCAAGTTCCTCACCTGCACCATCAACAAGGTCAAACTTTACATACTGAATACGAGCATTATTCTCAACATAGTAATCGTGAACTTCTTCCTCTGTTACACCTTCAACGCCGTCAATTTCATAGAAGTGCAGGAAAAGCTCGCTTGCCTTGTATGTATACTCCATAATAGCGGTTACAGAAGACTCAGAAATACCGTTCTTTTCGTAAACCTCAGACTGTTCTTCCCAGATATAATCAACATATTCCTTGACATTTGTCTTAGATTCATCAGAAAGCTCCAAGCCTTCTTCCTCGAACTTCTTATTTACTGCAACATGCTCCTGGCAGTAAGTTATAGCCTCATCCTGAATCCAGGTGAGAACGTCCTTACCGTCAATAATCTGTTCCTTAACCAACTTATCATCGGTTGTATCAAGCTCAGCATTCTGCTCTGTAAGAGTAGAGATTGCTTCATTATAAGCGACATATGAGTAGTAGATGTAGATACCCGCATTAACCTGTTCGCCATCGATAGTGAGCGCATATGCACTATTGCTGCCGCAAGCTACGAGAGAGCTAATCATAGTAAAAGCAGCTGCCGCAGCTGTGATTTTCTTAAAGTTTGCCATGTCATTACCTCCAAGTAATTTTCAAATACCCTAATATTATACTATATTTTTTTATATAAGTCTATAGCTTTTTTGAAATTTTTTCAGATTATCATGTTTTTTTCACTTTAGAAGCTATAAAGCTACTTATTTTACGGATATTCTATAATATAATAGCACTAAGCAGTAGTTTTGTCAAATATTTTTTGAAAAGTGGGTTTCTCTATCTCCAAAAGGCTCAAATTTGTTGCATATCAAATCTTGTTTACCATGACTTATTGACACCGCAAATTTTATCTGATACAATTATTATAAAAGTTGTTTTTTGCAACTTTAAGGAAAATGACATTAAGAAAAAGGAGCATACTATTAATGGAAAAAATCTATAAGCTTCACATGGGACCCGCAAAATTTGCAGTTGACCTTGGCGATGGAAGTGAGCGTGGCGAATACGTAGATCAGGACTACATTCTTGCGAAAATGGGCAGACCTCACCGCAGCATCAGTTTGATGTACTGCTACTATCCTCTGGACAAAGGCTTCCCCGGTCGTGCAAGTATTGTACACGCAAACCCGGATGTAAAATTCGCATGGGATTTCCCCTATGACGACTATTTCACTTATAAAGGCGGTCTGGGCGGCACAACTGAGGACGAACCTTTCACATACATGAGAGAAATCCGTGCTCATGGTCAGGATGTAACCCTCACTCTCACAATCGACCCCAATGTGTCCGACGAACACCTTGCAGCAATCGGTCAAGACCTCCGTCCCTTCGGACGAGTATTTCTCCGTATAAACCATGAAGCTACGGGCAACTGGTTCTCTTTCAATAAGCGCTGTTCTTATCAGGAAGTTGCTGATTTCTTTGTGCGTGCAAGCCGTATTATCAAGGAGAACGCACCCAATGTTCAAACAATCATCTGTATCGGCGGCGTTGAGAATCCCGACAAGGAAGAGATGGAGAAGGAAGCAGAGTTTGCACAGACAATTCCCGCAGCGGACATATGGTCTGTTGACAAATACATGGCACTCCACTGGGGTTGGCCATATGACGTTGCAGAACATGGCGGCAACTCCCACAGCAGAAGCACAGTAGAAAAGACATACGAACTTACAAAGAGAAGCTTTGAGCGTTACCGTTATCTCAACGGCGGCATTTCCAAGCCTATGGTTATGTCTGAGTTCAACGCTGACGGTGATGTAACAGGTCCTTATGACCAGGCAGTGATGGTAAAGGACTTCTGCGAACTTCTCAAGGCTGATAATGCAGACTGGTTCAGCGGCTTTACCTTCTACCAGTTCCGTGACCGTGGCAGACTGGGTCTGGAAATCGAGGATCCGAATAATCCCAATGTGGGTATAGCACAGCCCGTTATGGACACCTACAAGGAAATCATTCACGACGAATGGTTTATGCCTTCTATGACACAAGGCGAAGAGGCTCAGCTTCCGCTCACACTCCGTTGGGGCAATTCCGAAGATGCTGAGGGTATAGCAATTCCTCTCCACTTTGAAAAGAATCCCACCTTCTGCGAACTTGTCTTTGAGGATGACTCAAACCTCATGATAGAGATTAACGGTAAGTGGTTCTACAAGGCACCTCACGCTAAAACCATCGACTTGATGTCTGCATTCTTTGAAAAGCCGCTTGACGGTGCATGCGACATGACACTGAAGATTTTTGCACCTCCCGCATCAGGTGAAAACGACCTTTCAATAGATGACGGTCTCTTCAATTCTTATACAACCATTAGTGTTCTGCCTAAAATCAGAATCCGTTTTGAGCCTGTTGAAAAGTAATACTTGACAAACAAAAAAAAAAGCTGTATAATTTAGATAATATATTATTTCGATTGGAGAGATTCTAATGGCAGGTATTTTTGACAAGCTGTCCGGCGCTACAAAAGGCGTTTCTGATATGTCTAAGGCAGCCACCGACACAGGCAATCTGAAGAAGAAGATTATGTACGAGCAGGAGCGTATCCAGGAAGTTATGCTGGAAATCGGTAAGCAGTATTATGCTAACCCCCAGGCTGACCTTTCCAACCTCTGCGCTGACATTGACGACAGAAAGAGAAGAATCAACAGCATGAAAACTGAGCTTCACTCTCTCAAGGGTCTCCGTGTATGCGGTACCTGCGGTACTAAGTTCGATGACAAGTACACCTTTGAGTTCTGCGGTAAGTGCGGTTCAAAACTTTCCGAGGCTGAATAATTCGGACAATATCTTCATTAAAAAAAGCCGGGATACAATTCCCGGCTTTTTGTTTATATCCGTTTATCTCTTAGCTCTTCTAGCTCTTCGTATGTCTGTTAATATACCTAGGCTCATATTTGGAGTAGACAATTCTCTGATCCTTATAGAGACCGTAGTAACCCGACAGCATGTAACTTACCGCAATACCTATAAGCATAAAAGCAGGTTGACGAAAGCCAAACATCTCAAAGGCTATAAGCAGCGATGTTATAGGACAGTTTGTAACTCCGCAGAATATGGCAACCATACCCACTGCCGCACAAAGCTCAGGTGAAAAGCCTGTTATTTGTCCGAAGAGACAACCAAAGGTTGCACCGATAAAGAAGGACGGTACAATTTCACCGCCCTTAAACCCAGCTTCAATGGTAATGGCTGTACAGATTATTTTCAGCAAGAAAGCGTACCATTCCGTTTCACCATCCAAGGCACGTTCAATCATAGGTACACCTGCGCCCAGATAATTCTGGTTGCCAAGCATAAGACTCAGAAGCACCAGAAAAACGCCTGCGCTGATAATTCTTATGTAGGGGTTTTTAAACATCTTTTTGAGAACGTCGTTGGTTTTATGAAGCGTTCGGCAAAAAATAACGCTTATCAGTGCACATAAAACACCAAGAAGCAATATCCACAGCGCACCCTCGGGGCTGAATTCCGGAAACTCTCCTATAGCAAAGTTATCATGTTCAACGCCTGCCCAGCGTGCAAGAGTCCACGATGTAAGTGATGAAATCATACACGGCACTAATGCTGCATAGTACATTACACCGACGCTTCCGATTTCCATGGCAAATATAGCAGCTGCCAGCGGTGTTCCAAAGCCCGCTGCAAAAACTGCGCTCATGCCACACATTACAAGCACTCGTCTGTCTGTATCGTTCATCTTAAAGGCACGTCCCATAACTGCGCCCAAGCTTCCGCCCATCTGGAGTGCTGCTCCCTCACGTCCCGCAGAACCACCCACCAAATGAGTAATAACTGTGGAAATAAAAATCATCGGTGCCATTTTAGCGGGTATTTCACCCTCAGCGTGGATGGACGCAATAACCATATTGGTACCACGGTCATTCTGATACTTGAACACACGGTATAATAGGATAATAGCCACACCACCCAATGGCAGGAAATACATTATCCACGGATAACGTTCACGGAGTCCTATTGCTTCTGTCATGCATAACGCAAAAAGGCTGCCTATGCCTCCGATAGCAAGGCCTGCTATCAGAGACAATATCAGCCAACGAAGAAACAAACGCAGATGGGACGCACTGTGAATCAGAAACCGCAGAATGCGGATTCTGCCGTGGAACAATATGCGTTTAATATCCATAATTAATAATTTTCAGCCTTTACCATGAAATAGGACTGGGGATGAGCACACACAGGACAAACCTCAGGAGCCTGCTTGCCGATGCAGATATGACCGCAGTTAGCACATTCCCAGATGGTGTCGCCGTCCTTGGAGAATACCAAACCGTTTTCAACATTCGACAGCAGTTTGCGGTAACGTTCTTCATGCATCTTCTCAATCTTGCCAACCTCTTCAAAGAGAAATGCGATGTGGTCGAAACCTTCTTCCTTTGCTTCCTTAGCAAATGTTGCATACATATCAGTCCACTCGTAGTTTTCGCCAGCAGCAGCCTCTTCAAGGTTCTCAGCTGTGGTACGCATATCTGCACCATAGAGAAGCTTGAACCAAATTTTAGCGTGCTCCTTTTCGTTATTAGCAGTTTCTTCGAAGAGCTTGGCAATCTGTACATAGCCATCCTTCTTAGCCTTTGAAGCAAAATAAGTGTACTTGTTTCTTGCCTGAGACTCGCCTGAAAAAGCGGTCTGCAGATTAGCTTCGGTTTTTGATCCCTTGAGTTCCATGATTATTACCTCCGTATTTGGTATAAATTTATTTGCAGTCGGGACACAGCCCGCTGAATACAATCTGATGAGACTCTATCTCAAAGCCTCGTCTATTTATGATGTTGTCACAGATGTTCTTCTGGTACGGCATATCTACATCAAAGACACCACCACATTCCCTGCACCTAATATGATAATGAGGCAGACAGTTGAAATCAAAGCAGTCTGCACCGTCAGGCATGGGAATATGTAGTATCTGCCCTTGCTTTGCAAGAAGCTTCAGATTACGATAAACCGTTGCCTTGCTGACAAGAGGATGCTCTTCCGATATTTTCTTATACACCATTTCTGCGTCAGGATGATTGGTCATGCTACATACCGTTTCCAGTACAAGACGTCTCTGCAATGTATTGCGGTTTTTCAGCTCGCTCTGCATTATATCTCACCTTTCAAAAAGTCCGCTATTGATAATAGTTTGCAATTACATTATATCCTACTTTTCTACCTTTGTCAAGAGACGTGAACATAAAGTGCAAAATTTTAACAGACGAGCCGTCTTTATTATATGTATCCATTTGCCGGATATACAGAAAATCATCTACTACTTTTATCTCGGAAGCTCTGTATCTCATAGAGAAAGAAAGGCTGAAGCGTGTGGGGCAGAAATTTCACGGCAAAAGCACCCAGTTTTACACCAAATCCTGGCACAATCAGAGTTTTGCCCTCAAGAGTCTTTTCAAGAGCGTATTTTGCTATTTCCATACTTGTTGTTTTAGATGGATTGAAATCTGCTCCTGCTCTCTCATTGAAGCTTGTACTTACAGGACCGGGACAGAGTACGCTCACAGTAACATTACTTCCCTCCTGCCTCAACTCCTCAGCAATAGCAAGGGAGAGACGAGTTACATAGCTTTTTGAGGCGTAGTAGGTAGAAACGAGCGGTCCTGTCATAAATCCCGCAACAGAGGAAACATTAAGAATTCTGCCATGGTTTTTACGGCGAAAATCACGTAAAAAGAGCTTTGTAAGAATATGCACAGCCCGTATGTTTACGTTTATCATATCGGTTTCACGTTTAAGGTCAACCTCTGCAAAACGACCAAATGCGCCGAAGCCGGCATTGTTTACAAGCAGTTCCACGTCCTTACCCTTGCAGAAATTGTAAAGCTCAAAAGGGGCATTTTCCTTGGCAAGGTCAAGGGCGATGACTTCGGTATGGGTGGAAAGTAATGTTTTAAGACGAAGAAGTTCAGCCTCGTTTCTACCCGTAAGAATAAGTTCCCAGCCATTGTGTGCAAGCAGGCGTGCCATGTCTCTGCCTATGCCTGAGGTTGCGCCGGTGATTACTGCTTTCATAGTATATGTTCCTTTCTTGAATATAACAAAAAACACGCAAATTAATGCGTGTTTTATGGCGCAGAAAGAGGGATTTGAACCCTCGCGCCGGTTTCCCGACCTACTCCCTTA
>CAZQMA010000058.1:0-7695 GCA_964594275.1 uncultured Ruminococcus sp. | reverse complement strand
AGAAAGTATGTTGCCAAAAACGGTGAGCCCGGTGGCGCAAAAAACTGCACAGGCAGAAGTGCTGAGGATCTTATCATCAAGGTTCCCCGCGGTACAATCGTCAAGAACGCCGTAACAGGCAGAATCATGGCTGATCTCTCCACAGATGAACCTCAGATTCTTGCCAAAGGCGGCAGAGGCGGCAAGGGTAATATTCACTTTGCTACTTCAACAAGACAGATTCCCCGTTTCGCAAAGCCCGGCTTTCCCGGCGAGGAATTTGAGGTTACACTGGAGCTGAAGCTTCTTGCAGATGTAGGTCTGGTAGGTTATCCCAATGTAGGTAAGTCAACGCTTATTTCCGTTGTAAGTGCAGCTAAGCCCAAAATCGCCAACTACCACTTCACCACTCTTACTCCTGTACTGGGTGTTGTACGTCTCAGTGAGGAGAAGTCCTTCGTTATGGCCGACATTCCCGGTCTAATTGAGGGTGCAAGTGATGGTATTGGTCTGGGGCACGAGTTTCTGAGACACGTTGAGCGTTGCAGACTCATCATTCATGTTGTTGACGTTTCAGGAATCGAAGGAAGAGACGCCATTGAGGACTATGAGAAAATTCAACAGGAATTGGAACGCTTCAGCGAAGAGTTAGCTGAACGTCCCCAGATTGTTGCAGCTAACAAGTGCGATATGGCTTCTCCTGAACAGATCGCCCGTTTCCGTGAATATATCGAATCAAAGGGTCTCCCCTTCTTTGAAATTTCCGCTGCTACCACTCAGGGTACAGCTGAGCTTGTTCAGGCAGCAGGCTTTGCACTGGCAGAGCTTCCGCCTATTCTAAGATATGAGCCTGAGCCTATCACTGAAGAAGAACTCATGTCTGCTGAGACTTACGGTAAGTTTGAAATTGAAATTGAGGACGGCATTTTCTATGTTGACGCAAAGTGGCTTGAGCCTATTATGCGTACCATCAACATGGAGGACTACTCTTCACTCCAGTACTTCCAGAGAGTACTCCGCAGCAGTGGTATTATCGACGCCCTGGAGGAAAAGGGTATTGACGAAGGCGACACCGTAAACATTCTCGGTTTTGAGTTTGACTTTGTGTCATAAGAAAGAGGGCGCAAACCTATGAACACACCGCTTACTCCATCGGAGGCAAAGCAGTACAGTCCCCTTGCTCTTGCTTTTCTCGGTGACAGCGTTTATGAAATCATGATGCGCGATATTCTACTCAGAAATGCAAATATGCCCGCAGCACAACTTCATTCGCTTAAAATAAAACGTGTCTGTGCGGCATATCAGGCAAACGCCATAGAGCTTATTCTCCCCTGTCTCACCGAGGAAGAAACTACTGTTTATAAACGCGGCAGAAACGCTACGGGTGCTTCTGTTCCCAAAAACGGCAATGCCGCCGATTATCATAAAGCAACAGGTCTTGAAGCACTGTTCGGCTATCTTCACCTTACAGGCAATGAGACCCGACTGCATGAGCTGTTTGATATTATTTATCAGGCAGACGAGCTTTTTAATAAGGAGTAAAAGATTATGTCAGGACATTCTAAATGGAATAACATCAAGAGACGTAAGGAAGCTACTGATGCTGTAAAGGCTAAGATTTTTACAAAAATCGGCAGAGAGATTACAGTTTGCGTTAAGGAGGGTGGTCCCGACCCCGCAAGCAATGCCAAGCTTCGCGACCTTATCGCTAAGGCTAAACAGAACAACGTTCCCAACGATAACATTGATCGCGTTATCAAGAAAGCTGCCGGTGACGGTGACAAGAACAGCTATGAAAACAACGTTTATGAGGGCTATGGTCCCGGCGGTGTTGCTGTAATCGTTGACTGCCTCACCGACAACAAGAACCGTACAGCAGGCGATGTACGTCACTACTTCGACAAGTACGGCGGCAATCTGGGTACAACAGGCTGTGTATCCTTCATGTTCACTGAAAAGGGTATTGTTGTAATCGAAAACACAGGTCTGGACGAGGATCAGGTTATGGAGGACTGCTTTGAATATGAGGCTGATGACCTGTCTGTTGAAGAGGACGTTATTGAGGTTGTATGTGCACCCTCTGCTCTGTCAGGTCTCCGTGATGGTCTGATTGCAAAGGGCTACAATATCATCTCCGCTGAAAACGACATGATCCCCGCAACTTACACAACCCTCACTGATGAGGAACAAATAAAGAAGATGAACCTTCTTCTTGAACATCTGGATGATAACGACGATGTTCAGAACGTTTATCATAACTGGAATATGCCTGAGGAAGAATAAAGAAACTTTCCCTGGTATTAAAACGTTCAATGAATACAATTCAGCCGCAGCATAGTCTGCGGCTGATGTTTTATGTTAATATTCACCCAAGCGTCTTAATGACAGGCAATTTATATTTTTCTGAAAGCCCTTGACAAAAGAGACGATAACATATATAATAATATAAAGATATTAACTTATTTCAAACAGCAAGACTTACGCTTTTTTCTTTGAGATATGACGCTAAGTCTTTTTATTTTTAGCGTAAAGTACCTGGGGTAAAGCGGCTGTGCTTAGCCCCGGGATTTTGCTATAACTTAAACCACAGCAAAACTGTTTTTTAAGATTACGATTTAACTGAGAGGTGATTATATAATGGACAGTAGCAGTCATGGGCGAAGTAGACGCTTTGGCTTCCTATGTGTTTTGTGTCGGCTCCATCCGTTTAATTCAATGCTGTGCTGACGTGCTGCACAGTAACCAACGGAAATAGAAACACAATTATAAAAGGAGTTATTTATGACAGTCTATATTATCGCAATGGCAGTGCTCACTATATTTTCTGCCTATTTTTCAGCGACAGAAACCGCCTTTTCTTCTATTAACAAAACCCGTATCAAAACCCTCTGCGACAAGGGAAACAAAAAGGCAAAGCTTGTTTACTCTCTGGACGAAAAGTACGACAAACTTATATCCACAATCCTCATAGGCAACAACATTGTTAATATTGCAACCGCATCTATAGGTACCATACTTTTTGTAAAGCTGTACGGTGACATCGGTGCAACTATTTCTACTGCGGTTGTTACAATCGTTGTACTGATATTCGGCGAAATCACCCCTAAAAGCATAGCTAAGGATTGCCCTGAGAAATTTGCTATGTTCTCAGCACCATTCATGAAAGTACTTATGGTGATTTTCACCCCTTTTACTGCGCTCTTTTCTGTATGGAAAAAACTTGTGTCCAAGCTTCTGAAGCTTGAACCCAACGATAAGATGTCCCAGGAAGAGTTACTCACTCTTGTTGACGAGGTTCAGCAGAACGGCAGTATTGACGAGGATGAAAGCGAACTTCTTCACAACGCTATTGAATTCACTGAATGTACAGCTCAGGAGATTCTTACCCACCGTGTTGACCTGGAAGCCGTTCCCGAAAACGCCACCAAAGAAGAGGTTGCAGATAAATTCACCAAAACCCGCTACTCACGAATTCTCATGTATAAAGAAAGCATCGATAATATTATCGGCGTAATCCACCAAAAAGACTTCTACTGCGGTACCGGCGTTACCGATAAGGCTCTCTCCGAAATCATTACGCCGGTTGTTTATGTTACCCTGGAGAATTCCATTATTGATATCCTCCGTCAGATGCAGGATGAGAAAATTCACGTAGCTGTTGTAATCGACGAATACGGCGGTACCTATGGCATTGTCACCATGGAGGACATTCTTGAAGAGCTTGTTGGTGAAATCTGGGACGAGCATGATGAGGTTGCCGAGATATTTAAAAAGACCGGCGAAAATTCATACAAAGTTTCCGCTATCGCAGAGTTAGACGAGTTCTTTGAGCGTTTTGAAATCACAGACGATGAGACCGACTGTAGTACCCTTAACAGCTGGATTGTAAAGAAGCTAGGCAAAGTTCCACGTCAGGGCGACAGCTTCCAGCATGAACACATCACTGTTACTGTAAGTGCTATTTCCCGTCACAGAGCAAGTGCTGTTGATGTTATCGTGGGCGAAAAGGAGCCTGCAGAAGAGTAACCTTTGCTTGCATAGTTCGACAAGAAGTAAGCGGCGTAATGTAAAAAATTGCGTAAATGATACTATATTGCAAAATTTCTCACTCAAAAAACAAGCCATCAAAGTTATGGTCATATTCCCCCTGTCAAACAGACAGGGGGAATATTATTACTATGCCATTACTATGCCTCTAAGAAATTTCTTTATTTAAGCTAAACTTTCAAGCAAACTTAATAGAATGGGCTAAAATAAAACTTGACAGCACCGCAGATTTAAGTTATAATAAAAGTTATGTGATTTGATAAAAGTAAGATATAAACCCAAAGCGAGAAAGGAAGTACAATGCAGTTTAACGAAATGAATCTCTCCGCAGAGCTTATCGAGGCAGTGGACAGAATGGGATTCTCCGAAATGACAGAAATCCAGGAAAAGGCTATACCGCCGTTGCTCGAAGGCAAAGACGTTATCGGCAAATCAAACACAGGTACAGGTAAAACAGCCGCTTTCAGCCTGCCTATCATAGAAAAAATCTCCGAAGATTCCAGACGCTATGTAAATGCTCTTATTCTCTGTCCTACCCGTGAGCTTGCAATGCAGGCGTGCGAAGAAATTTCCAAGTTTTCCAAGTTCAAGAAATGTGTAAAACCCGTCGCAGTTTACGGCGGTGCAAGCATGGAACGACAGATTTATGCCCTAAAAAACGGCGCTAACATCGTTATAGGTACACCGGGTCGTGTTCTCGACCATCTCCGCAGACGTACTCTGAAGCTCCATAACCTCTCCACCATCGTTCTTGATGAAGCTGACGAAATGTTGAACATGGGCTTCCGTGAGGACATTGAAGCGGTGCTCGCTGAAATTCCCGAAGCGAGACAAACCGTCCTTTTCTCTGCTACCATGCCTCCCGCAATTCTCCAGATTACAAAGCAATATCAAACTGACCCTGTTATGGTTGAAATTGAAAGTCCAGCTAAAACCGTGGATTCCATAGAACAGTTCTATGTATCCGTACCAATGGGCAGAAAGACTGACGCACTCCATCTGCTGCTGACTGATAAAAAGCCCGCTTCTACCATGATTTTCTGTAACACCAAAAAGATGGTTGACGAACTGACAGAAGCTCTTATCACCCGTGGCTTCCCTGCAATCGGTCTCCATGGCGATATGAAGCAAGCACAGCGCACACAGGTTATGAACAGCGTTAAAAGTGGCAGAAGCACTATTCTCATTGCGACTGACGTCGCTGCCCGTGGCATTGATGTCAAGGGAATTGACATGGTTTTCAACTATGACCTGCCTCAGGATCACGAATACTACATTCACCGCATCGGCAGAACAGGACGTGCAGGTAAGCAAGGCACCGCATACAGCATTGTAAGCGGCAGAAAGCAGGAATATGAACTTCGTGACATTGCACGTTACACCAAGGCTGACATCACTGAAGCATACATTCCCACAGCCAATACAATCAAGGAAAATGCCATTGCTTCTATGAAAGCTTCTATCCTGGAAAGCTGTGGCGCAGAGGTTTCCGAGGATGCGAGACTCCTTGCACAGAGCCTTATGGAAACAGGTATTTCCGCAGAAGATATTCTCAGTGCAATTCTCAGCAGTCAGGTAGAAAATGTTATGAGAACCCTGCCTCTCTTCGACATTCCACGACCTATTACCCGCAAGAGAAACAACAAAACCGAATCCCACAATACTATACGTGTGCATATCAACGTTGGACGCAAGGAGCGTATGGCACCCAACTTCATTTTAGGCGCATTGGTTGACGCAACAGGTCTTCCGGGCAGTGAGTTTGGCAAGATTGATATTTACGACAAGTTTACAACAGTTGAAGTACCAAGAGATGAAGCAGACTTCATTCTGGATGCTATGAACGAAGAGAAGATTAACGGCCACAAGGTTGCTGTTAAAATTCACGAGGAACGTCCACTCAAAAACGACCGTTTCCGCAGTGATAACAAGCATAAAGGTAATCATGACAGAAGTCACGACCGTAAAGGCGGCAGAAGCTACGGCAGCGGCAAGGGTCACGACAAACGTACATCGCAAGGTAATTTCAACAGAAAGAGACGAAAAGGATGATAATGCAAAAAGCTTTGCTTTTGCAGATTAGAACCATTAAAAAAGGACTGCATTCACCATGCAGTCCTTTGTCATATTTTAATCTAACGCCCCATAGACAATATTTCTCAGACTGCGCACAACATCATTTATGCCTGCACCGCAGTTCTGGATAAGATAAACCATAGAGAGCTTTTCCTCAGGGCAGATTGTCATATAGGTACCTGTCCATCCATCCCATCCGAATTCACCCGCAGGTGCATTGGTTGTATAGTCATTTGGATTAATAAGCACTCTCAAAAGATTGCCATAGCTGTGACCAACAAGAGAATCCCATAGAACAGTTTTCTGCTGTGAAGCATTCAGCTGAGGTGTACGCATATACTTCCAGGTATTCTTTCCGATAAGACGAACTCCAAGCTCAGGGTTTTCACCGCCGTTTGCAAGGGTGTTGGCAAATGCAGCATAGTCGGAGAGCGTCGAAATAAGTCCCGCACCACCGGAGATAAAAGCGGGCTTTGTAAGGTAATCATTCATACCCAGGTGTGGGTCTGGCTCTGTTTTAAGACAGCCATTTTCACCATCCCAGGTGTAAAGCTGTGCAAAACGATTACGTTTCTCAGGTGAAACCCAAAAATCCGTATCAGACATATCAAGGGGTTCAAAGATATACTTTCTATAATATTCGTCCAGCGGCATATCAGCAGCCTTTTCTATAACACCACCCAGAACATCAGCAGACGCACCATACGCCCATTCAGCACCCGGTTGGAACATAAGGGGCACACTGCCCATGTTGCGGCAGAATTCAGCTGTACTCATTGGACTGTCGGTTGAAAGGCGGCGGTTTATTTCGTCGTAAACAACACATGCCTGCTTCTGAGACTCGTTCCAGATGTCAGGATAAGGTATACCCGAGGTCATATTGAGAAGGTCTTTTATAAGTATATCACGGTTTGCAGGAACAAGCTTTCCGTTTTCCAAAGCCATCGTTTTTTTAAATTCAGGGAAATACCATTGCAGCGGGTCGGTAAGGTCGATTACACCTCTTTCCCACAACTGCATTGCAGCCAAAGCTGTAACAGGTTTTGTCATTGAAAACATTCGGAAGAGAGTATCCTTTGTCATTGGGATATTCTTCTCACGGTCAGACATTCCCATGGCATTTTCATAAACAGGCTTTCCCTCTATATATACACCAAAACAAGCACCCACAAACTTTGAACACTTAATCCCACTTTCTATGACACGATCAAAGTCGGCAGACATACGGTTTATTCTGTTTGTATCCATTTCTACTCTCCTCACAGTGACGCAATATAAAAAAATTCGGGCCGAACAATGATACCCTATCATGTTCTACCCGAATTGTCCACTGGTGAGACATGAGGGATTTGAACCCTCGACCCTACGCTTAAAAGGCGTATGCTCTACCGACTGAGCTAATGTCTCATGCATCTTTTTTATTATACCAGATAATTCAGAACTTGTCAAGGGGTTTTGAGAATTTTTTCAATGATTTGAGTTGATTTACACTATTTGAAAAAAATCTCATTTTTTTTGAAAAAAGGCTTGACAAGTGCTTTCCTTTGTGATATAATAAATACTGTTGTGAGAAACAATGTGTGCCTGTAGCTC
>CAZQMA010000057.1:0-9550 GCA_964594275.1 uncultured Ruminococcus sp. | reverse complement strand
AGCGTGGCGTATATCGCTCAACTTTTGTTGGGGATAACTTTATTATACGAGGAGATATAAAATGAGAATACAGCTTTCAGATCACTTTAATTATAACAAGTTACTTAGATTTACTTTACCATCCATTGTGATGATGATTTTTACATCTATCTACAGTGTTGTAGATGGATTCTTCATTTCAAACTTCGTTGGAATTACACCCTTTGCGGCTATAAATCTGATTATGCCTTTTACTCAGATTCTGGGATGTTTTGGCTTTATGTTCGGTGCAGGCGGCAGTGCTTTGGTGTCTGCTACATTAGGCGCAAAGCAGGATAAACGGGCAAATGAGATTTTCTCCATGCTTACCTACATCACCGCTATTATGGGGGCTATACTTGCGGTACTGGGTATCATATTCATTAAGCCGATTGCTATCCGGATGGGTGCAGATGAAGGAATGTTATCCTACTGCATTACTTATGGTCGGATTCTTTTGATTACCCTGCCCGCCTTTATGTTGCAAAATATGTTCCAGAGTTTTCTGATTACTGCCGAAAAGCCTACGATGGGACTAATGATTACCATAGCGGCAGGCGTGACTAATATCGTACTGGACTCCATGTTTATTATCGTTTTCAAATGGAATATTGTGGGTGCTGCTGTTGCTACCGCTATTGCGCAGTGCGTAGGTGGTATCGTTCCATTCGTCTATTTCACCCGGAAGAATAATAACAGTTTATTGAAGTTGGGCAAGACGCACTTCGACAGAAAAGCTCTACTAGACACCTGCATCAACGGATCGTCAGAGCTTGTCACAAACATATCCATGTCTGTTGTTGCTATTTTGTATAACTTCCAATTGATGAGTTTTGCAGGGAAGAATGGCGTTGCCGCATATGGCGCAGTTATGTATGTCAGCTTTATTTTCATAGCTATGTTCCTTGGCTATTCCATTGGTGTTGCTCCAGTCATCGGTTTCCATTACGGTGCGGAAGATTACGATGAACTGAAAAGCCTGTTCCGTAAGAGCAATGCACTGATTGTTACTGCAAGTATTATTCTTTCTGCGGCTGCTTTTATTCTGTCAGTACCGCTTGCAAAAGCTTTTGTAGGCAAAGACGCAGTATTGTTAGATATGACGATTACTGCGTTCCGCTACTATGCCGTGTCTGTTCTTTTCAGTGGATTTAGCATTTTTGGCTCAGCATTTTTCACAGCACTAAATAATGGATTTGTGTCTGCTGCAATATCCTTTTTAAGAACATTGGTATTCCAAATTATAACTGTACTTGTATTGCCGATATTCTTTGATTTAAACGGTGTATGGTACTCCCTATTTATTGCAGAAATTCTCGCAATGATCGTTACTTTGATTTTCTATGTAAGCAAACGTAAGGATTATCATTATTGCTAATGAAAGAGCCACAGCAAATCTCTATGAGATATTTGCTGTGGCTCTTTGACATCTTAAATTCTGTTGTTTCTTAGTAATAATAGTTTTTTAATATTCACAAGTATTAAATCAAACAAAAATATACAAATACTTCTCGAATCACTTCATCAGCTTTACAACTACATTTCCTGAACCATTAACATCACTTGCTGTTCTTATCGCTGTTTCTAATTGCTCTAAATCAAATTCATGTGTAATGATCTGTTCTAAATTCCATTTTTCACAAGACATCATATTCTGCACATCAATCACATCTTCCGGCATATAACCTCCAGATCCTATAATGCTCTGTTGTGCATAGGTCATATGCAGCAAATCAATAGAACGAAGCGTATTGTTTACCGCAACAGACACAAAACGGCTTTCAATTTTTCCCAGTTTTATAAAATCATCAAGAATACTCTCAGCACCGGCAGCATCCAGCCAACAATCAATATTTGCGGTTTCCCCACTTAACGATGATGCTGTACCAAAAAAATCTTTTGACTTATCATCAAAATTTTCTTTCGATGGATTGCAAACGGCAAAATCCAACTTTTCTGCTAATTTCAGGCGAAAATCAGAATGGTCACATATCATGACTTTATTCATACCAAAATATCGAAAAGCAACTGCTGCTGCGATACCAATCGTTCCACAACCGAAAACAACTGCATTCTGTCCTGCTATATATTTATTCTTATCACAAGGAATCATTCCTCTACGTGCCGCACGACAACCTACCGTAAATGGTTCGATTAGGCTTGCCAGCTTATCCGAAATACGCTCATCAACAGCATATAGAGAATGATTTTTCTTTGCATTTGGAATTAGAATATACTCTGAAAATCCTCCTATTGTTCCTGCTCGTTTTGTGTCATCTTTTGCATATCGCGGATACGGATATACCCGTTCTCCAATCGTAAAATCTTTTATATTTTTGCCAACTTTAACAACTTTTGAAATGGTTTCGTGACCAAATTCACCACCAACATTCACTTTATGTCCTGTATTTGGACCATGCATAAAAACTGCCACATCTGTTCCACAAATACTGGAATATATATTTTGTATGAGAACATCGTTATCCCCTACTTCCGGCAATGGAAGTTCCCAAATTTCAATTGCTTCTTTTCCTAAATAAATTCCTGCTTTCATAATCGCTCCCTATATCTTTTTTCTTAACCGGCACCTAATAACACTCTAATAGCTCCAATATAGGTTCAAAAACAAATTGAAGCGTTTACATCATGCTTCATATATATTATATATATAAGAAACTGAAATATATCAAGTAATGCTCTTTGATAAAAAATACTTGCTCAATTTAGGATTTTTATCTTCTCGAATAAATTCAACTGTATATCCCAGTTTTTTATAAAATTCCGGTGCTTGAAATCCAAATGTTGTGAGGGTAATTTTATCATATTGTGCATTTTGAAAAGTTTCCTCTACTGCTAAAACAAGCTTGCTTCCTAATCCGCATTTTCTGCAAGCTTTATGTATAATCAAATCATCTATATGCACTTCGTTATAATATGCTCGACCTGTAATAACTCCTACTATTTCTCCATCATCGTTTTCGGCAATAAAACAGAATTCATTAAAATTCAAATCAACTTTATTTTGCACGGCATAAGATGAAAATTCTTCATTGATAAAGCTCCCTATCCTGCTATCTTCCTCATTTACACGCTTTATGTTCATTTTACCTAACTCCATTTCATTAAATATGTATGGCAGTGGACTTGCCCATCGCACAGAAGCCGTGGTTCTGATTTAAATGTGCCGTCTGGCTTCTTGTACGTGCGCAAGGTCATTGCTCTTCCACACTGGCAGTACAGTAAGCATGCCAACGGATTCCGAAGCTCTGTTGACGGTCTTGCTCTGTGATTCCTGCCTTGCTTCTCTTGCGCCGCCTGGAACAGCTCCTTAGAAACTATTCCCTCATGTTTTCCCTCAAACACAAGATATTCGCCATTGCGTGCCAACGGTCTTGTCTTGATTATCTCACCGTCCTCCACAACAGTAACAGTCTTGTGCTGATTCCATTTAACAAGACCGATATAGTGGACGTTGCTTATTAAATTCTTGATGAACGCAGGAGACCAATGCTGACTTTTGCGAGGCTTTGTACTCAGCTTGTCGAATTGGTGGCGTGGATATGATATAGTTGCCCATGCTCACAGAGAGCAACCGTCCACGTCCCATGATTTTTTTCTGGTACTCCAGATATTCGTTGCCACGCTTTAATTCTGGCGTCCCGATATGCTGCATAGTTCATGCTATCACCTCCATGAGAATAGTATCTCGTGGAAGCGATTCTTAATACATGGTCACAAGTCCCAATCTTCGAGCGGCTTTTCTCGGTCTTTCTGAAGCTCTTCAGCCGTGACTTCCAACTTCTCCACAACTGCCGTTGCTGTCGGATTCTCTCTGGCAGCACGATAAACTGTGAATGTTTTCTGCGAACGCTTGCGTTCTTCTTCCTGCGCAACGCAGTTGCGAATGAATTCAAGCACCGCTTCACGCTCAGCGTCACCCAGTTCGAGATACTCTTTAATAATTATTCTCTCCAGTTCTTTCAACCGTTCCGCTCTGGCAAACTCATCTATCGGCGCTTCTGGCGGTTCTGCTGTCGGTCTGCCTAATAGATAGTCTGTGGTGACGTTGAACTTATCTGCAATCTTACATAGCGTTTCGAATCTCGGTTCGCTAACGCCTTGTTCATATGTCTGCCAAGCTCTCAATTTCACATCAAACAACTCTGCACATTCTTGTTGTGTAAGTCCTTGCTTTTCTCGCGCTACTTTTATATTATTCTTCACGCAATCACCTCCTTCGTTTAAAAAGTCTAACATAAAAAATGTTAGTTGTCAAGTTGCAACGCTTGGTTTTTCTTGTATTTTTATAAAAATGACATTTTTTATGCAAGTCGCACAAAAAAACTCTCATTTTTTCTGCATATTGCTAACATAAAAAATGTTATTTCCTGTTGACAAGTGACATGATTTATGCTATACTATAATCACAGTCAAGGACGGCAGCGGAAAACTTAAACCATAGCAGGCAGGAGAGAACCGAAACGCTTGACGAGTAAGACGGCAGGTGTCGGAAAGGAGAAAGACATGGAAGAAATGACAAACGAACAATTCAGAGCAATTCTTGAGATGATTATTCAAATCATCAAGGACAACTCTAAGGAAGAAGCCCTTAAAAAAATTGAAGCCCTAATCCATAAGGATTAAGACTTCATCAAACCCTAGAAGAACGGGCGGTACTTGCCACCGCTCAATCTTCTACTCTATTATAACACACATACACAGAAAAGGCAAGAGAATTTTTTCTTAATTTAGAAAGGAGAATCACTATGGCAAACACAACAGAAACCACTGCTATTAAGAACGCTTTAGAGCAGGTCTTGATAGTATACGACATTCCCGAGAACTGTCTTGAAAATGTCATGATGTTCATTGAGGGCGTCAAGGTCGGAGCAAGAAGCAGGGCTAAAGCAACATTGAAAGGAGAAAAATAAAAATGAATGAAATCACGATTTTTAAAAACGATGAGTTCGGCAGTATTCGTACACTGGAAGTTGATGGCGAACCGTGGTTTGTGGGGAAAGATGTCGCAGAAATTCTTGGGTATACAAATTCAAGCAAGGCACTTGCAGATCATGTTGATGAAGAAGATAAGAGTGCATCGCTTTAAGAGACGACAAGCTGTTTTTCATTCATCTATATTTCTCTTTTTCCAGATTGATTTAGGTTTTTCCGCATATAATACTCTCAAACAAAATCATGAAATGAGGTACTATATGAATCATGAAATAATAACCATGGACGGAAACCAGGCAGCGGCTCATGTTGCATATGCTTTCAGTGAAACCGCCGCAATTTACCCCATAACTCCCTCATCCGGTATGGCCGAGTATGCTGATGAGTGGGCTTGCACAGGAAGAAAGAACATATTCGGTGAAACGGTAATTGTAACAGAAATGCAGTCCGAAGCAGGCGCAGCAGGAGCTGTTCACGGCTCCCTTGTTGCAGGCGCACTTACCTCTACCTTTACTTCATCCCAGGGTTTGCTTCTGATGATACCAAATATCTACCGGATTGCCGGTGAACTTCTTCCCGGCGTTTTTCATGTTGCGGCAAGAACCATTGCAACTCATGCACTTTCAATCTTCGGCGACCACTCCGATGTCTACTCTTGCCGTCAAACAGGAGCGGCGATGCTCTGTACAGCCAGTGTACAGGAGATAATGGACCTTGCACCTGTTGCTCATCTAACCGCACTCAAATGCCGTCTGCCTTTTATCCATTTCTTTGACGGCTTTCGTACTTCTCACGAAATGCAGAAAATCTCCGTCTGGGATTACGAAACACTTAAAAGCATGATGGATTATGAAGCACTCACAAAATTTCGTGAAAATTCCCTTAATCCCAATCACAGAAAGATGATGGGTTCAGCACAGAATCCTGATATTTTCTTTCAGTGCAGAGAGGCTCAGAATAAGTTTTACGATGCAATTCCCGAAGCAGCGGAAAAAGTGATGACTAAGATAAACACTCTCATCGGTACAGACTATCACCTTTTTAATTACAACGGTGCCCCTCAAGCTGAACATATTATTATTGCAATGGGCTCGGTCTGTGAAACTATAGAAGAGACTATCCGTGTATTAAATGAAAAGGATGGCAGATATGGTCTTATCAAGGTACGGCTTTACCGTCCATTCAGCGCAAATCATCTCATCAGTGCTATTCCAGATAGCGTAAGACAAATAACCGTTCTTGACCGTACGAAAGAACCTGGCTCTGCGGGTGAGCCACTATATCTTGATGTCCTTGCTGCATTGTCTCAAAGCAGATTTAGAGATGTGCCTGTTTTCTCGGGAAGATATGGTCTCAGTTCAAAGGATACTACCCCCTCACAGATTGCCGCTGTCCTCAGAAATTTAGAAAAGCAGCGTTTTACCATTGGAATAAATGATGATGTCACTCACCTTTCCCTCGATGTATCAGAAATAGTTTCACCGCTGCCCCATGACATTTTTGAATGTAAATTCTGGGGATTGGGCGGTGACGGTACGGTAAGTGCAAATAAATCATCAATAAAGATAATTGGTGGAAGTACTGACATGAATGTTCAGGCGTACTTTGAGTATGACTCAAAAAAATCACGTGGTCTGACTATCTCTCATTTAAGGTTTGGTAAAAGTCCAATTCATGCGCCCTATCTTGTAAAAAAGCCACACTTTTCTGCCTGCCACAATCCCGTTTATATGCATAAATTTGAAATTGCAGAAGAAGTGCAGGATGGCGGTATTTTCCTTTTGAACTGCGGCTGGAATGAAAAGAATCTCTGCGCTTATCTTCCGGAAAATACAAAAAAATATATTATCGACCATAATATAAAACTATATGTTATTGACGCTATGGAAATTGCCAAGGAAATAGGTCTTAACGGTAAAATAAGCACTATTCTCCAGGCTGCTTTCTTCAAAGTTACGGGAATTCTGCCTGAGGAGAACGCAAAAAGACTTATGAAGGAAGCCGCTCAGAAAGCTTACGGCAAAAAGGGAGAGAAAATCGTCAGGATGAACTTTGAAGCTATTGACAAAGGTATGGCTGAGGTACGTAAAGTAGAGCTGAGTGACCACTGTCTCTTCTCGACTCCAATGAAAAAACCTCTACTCCCAGACCACAGCGATGTGCTTCATTACGTGGAAAACGTTCAGATTCCAATTACAAAGCAAAAGGGGGACAGTCTCCCGGTATCAGCATTTCTCCCATATGTTGATGGCTCCTTTCCTATGGGAACAACAGCTCATGAACGAAGAAATGTTGCAACCGAAATTCCTGTGTGGATTCCTGAGAAATGCATCCAGTGCACACTTTGCTCATATGTCTGCCCTCATGCGGTAATCCGTCCTGCCATTACTGATAAATCAGAGCTTGACTGTGCTCCCACCGGCATGAAGTCCATTCAAATGAACGGACTCCAGGGGCTCAACTGGACTATTACTATTTCTGAGGTTGACTGTACAGGCTGTGGCTCATGTGTAGGTGTATGTCCCGGTAAAAAGGGAGAAAAGGCACTTGTTATGACTCCTATCCATGAGAAAAGCGAACGGCAGCAGTACTTTGATTATGGTAAATCACTTGCACCTAAAAATGAAGTTCTCCGAAAATTCAAAATATCTACCATCAAGGGTAGCCAACTCAGAAAGCCATTACTTGAATTTCACGGTGCCTGTGCAGGCTGTGGTGAAACGCCATATGCAAGGCTTGCAACTCAGCTTTTTGGTGAACGGATGTATATCGCCAATGCTACAGGATGTTCCTCCATCTGGGCAAACTCCTCACCTTCAACCGCCTACACTATCAGCCACCAAGGCACTGGTCCTGCATGGTCAAACTCTCTTTTTGAAGACGGTGCGGAATTTGGATTTGGCATGCTTATGGCTCAGAAATCACAAAGAAAACGTCTCCTGACCGTAGCAGAATCACTTCTCACCAATGAGCATGTATCATCAGAAGCGGCAGCTTGGATTAATTCGTTCGGTAACGGTATGGCAAATCAAGAAGCAAGTAACGCTCTTATTTCTGCCATAGAAGCTGTCCCTGAATCTAAGCGAAACATTGCAATGAATACTATTATCAGCGACAAAGACTTTTTGGCCAAAAAGTCCTGTTGGATATTTGGCGGGGATGGCTTTGCCTACGACATCGGTTTCAACGGTATAGACCATGTACTTGCAAGTGGTTGTGATATAAATATTCTTATATTTGATACCGAGGTTTACTCAAATACAGGCGGTCAAGCTTCAAAAGCTACTCCAAAAGGCGCAGAAGCAAAGTTTGCATCAGGCGGTAAAAAGACCGCAAAAAAACCTCTCGCCGAAATGATGATGGCCTATGGCAATGTATACGTTGCACAGATTGCCATGGGTGCTGATTATAACCAGACTATAAAGGCATTTACCGAAGCTGAGAGCTATAATGGTCCATCTCTGATAATTGCCTACTCCCCTTGTATCAGTCATGGTATAAAGGCTGGTATGGGCAGTTCACAGCATGAACAGGCTAAGGCTGTACAGAGCGGTTACTGGCGGCTTTTCAGATTTGACCCACGTCTTAGCGATAAGGGTGAAAATCCTTTTGTAATTGACAGCCGTGAACCTTCAATGAGTGCCGATGAATTTATGGCAGGCGAAACACGTTTCAGACTTATAAATAATAATTAATAGTTTAAAAACTGCCCGGTATGTTTGTCAGCCAAGGCAGTTTTTTTATATTATCGCAGCTCGCTTTGCTAAATTATTTTTAAATAATCAGTGGGAACACTTGCTTTTTTTTCTGTTTTGTTATATACTTATAAGAGTATATTAAACGTAATGGAGGATGAACAGTATGAGCAGCAGTAAAATTGGATTCGACAATGACCAATACCTTAAAATGCAGTCGGAGCATATAAGACAGAGACGCGCACAATTTGGCGACAAACTTTATCTGGAATTCGGCGGCAAGCTTTTTGATGATTTTCATGCGTCAAGAGTACTTCCCGGCTTTAAGCCTGACAGTAAACTCCAGATGCTTCTCCAGCTTAAAGACGAAGCTGAAATCGTTATTGTTATCAACGCAAACGACATTGAAAAGAACAAGGTAAGAGGTGACTTAGGCATTACATATGATGTTGATGTTATAAGACTTCTTAATATCTTCTCTCAGATTGGTCTCTATGTAAGCAGCGTTGTTCTGACACAATATTCATCGCAGCCATCTGCTGTGGCTTTCCAAGGCAGACTTGAATCCCTTGGAATAAAGGTTTATCACCATTATCACATAAACGGATATCCCTCAAACCTGAAGCTTATCATGAGCGACGAGGGCTACGGTAAGAATGACTACATCGAAACAACAAGAAATCTTGTTGTTGTTACAGCACCGGGTCCAGGTAGCGGCAAGATGGCCACCTGCCTTTCTCAGCTTTATCATGAGCATAAGAGAAATATCAGTGCAGGCTACGCAAAATTCGAGACTTTCCCGATATGGAATCTTCCTCTCCGCCATCCTGTAAATCTTGCATATGAGGCTGCTACATCCGACCTTAACGATGTTAATATGATTG
>CAZQMA010000056.1:0-10235 GCA_964594275.1 uncultured Ruminococcus sp. | reverse complement strand
CGGTCAGATGCAGAGAGTTGCCATTGCAAGAGCTTTGGTAAACAACCCCGATATTATTCTCGCCGACGAGCCTACGGGCGCACTTGACACTGAAACCAGTATCCAGGTTATGGAGATACTGAAAGAGGTTGCCAAAGACCGACTGGTTGTTATGGTTACACATAACCCGGAACTTGCGGAGCAGTACTCAACCCGAATCATACGTATGCTTGACGGTGAGGTAAAAGGCGATTCCGCTCCCCTCACTCCCGAGGAAATTAAGGCGGAAACCGATAAGGATAAGGCACGTGACACAGGTAAAAAAGAAAAGATGCCCTCCATGTCCTTTGCTACTTCTTTCTCACTCTCACTCAAAAACCTCTTCACCAAAAAAGGCAGAACTTTTCTCACCTCCTTTGCGGGAAGCATAGGTATCATAGGCATTGCACTGGTTCTTGCTATTTCACAGGGATTTTCATCGTATATTGACGCAGTTCAGGAAGAAACTCTTTCCTCTTACCCCATCACGCTCCAGGCAACAAGTGCCGACCTTTCAAGCCTTATGGAAACCTTTATGGGCGTGGGCGGAAGCGGTGATGAGCACGAAAACGATGCCGTCTATGAGCGTCCCGCTGTCTACAACATCGCTCAATCTTTCAGTAACATCGAAACCACCGAAAACGACCTTAAATCTTTCAAAAAGTACATTGAACAGGAGTACGCTGACGATACCTCCGAAACAGGTCTGCACCAGGCTATAAACGGTATCCAGTACGCCTACGACCTCGACCTGCTTATCTACACCGAAAATGTTGACGGTACTATTATCCGTTCCGACTCCCAGGAACTTCTTATGGACCTTATGATGGAATTCATGGGAATGGATATGACATCTATGGTTGAAATGGAAGAGAGCATGGGTATGACTACCGACAACCCCATGATGTCCATGATGTCAGGCGGCATATCGACAAACGCATTCCAGCAGATTCTCCCCGGTGATGACGGCGAACCGGTAAACGACCTTGTAAAGAATCAGTACGACCTGGTTTACGGTGAATGGTGTGACGACTACAATGAAGTTGTACTCGTTCTTGACGAAAACAACGAACTTGACGATGTTACACTCTACGCACTGGGTCTACAGTCAAAAGACGACATGGACGCTATTGTAAAGGCTGCCATCAATCAGGAGGAGCTTCCCGACAAGGACGCTAAGAGCTGGTCATACAAGGAAATATGCGATATGGATTTCCGTACTATTCTCAATTCTTCCTGCTACACCTACGATGAAGCGACAGGTCTCTACACCGACCTCCGTGAAACAGACGCAGGTCTTAAATACCTCTACGACAACGCTCTTTCCCTTAAAGTAACAGGTATTATCCGTCCGAACGAAGACGCAACCGCAAATATGCTCTCAGGCTCTATCGCCTATACAAGCGGTCTTACCGAGTATGTTATAAACGAAGCGAAGAACTCCCAGGCTATTGACGCTCAGCTCGAAAGCCCCGACAAGGATATTTTCACAGGTCTCCCCTTTGCTTCCACCACAGGCGACCTTTCCGATGAGGAAAAGGAAGCTGAATTTAGAAAGTATGTCGAAACTCTCAGTGCTTCCGAAAAGCCTGCTGTCTACATTCAGATGAAGTCAATTCCCTCTGACGAAGAACTTGAAGCCATGACTTCCAACGCTATGAAAGACATGAAGCGCACTGATATGGAAGAATCCATGACCCAGGTACTCACCTCCCAGATGGGTATGTCCAAGGATGAGGTTGCGTCCTACATTGAATCCATGACCGATGAGGACTTAGAGGAAGCCTTTACCATGATGATGGAGGAGCGTGTCCGTATGGAGTACGCCGCTTCCGTTCAGGAGCAAATGGCGGCTCTCAGCCCCGAAGAGCTTATGGCTGCCTTTGACATGGAAATGGATAGCCTTACCACTGAACAGCTTGCGGTCTACTACGATGAGCTTCTCACTTTCTCCGAATCCACTTATGAGGATAACCTCACCATGCTTGGCTACCTCGACCTTGAAGAGCCTTCCATGATTAACCTCTATGCCTCCTCTTTTGAGAACAAGGACATTATCGAGGACGCCATCAACGACTACAACGACGGCGTAGATGAACTTTCCAAAATCAAGTACACCGATTACATCGGACTTATGATGTCCTCTATCACAACTATCATCAACACCATCACCTACGTGCTTATTGCCTTTGTAGCAATTTCACTGATTGTTTCGTCAATCATGATAGCGGTTATCACACTGATTTCCGTACAGGAGAGAACAAAGGAGATTGGTATTCTGCGTGCAATCGGTGCGTCAAAGAGAAACGTTTCCGGTATGTTCAACGCTGAAACTCTTATCATCGGCTTTACCGCAGGTCTTTTAGGTGTAGTTGTAACCTACCTGCTCTGCATTCCCATCAACGCATTGGTACACAACCTCACCGGCATAATGACCCTGAATGCTGTGCTTCCTGTAAAGGCGGCAATAATTCTTGTGCTTATCAGCATGGGACTTAACCTGATTTCCGGTATCATTCCCTCAGGAAGTGCCGCTAAGAAAGACCCCGTTGTTGCACTGCGTTCCGAATAAAAACTAATATATACAGCAAAAGCTGAGGCTTAAAAACCTCAGCTTTTTTCTTTGCGTTCTTTTGCGGCTTGCCATCAAAGCCTGCATAAAGGACGACCCGTAGGTCGCCCTTTTCTGTCTTATTTCATAGGCATTGAATTAATCTTGCCCATGAGATATTTTAGAATTACGCCTGCATCGGAAGCGTTTACGCTGCCGTCATCGTAACAGTCTGCGTTCAGAAGCTGCCGCTCGTTCAGGTCAACGATTTTTGCAACATACTTGTTAAGGTGTACAAGGTCAACCATGGAAACTACGCCGTCATTGTTGACGTCTCCGTAAAGTATCTCGTATTCAGGCTTAACTGTTGTTTCCGTTGTTGTGGTGGTTGTGGCAGTTGCGGTAGTATTTGCTGTGGTTTCTGTGGTGGTTGTCGTAGTTGTGGTTGTGATAGGCTCGGTTGTTGTAGTTGTAGTAGTTGTTGTTGTTGTGGTGGTAGTTGTGGTGGTGGTTGTTGTTGTTGCAACAACCTCTGCCTTTTTCACTGCAATTACAGTATAGAATACACAGCCGGAGGAACCGCCGTTCTGACCCAAAGTGATAGTCTCGCCCTTGGTCATATTCTTGCCGTAGAGTGCAAATGTAACCTCTCTGTCGTTTGCAACTGTCATTCCTGAGTCGGTAAAGCCGTTCATCCATGCAGGTACGCCGTACTTCTCAACAGTTCTTGTGTCAAGACCGATATAGAGGGTGATGTCCTCGCCTGCTGTAAGCTCGGCAACATCGGTTGTAAGAGTTTTAGCGTCGCAGGGGGTGATTACATACTCTGCTCCCAGAAGTGCTTCGGGAACTGTCATAAATGACGCAAGCTTATCGCCTGTTCTGTCGCCGAATACCTGGTCGCCGACTGCAAGGCTTGTGTCGATTGCCCAGTAATTATAGAGGGAAGCGTCCTTGGGAGTGATGCTCTCAATGAGCGAACCCTTGATGGGGTCGAGTACAGGCTCTAAAATCCACTTCTGGTCTGCGCTGTCGTTGCATGCCCACTGAACTATGTTTGCGCCGGTATCCTTGGACGCAGAGGCAACGCCCACGCCGCTCTGGTCAAGAGTTGCCTTTGTAACAATGGCATAAGAGCCGTCACCGTTATCCACAAACTTGAAGCACTGTGCGTCAGAAGAAGTATCGCTCCAGATACCGATATTTGTGCCATTGTCAACCTTGCCGTAGTCAAGGTCAAGGAGGAAGGTATTGCCGTCACCGAGCTTCGAGTAAATCTTGTAATAGCCGTCACCCTGGGATTTTACAGTCCAGGTCGTGCCGCCTGTTGTGCCCTGCTGTACGTTTGCGCCGTTCGCCGCCTTGGAATCCTCAACCTCCATATAAAGACCGCTGTTTACGTTCTTGATTCGGTAGGTGTAAGCCTCATCAATAACTGCGCCTGTTTTCAGTGTGGTAGTGGTAATCTTGCCACCGCACACTACTACATTGGGTCTTTCGGGAAGAGGCTCGTCAGAACCGAGATAGAAGCTGGTGTGAGGAGGCTGATTGTAGGCAACCTGCTGACACGCAACCTGTGTTCTGTACTGCGGGTCATGCATAAGGGTTGTGATTCTGTAATCGGTTGTGTAGGGTGTCATAAAGATGCCGATAGAGTTGCCGTCTGCGCTTCTTACAATAAGCTCTTCACGCCAGTCACCGAAGATGTCAGCGGAAAGACAGGGTGTACCCTTGGTTGTATTACATGTATAGTAGCCGTCTGTTGAGAGAATTGTTGTAAGCTTACCGTCTGCGCCCATATCAGTGATAGTTGCAGGAGAATCGGTGTAGCCGTCAAGAATCTCACGCTCCAGGTCACCATCCCAGTAGCTCAGGAAGTTGATGGCAGGTCTGCGGCATGAAAGGGTATTGCCCTGACTGTCAAGAGTGGTGGTATTATACCAGTACTCCGCACCGTCGTTGCCTGACCATACATTATCAGCACAGCATCTTCCTGTATCGCCGTCAGCGGTTTTACGGAAAATCTGCTTGCCCGTGTCACCGTCAATGAGAGAAACGCCGTAGGGGCTGTCCTCGTGGCAGGTGAAGATTTCAATGCCGTCATTTGAGGGGTCAAGGTCGCCTACGTGCAAAGCGTCGCCGTGACCTGTATTGATGCACCACTTCAGCGAACCGTCATGGTCGATACAGGTTGCACCGGTGATTACTTCCTGCTTTCCGTCACCGTCAACGTCTGCCGCCATGGAGTTATGGTTGCCGTCGCCGTAGCCCGGGGTACTGGAGCTTGTTCCTGTGTCAAACGCCCACAGCTCTACAAGCTTATCATCCTTTACTGTATACGCTGTAGCGGTCATTCTGCCGTAGTAGCCTCGTCCCGTTACAACGCAGGGAGTTACGCCGTCAAGGTATGCCACAACGCCCCAGTAACGCTCAACACGGTTGTACTTATCGCTTGATTTACCCCACTTGGTAGGGTCGCCTCTGCCGGGCTTATAGTCGATTGTATCGAGAGCCGCACCTGTCTCACCATCGAAGAGGGTGTAGTACTCGGGACCTGAGTAGATAAGACCGTTACCGTCACGGTAATTTTTGGAGCCGTCACCTATAACATTGCCCAGACCGTCCTTAGAGCCATCGCCTGTTTTACAGGTCATTTCAGCCTTGCCGTCCAGGTCGAAGTCGGCAACGAAGAACTGTGTATAATGTGCACCTGAGCGGATATTATAGCCCAGGTCGATTCGCCAGAGGCGGGTACCGTCAAGCTTGTAGCAGTCGATGATGCATGGGTCGGTCTTGCCCTTCTGGGAGTTGTCCTTGGAAGTGTTTGGATCCCACTTTACGAAGATTTCGTAAACGCCATCGCCGTCAACATCGCCCACTGAGCAGTCGTTGGGGGTATAGATACTGCTCGGACGGTCAAGCTTCACGTCAAAGTGGTCGGAGCCTGCGACAATACTGCAAGTTTCAGATGAAAGTACTGCACCTGACGCTGACAGAGTGTCAACACGGTATTTGGAGCTTGCAGAGCCGCCCTCGTCCAGGTAGCAGGTAGCCATGCCATCGGTACTGCGGTAGATTTCGCTTCCGTCTCTATAAAGCACGAATGTGGCGTCGTCAGGGTCGTCAGCGTTAAATCGCCAGCTTACAAGCATACCGCTTCCTGTGTTCACAGCGGAAATGCCTCTGTCAAGGTATTCAACATTGATATTGCCTGAGTTCATGGAATAGTCTGCCGCAGAAACCGTTTCAGACGGAATCGCCGTAAACATACTTCCCAGCGTGCATACCGAAAGCGCACCGGCAAGCAGTTTTTTCAGATTAAGCTTTCTCATAGGTATAACCTCTCTCCCTAAAGTTGCATAACTTTTTCCCGTATTTCGGGATTATCTTTCTTTTTATATTATATCTATTTTTTTATCAATTGTCAATTGCATTTTGTGCATATTTTATTGCACATTCAATCATTTTAAGCAAAAAGGGCGACCTTTCGGTCGCCCTGCTTGTGCGCCTAAGGCACACTGTAAATTATCAAAATTGTCGATTTTTCAAAGTCAGTTGTCAAGGGGAGCATTCGACAGCTTCTTCATGGCAGGTATCAGCATTCCGCCTACTGCGTTGCCTGTAATAGCCAGAGCAAAGTAGAGCAAAGCTGCGGGTACATCGGGACAGCCTGCAAAGAAATAGTAGAACATATCCGCAATGCAGTGGTTGAAGCCGCAGACAATGAATACCATTACAGGTACAACCACGCCGAAAAGTGCACCTATAAAATTACCCTTGGCTCTGCACTGACGGTTGATTTCTACCGCTGTGAACATGAGCATTCCGCAGTATACTGCCAGAATAAAGATGCTCAAGGGACTATCGTGAATCTTGCCGTCAACCGATGCCATCGCTCTCTCTTCAATTGTAAGGTCAAGCCCCGAAACAACCGAGGTGAAGAAGCGGGTCTGTCTCAGGAGAAGCGCAGAGATAAGAGTTCCCAGACCGTTGGAGACGAGGGTTATAAGCACTTCAAGTATGTAGGCAGGCTCACGGTTTACTATATAGCCCACCTTGCCTGTGTAGAGTCCGTATCTGAACTGGACAATTGTGAAAAGTCCCAATGCAAAGAGAAACGCACCCATATATCGGTTATCGCTGGAAAAGCTAACCATGCCGCCTACTCCCAGGGTGAAGCCCGAGAGCACGCCATCAATGATAAATGAAAGCCAACGGTTGATTTCCTTTTTTTCCTGTGTCATTGTATCTGCTCCTTTATTCCACAAACGCACTGAATGCACGGTAGGTCATATATACGTCAAGCTTTGAGACGATTTCAAAGGGTGCATGCATACAGAGAACAGGTACGCCTACGTCGATGGTGTCAACGTCCAGATTTGCAATATACGCCGCAACAGTACCGCCGCCGCCTGCGTCAACCTTGCCAAGCTCGCCCGTCTGCCATACCACATTTTTTTCGTCAAGCAATCTCCTTACCCAGCCTGTAAATTCAGCTGAAGCGTCTGATGTGCCGGACTTGCCACGAGAGCCTGTAAACTTTGTCACGCACACGCCCTTGTTAAGGTAGGCACTGTTCATAGGCTCGGTAACGTCGGGGAAAGTGGGGTCAAAGGCTGCATTTACGTCTGCGGAAAGGCACTTAGAAGCTGAAAGCACGTGTCTGCCCTTTGCGCCGAAACAGTCAGCAAGGTCGTCGATGAAGTAAGGGAGATAGGACGAACAAAGACCTGTATTGCCGTCACTGCCTGTCTCTTCCTTGTCGGTGAGGATGGTTACAGCGGTGTGGACGGGTGCTTCACAGTCAACCAAAGCACGAAGTGCAGGATAAGCACAAACTCTGTCGTCATGACCGTAGCCGCCTATCATGCTTCTGTCGAAGCCAACATCGGACGCTTTGAACGCAGGTACAGCCTCGAGTTCTGCCGAAAGGAAGTCAGCTTCCTTAATGCCGTACTTATTATTCAGGATGCTGAGAATGTTGAGCTTTACCGCTTCGCTCTCCTCGTCATTATTGAAAGGCAGTGAGCCTACCAGAATGTTAAGTTCCTCGCCTGTTATAAGAGAGACTGCGGGACGCTTCATCTGCTCGGTTGCAAGATGGGGCAGAAGGTCGGTTACACAGAAAACGGGGTCGCCTGCGTCCTCGCCGATATTTACGGTAACAGATGTGCCGTCACCCTTTATAACCACGCCGTGAAGCGACAGTGGAATCGCACCCCACTGGTACTTCTTGATACCGCCGTAGTAGTGGGTTTTAAAGAGAGCCAGCTCATTTGACTCATAGAGCGGGTTCTGTTTTAGGTCAAGACGTGGTGAGTCGATATGCGCCGCACAGATACGTACACCCTCGGTTATAGGTGCTGTACCGATAACAGCCGCAATTACCGCCTTGCCACGGTTTACACGGTAAATCTTGTCTCCTGCCTGAAGCTCCATTCCCGGTGTAAAGGGTACAAAGCCGTTTTCACGGAGAATCTCAACAGCGTTTGCACAGGCTTCACGCTCGGTTTTCGACGCATTCAGAAATGCTGTATACTCTGCGGCAAACTTATCGCTCAGAGCCTTCTCTTCTGCGGAAATGCGGTAAGCGGCGTGCTTTCTCTTTGCGAAAAGCTCCTCCTTCAAATCCTTTGAAACTGTCTTTTCAGCCATTTGTTATCTACCTCTTTCTTAGAATTTTTCGCCTGAATACTGAGCCAGCTTCTCCGCTACCTCACGGGAAACTGCGTCCAGATTGTCCAGACCCTTATTGTTCTTTATGATAAAATCGGAATGTCCTTTAAAAAACCACTCGGGAAGCTGTGAGTCGATACGGTGCTGAGCCTGCTCCTCTGTAAGACCGTCACGTTTCATGATACGTTCAAGGCGCAGCGGCTCTTTTGCTACCACCGAAATAATAAGGTCGCAGAAGTCATCGGCACGGCTCTCAAAGAGCGTTGGTGCGTCAAGGAGAATCATAGTCCTGCCCATATCCGCAAGACGGTGAATCTCCTGGAGTATTCTGCCAACAATGTATGGGTACATGATGGAATTAAGAAGCTCAAGCTTCTTTGCATCGCTGAAAACTATCGCTCCCAGAGCCTTTCTGTCAAGAGTGCCGTCAGGCGTGATAACGCCCTCATGGAAGCAGTCCTCTATCTCACTGAGACAGGCACTTCCCTTTCCCACGACCTCCCGTGAAATAATGTCAGCGTCAATAACGGCAAAGCCATATTCCCTGAAAACCCCTGAAACAGTACTCTTGCCTGCTCCCGTCTGTCCTGTGAGTCCGACCACCATTACATGTTCAAGACTGTTCATACCTGCACCACCTCAAATCCTGCGGCACGGATAAGACGGTTGTATACCGCAAGTCCTACGCCATCTGTACGTGGTGCACGCACATAAACCTCGTCAATCCCTGTTTCGTCCATCTCACGGAGACGACTGAAAAGCATATGAGCCTGCTCCTCGTCCCCTGAGCCATAGGACAGGGCTTTAATGGGACAGCTCTCCTCCTCGCCCTCAAAAACCAGAGCGCAGGAGTTTTCCCCTGCCTTTTCCTCAACATAGCGGCAGAAAGGTTCAAACTCTCCCTCAATAAGGAGAACTCTTGCCGACGGGGAATAGTGCTTGTATTTCATGCCCGGTGAGCGTGCTTCTTCGCCCTCGGCTATATCGCTGAGTATGGCGGGGTCAACTATAACCTCACAGCCACATTCCAGAAGCATTTCTCGTGTAACGCCGCCCGGTCTCAGTATACGTACAGTGTGGTCATTTTCAAAGGCAATAACCGTTGATTCAACGCCCACGGTACATTCGCCGCCATCAATTACAGCGGGGATTCTGCCGTCCATGTCACGCATCATATGTTCCGCCTTGGTTGGACTTGGATAGCCTGAGATATTGCCCGAGGGTGCGGCAAGGGGAAGCTTTGACGCACGTATCAGGTCAAGCGCCGCAGTATGCCCGGGCATACGTATGCCAACGGTTGAAAGTCCGCCTGAGGTAATCAGAGGGATACAGGGCTTTTTGTCAAAAATCATGGTGAGAGGCCCCGGCCAGAAACGCTGTGCCAGAACATAGGCAAGGTCAGGTATATTATCTGCAAGACAAGGCAGCATATCCATATCCGCAATATGAACTATGAGTGGATTATCTGCGGGTCTGCCCTTTGCGGCAAAGACCCCCGCTATCGCCTTTTCGTTACAGGCGTCAGCCGCAAGACCGTATACAGTTTCCGTGGGCATTCCCACAAGCTCACCATTTTGCAGCAGAGCAGCGGCTTTTAGTATTCCCTCTGTGTCTGCGGAAAGCAGTATTGTTTTCATCTTCTTATCACGCCTCATCCTGTTCGCCTGCAAGTCTTGCCAGCTCGTCGGCGGTGGCAAGTGCATCAAACACCTCGTCTAAATTTCCGTTAAGCAAATCCTCCAGGCGGTAGATAGTAAGACCGATACGGTGGTCGGTCATTCTGCCCTGGGGATAATTGTAGGTTCTGATACGCTCGGAGCGGTCGCCCGTACCAACCTGTGTACGTCGCTCCGACGCAATTTTGTCGTTCTGTTCCTGAAGCTTTGCTTCGTAGAGCCTTGAACGGAGAATGAGCATTGCCCTCTCCTTATTCTTGAACTGGCTTCGCTCGTCCTGACACTCAACCACCACTCCCGTGGGAATATGTGTG
>CAZQMA010000055.1:0-10493 GCA_964594275.1 uncultured Ruminococcus sp. | reverse complement strand
AGGAGGAAGAAGAGTGGTAAATTTCGGCAACAGCTGGGACAAGGTTTTAAAGGGTGAATTCGACAAGCCCTACTATCAGAACCTTAGACAGTTCCTTATAAATGAGTACAGAACAAAAACTATCTACCCCGGAATGTACGATCTGTTCACAGCAATGAAGCTCACACCCTATGAAAACGTCCGTGCCGTTATCATCGGTCAGGACCCCTACCATGGTCCAAATCAGGCACACGGACTCTGCTTTTCCGTTAAAAAAGGCGTAACACCGCCACCCTCTCTTGTGAATATTTTCAAGGAAATAAAGTCGGATACAGGCATTGACAACCTGGGAAAACACGGCGAGCTTACCTCGTGGGCAGAGTCGGGGGTACTTCTCCTCAACGCTGTACTCACCGTTCAGGCCGGCTGTGCAGGCTCTCACCGTAACAAAGGCTGGGAAATTCTCACCGACCGCATTATAGAAACCCTAAACGCCCGTCCCGACCCAATAGTGTTCCTCTTGTGGGGAGCTTTTGCAAAATCAAAGCAGCAGCTTATAACAGCACCTCAACACTTAGTGTTGACAGCCGCTCATCCAAGTCCATTATCCGCTTACAACGGCTTCTTCGGGTGCAGGCATTTTTCACAAACAAATAATTTTTTACGGTCAAGAGGTTTATCCGAAATTGACTGGAGAATAGGAGATTAAATAGATGAAAGTGGCAGACATTTTTGATAAAAAAACAGTTTTTTCATTTGAAGTATTTCCACCTAAAAAGACAAGTCCCATCGAATCAATCTATGAGACATTGGAAGCCATTGAAGAACTTCATCCCGACTTTGTAAGTATTACCCTGGGTGCAGGAGGAAGCGGTAACGGTGAAAATACCATTGCTGTAGCTAAGCGTCTCAAGGAAAAGCACGGTATCACACCTATGGCACATCTCCCCTGTATCCACAATACAAAGGCTAAAATTGACTATATTCTCTCCGAGCTTCAGGCTAACGGAATTGAAAATGTTCTTGCTCTCCGTGGCGACCTTGTTCCCGACCTGGAACGTGCATCCGACTTTATGCACGCAAGTGACCTTATTGAATATATAAACGCAAGAGGCGGTTTTGACATCGCTGCGGCGTGTTACCCAGAGGGTCACACCGAATCCCCCAATATCGACACCGATATCGAATTCCTGTTGAAAAAGCAGGAAGCAGGCGCATCACATCTTATATCACAACTTTTCTTCGACAACGAAGCCTTCTACAACTTCCGTTGGAGAGCAGATCGTGCAGGCGTAAATATCCCCATTGAAGCAGGTATCATGCCTGTAACAAACCGCAAACAGATTGAGCGTATGGTTTCCATGTGCGGTGCAAGTCTGCCCAGAAAGTTTACACGTATTATCCAGAAGTACGAGAACAACCCCGAGGCTCTCCGTGACGCAGGCATTGCCTACGCTATCGACCAGATTGTTGACTTGTTGGCTGAGGGTGTTGACGGTATCCACCTCTACACCATGAATAACCCTTACGTTGCACGAAGAATCACCGAAGCTGTATCGGGCATTATAAAGACAGGTGACAAGAACTGATGCTGAGTCTCACACCCATAAACCGTGATGAGGTGCTCCGCTACATGGGCTTTAAAGGTACTATTCCCGATGAAGCCTTTCTGAGACGAATTGACGCTCTGGAAGCAACCCTAATAAAGTCTGCTCATCCTGCCTTTACATGGCGAAGCTTTGACATAGAACGCATAGGCGGCTCTCTGGAAGCAGGCGGAATAAAGCTTATGGGCGATTCCATTGCAGAGCATCTTAATGGCTGCGATAAGGCTGTATTTATGGCAGCAACTGCCTCAGCTGAAACAGATATGCTTATTGTCCGTGCAGAGGCACGGAATATGACTGATGCCCTTATCCTGGACGCACTGGGCAGTGCAGCGGCTGAACAAGTCTGCGCCATGGCTGAAACGGAGATACGTGAAAAATTTCAAGGCTTCTATATGACCTGGCGTTACAGTCCGGGATACGGTGACTTTTCCATTGATACCCAGAAAAAAATAGCCGAGGTGCTCTCTGTGCAGAAGCGCATTGGCGTTACAGTGACAGATTCATGCCTGCTCATACCCAGAAAATCGGTTACAGCGATTATAGGAATTTCCGAAAGTCCTGTTCCACATAAAAGGATGGACTGTGAATTCTGCACCATGAAGAATAAATGTAATTTCAGACAGAACGGAGTGCATTGCTGAGATGCTTAAAGAGCTTTTAAACAAGAAAAAATATATACGCCTTGACGGCGGTACAGGTACTATGCTACAAAAAGGCGGTCTACCAGCGGGTGCAATCCCTGAGGTATGCAATATTACGGAGCCTGAAAGGATTATAGCAGTAAACCGTGCCTATGCACAGGCCGGTGCCGATATTATCTGTGCAAATACTTTCGGCGCAAACTGCCTTAAAATGGCAAAGACAGGATATACCTCCATAGAGCTTATCCGTTCAGGCATAGATAATGCAAAAAAGGCGGCAGAGGGTACTTCTGCTCTTGTCGCCCTTGATATAGGTCCCATAGGTCAGCTTCTAGAGCCTCTGGGTACCCTTAAATTTGAAGAGGCATATGATATTTTCCGTCAGATGGTACTTGCCGGCAAAGATGCCGACGTTATTCTCATTGAAACCATGACCGACCTTTATGAAGCAAAAGCAGCACTTCTTGCGGCTAAAGAAAATAGTTCAAAGCCCGTGCTTGTTACAATGTCATTTGAAGAGAGAGGCAGAACCTTTACAGGATGCAGTGCTGCGGCTATGGCACTGACTCTTGAAGGTCTGGGGGCAGATGCTATCGGTATCAACTGCTCCTTGGGTCCAAAGGAAATCTATCCCATTGCTGAAGAAATATGTAAGTGGACCAATCTTCCCGTGATAGTCAAGCCAAACGCCGGTCTCCCCGACCCTGTAACAGGCGAATTCTCAGTTGAACCGGAAGATTTTGCGGAGGCTCTCTCAAAAATGGCAGAGTTGGGAGTACGTGTTTTCGGTGGTTGCTGCGGCACTACACCTGAACATCTGATGGCGGCTTATAGTGCTCTTGACAGTGCAACCTTCCCTGAAACAGCAATAAAGAACATCCCTGCGGCAGTCTGCTCTGCCTCACAGGTTGTAACCATAGACGAACCTCGCATGATAGGCGAACGTATCAATCCCACGGGCAAAAAGCGTTTTCAACAAGCTCTGAAAGATAACGATATCTCCTATATCCTCTCCCAGGCTGCCGAACAGACCGACGCAGGTGCGGATATTCTGGATGTAAACGTGGGTATGCCCGGTATTGACGAAAAGGAAATGATGGTGCGCACGGTAAAGGCTGTACAATCTGTAACTGACGTTCCTCTTCAGCTCGATTCAACAAAGCCCGAGGTTCTGGAAGCGGCACTCAGGGTTTATAACGGCAAGGCTGTTGTAAACTCCGTAAACGGCGAAAGTGCGTCACTTGAAGCAATTCTACCCATCTGTAAGAAGTACGGTGCGGCAGTTGTTGGTCTTACTCTTGACGAAAATGGAATACCCGATACTGCGGAAGGAAGATTTGCCATTGCAAAGAAAATACTTGCCGCTGCCCTGAATTACGGCATCCCTAAGCAAGATGTTTACATTGACTGTCTCACCCTAACCGTTTCCGCTGAGCAGTCAGGTGCAGTAACAACTCTTGACGCCCTAAACCGAGTTAAGAACGAACTGGGACTTAAAACCGTTCTTGGCGTATCAAACATATCTTTTGGTCTGCCGAACCGTGAAGCGGTGAACAGAACTTTTCTCACCCTTGCTCTCGAAAAAGGTCTTGACCTGCCTATTCTCAACCCCAATATAAAATCCATGGCAGAAGCAGTGAGAGCTTACAAGGTGCTTAAATGCATCGACAAGAACTCTGTCTCCTTTATCGAATGGTACAGCGGTGATACTGCTCCTAAGGCGGCTTCACATGCCCCTGAAGTCAAGACAAATGATTTAGACTATGCCCTCTCCCACGGTTTATCCGAGGAATGTGGCAGAATTACCGAAAACCTGCTCCTGGAGCTTGATCCCATGACTGTTGTAAATGAAATGCTCATTCCTGCCCTTGACAAGGCAGGCACGGAATTTGAAGCAGGCAAAATCTTCCTCCCTCAGCTTATACTCACAGCAGGTGCAGCTCAGACCGCTTTCGGCGTTATCAAGGAAAAACTTGCCGCATCAAAGGGTGAAACCATCTCAAAGGGTAAAATCGTTATTGCAACGGTAAAGGGCGACGTTCACGACATCGGCAAGAATATAGTAAAGGTACTCCTTGAAAACTACGGCTATACCGTTATCGACCTTGGAAAGGACGTTCCACCAGAGGCTGTACTTGAAGCGGCTGTAAAGCATAAAGCAAAGCTTGTGGGTCTGTCGGCTCTTATGACAACTACCCTTGACGCTATGAAGGACACCATTGCTCTCCTGAACGAACAGTACCCTGAGTGTAAAACCATGGTTGGCGGCGCAGTACTCACTCCTGAGTATGCAAAGCAGATTCACGCTGACCGCTATGCTAAGGACGCAAAGCAGTCCGTTGATATAGCAAAGGAATTTTTAAGTTGAACTTCCGGATAAATTTTATTGAAAGGATTTCCAAATGGCAAAACGAAATAACAGCATAAACAAAACCCTTGCTATGACCCTGATTTTCAGCGGTGCGGTGCTTATCATTCTTGCCTTTGTGCTGATGCGCGTGGAAAATATTATAGGCTGGATAGGCAGTCTGCTGTCCATTCTGCGTCCTGTATTTATTGGCATTGCGCTGACCTTTATACTATACGGTCCCACGGTGAAGCTTACGCATATTCTTGAAAAAGCCACCAAAGGAAGGCGGTTTCCCTGCAACGGCATAGCAGTGCTCCTCTCCTACCTGCTTTTCTTCGGAATAGTAATAGGAATAGTCTGCATCGTTGTACCATCGTTTATCTCCAGTATTGAGGAATTTGCTGACAAGTTCTCGTCCTATCTCTTCAACATACAACTGTGGCTTACAAAAACAATGGCTCTACTCAGCAACGGAAGCGGCTTCGACATAATGGATGAGCTTAGCAAAAACGCCAATGCTATCTTCGACCAGCTCTCAGGCGTTGTATCGGCTCTCCCCGACCAGATTCCAAACCTTATCGAAACGGTTGGCGGTTGGGCAAGTAATGTTGCAGGCATTATGTCCGATATTGTTTTCGGTATCGCCTTCTCTGTTTACATGCTGGCAGGCAGAGCAAAGCTCAAGCGTCAGGCTAAGAGAATCGTCAAAACATTCTTCCAGCCTGTAACCTACAACCGTATCTCCCATATGACCAATCTCTGCTTCAATACCTTCTCAAACTTCGTTTCAGGTCAGCTTATTGAGGCTCTGATTATGGGTCTACTGTGCTTTATCGGCATGACAATTCTGGGCTTCCCCTATGCAGTTATGATAAGCGTTATTATCGGTGTTACCAATATCATACCTATCATCGGTCCCATTATCGGTACAGTGCCCGGTGCTGTTATCTACCTTATGATTGACCCCTGGCGTTCAATTTGGTTTATAATTTTCGTTATTATTCTCCAGCAGATTGAAAGTAATCTGATTTACCCGAGAGTGGTCGGAAGTTCTGTTGGTTTGCCTGCTATATGGATTCTCTTTGCTGTAACAGTTGGCGGCGGACTTTTCGACATTATGGGCATGATTATCGGTGTGCCGCTTATGTCGATTATCTACACTGTTCTTCGCGAAAAAACAGCAGCGGCAGCTGCGGAAGAGGAGGTACCCAAGGACAACCGTCCGCCCATGTTTCCGGGTGTAGGTGAAAAGACCAGTGCGGCAGTTTCAAAGGTACGAAGTTCCCTGCAAAGTGGAATCGGTTCAATCATGGACAGAATAAATGACCGCATCCACAAAAAAGAAACAGCCGCCGTCGTTTCTCTGGAGGATGAGGACGACGAGCAGGAACAGGCAGACATTGAAAATGCTCTTGACGAGCTTGAAAAGGCTCAAGAGGAGAACTAAGCTGTAATTTAAAGAACTAAAAGCCCGAAGCGAAGTGCCTCGGGCTTTTAGTGTTTATATTACTCTTTTACTTATCTCTCCAGAATCTGAGTTCTGTCAGGGCCATTACCTACCATTGCAACACGACACTCACAAACCTCTTCCAGTCTTGCAATGTACTTCTTGCAGTTCTCAGGAAGCTGGTCGTATTCAGTCAGACCGCTGATGTCCTCGGTAAAGCCCTCAAATTCCTCGTATACAGGCTTGCAGTCGGACAGTTCTTCCAGAGATGCAGGGAAATCCTTCAGAATTGTACCATCAGGCTTTTCATAGCCAACACACATCTTCAGTACAGGAATACCTGAAAGTGTATCAAGCTTGTTGATAGCCAGACCGTCAAGACCATTTACTCTTACAGAGTGACGTACAATTACAGCATCAAACCAGCCTGTTCTTCTGGGTCTGCCTGTGGTTGTACCAAACTCTCCGCCCTTGTTACGAATCATATCGCCGGTTTCATCGTCAAGCTCTGTGGGGAAAGGACCTTTGCCTACTCTTGTTGTATAGGCCTTAGCTACACCGATAATATTCTGTACCATCTTAGGACCTACACCAACACCTGCACACATACCGCTTGATACGGGATGTGAAGATGTAACATAAGGATAGGTACCATAGTCGATGTCCAGAAGAGTAGCCTGTGCGCCCTCGAACATGATGTTCTTGCCGGCCTTGTTAGCCTCATAGGTAAGAACAGAAACATCTGCAATATAGGGTGCAAGTCTCTTGCCGTATTCGATATATTCAGCAATAACAGCATCCAGGTCAAAGCCCTCGCCACCATATACCTTAGTTATAATAGCGTTCTTGAGAGCACCTGTAGCCTTAGCCTTTTCTGTGAAAATTTCAGGCTTGATAAGATCGCACATACGAAGACCGCAACGCTCATACTTATCCATATATGTGGGACCAATGCCGCGCTTGGTTGTACCAATATCGGAGTTGCCTCTGAACTGCTCAGAAAGACCGTCCAGGGCGATATGCCAAGGCATAACAACGTGTGCACGAGGGTCAATTTTCAGGTTAGCAGTGGAAATACCGCGGCTTTCCAGTGAATCCAGTTCGGAGATGAAGTCCTTAGGGTCCAGCACAACGCCGGCACCGATAAGGCACAGTGTATTTGGATAGAGAATACCAGACGGAATAAGATGAAGCTTATAAACCTCACCATTATTTACTACAGTATGACCGGCATTGTTGCCTCCTGTTGAACGTACAACAACATCCGCACGGGAAGCCATGATGTCGATGATTTTACCCTTACCCTCATCGCCCCACTGAGATCCGACTATTACATTAGCAGGCATGTTTGTTCCTCTTTTCATTCATGTATTTTCGTTTTTCGGCATAAATTTCTCTGCCACTTTACATTATAACAGACCTCGCAGGAAATTGCAAGGCTTTTTCTGGAATTTATTTGGGTTTACCGATTTTTTACGCCTCTGATGATTTGTTTGACAATTGTACTGAATTGGTGTATAATTATTGCAGATAGCATACTTTACATATACGGATAAACGGTTTGTCAAGGGATGGGAGCGTCAAAGCTTCTGTCCCTTTTATTTATTCCCGGTTTGGGATTCAAGAAAGTCCCTCACCATCAGCAAATCATCTTCAATTCTATAAGCGGCAGAGAGCATCTCCTCGGTGGGAACAGTAGTATCAGGAACGAGAATTGCCATCATACCTGCATCACACGCACTTCTAAGACCATTGCGGGAATCTTCAACGGCATAAGTTTCATGGGGACGTACACCCAGTCTCTTGCAGGCTGTAAGATAGATTTCAGGATGAGGCTTGCCATAAGTTACAGTGTCGCCTGTGACTATTTCGTCAAACATATCAGTAAGCTGTGCACTCTCCAGATGATGCATAACAGAAGTACGTCTTGTTGAAGTGGCAAGACCAACTTTCCACATATTAGTGTGGAGCCATGTTAAAAGTTCCCTAGCACCCTTCTTTACGGGCATACCGTTTTCATCAAGGTACCTAAGCATACGTGCGGAAAGCTCTGCTGCAAACCACTCAAAATCTACATCGGGATGGTTTGCGGCAAAGTACTCACGCTCACCCTGTCGATTCATACCTACACAGTTTTTTAGCGCAATTTCGCCATTTTTAAAGCCTATTTCACGAGAAAGTTCCATCCAGACCATGTCACATATGCGCTCTGTATCGAATATAACACCGTCCATGTCAAATACAATTGCCTTAGTCATAATGTCCGTCCTTTACTTTAAACAATTTTCAACTTAAACTTTCAACATTTCAACTTAGGCGTGTTGAAAGCACATTCAGGCTTATCTATAATACAGCTCACAAAGTCCCTTAATCTTCCTTGCAAGCTTAGGAGTGAATGCATTTTTTTGTGCACGGAACTGCCAGTTGCCTGAGGGTGTGGCGGGAGTATTCATACGGGCATCCGCACCTACACCCAGAAAATCCTGCATCTGTGCAACAGCAAGCTCCGCTGTGCTACTCCATGCCGCTCTGATAATTGCATCAGGCAGATCCTTTCTGTCCTTTACACGAAGATAACGTTTTGCAAAAACTACAGACTTTGGACTTAAAGATTCAGTCCAGCCTGTTAGAGTCATGTTATCGTGAGTACCTGTGTAAACAATACAGCTACTTGTAGTATAGTTATGGGGCAAGTCACTGCAAGCAGAGCCGCTGTCAAATGCAAACTGGAGTACCTTCATTCCGGGATAGCCGCATTTTTCAAGCATTTCACGTACCTCGTCAGTGATAAAGCCCAGATCCTCAGCAATAATCGACATTTTTCCCAGAGCCTTTTCAGCCTTTTCAAAGAGGTCAGTATTTGGACCCTTGCGCCATTCACCGATTTCGGCGGTTTTGTTCCCATAAGGGATGGCATAGTAGCTCTCAAAGCCCCGGAAGTGGTCGATTCTAACGGTATCGTAGAGCTTCATTGCGGTAGCCAGACGCTTAATCCACCATGCATACCCTGTTTTCTTGTGATAAGCCCAGTTGTAGAGAGGGTTGCCCCAGAGCTGACCTGTGGGGGAGAAGAAATCAGGAGGACAGCCGGCTACATCAGTGGGAAGTTTCTCTTCATCAAGGCAAAAAAGCTCCGGATACTGCCAAACCTCAGCACTATCGTATGCCACATATATGGGAATATCGCCCACTATAGATATACCATTTTTATTGCAGTAGGCTTTAAGCGCACTCCACTGGCTGTAGAACCAGTACTGCATAACACTGTAGAATTCAGCATCAGTTTTATACTTTTCTGCTGCCTCTGCCACCGCTGTTTCTTCAAACATAGCAAGAGGCTTTTCCCATTCCTGCCATGGTCTGCCGCCGTGAGCTTCTTTCAATGCCATAAATAGAGCATAGACAGGCAACCATTCCTCGTTCTCCTTACAGAAATCCTTATATGCCTTATTTTCACAGTCAAAGCGTTCAAAAGCCTTACGTAGGACAGGGAAAATATTTTCATATATAAGGGCGTAATCCACCTTTACAGGATTACTGCCCCAGTTTACAGTTTTATACTCATCTGCACGGAGCAGACCCTCTTCCTCAAGAGTTTCAAAATCTATGAAGTATGGGTTACCTGCGTGTACGGAAAATGACTGGTAGGGTGAATCGCCGTAGCTTGTGGGAGAGAGAGGCAACAGTTGCCACACGGAAACACCGCTTTTACTGAGAAAGTCTGCGAATTTATAGGCTTCCTTTCCTATTTTGCCAATACCGTAGTCGGAGGGCAAACTTGAAATATGCATTAAAATACCGCTTCTGCGCATAAAAAACTTCCTTTCATCCCTCTGAATAAATCAGCAGGAATCTTATAATAATTATAATATTACCAGATTTAACAGCGGAGGAAAAAATGAAAAACAGAATCTATTTATATGAGCTTATCTTTATATTCCTGCTTGCAGGACTGATATACAGCCTTCTTGAAATCTGCTTTAGGGGTTTCACGCACTGGACAATGACCATACTCGGCGGAATTTCAGGCTGTGGTCTGTACGTAATTTCCACACTTAATATCCCTGTCTGGGTTAAAGCACTCTATGGCGCATTGATGATAACCACGTTTGAAATGATAACAGGATATGTGGTGAATATCGTTTTATCCATGGGCGTATGGGACTATTCCGCTGTGCCACTTAATTTTATGGGACAGATTTCTCTGCCCTTTTCCGCGCTGTGGTACGTGCTATCCCTGTGGGCTATGGGGATCTGCAAAAAGGTTAGAGAGAGCTTCGCACCTTCTTATATTATACCACATAAGAACTGAAATAGCAACAAAAAACAAAATGTAGCTTATATCTGTCTTGTTTTGCTTGCAGTTATTATCATCCTCTTCATCACTGTGTATCGTCAGGTACTATATTAAAAGAAAAAGCCCTTCCAGCATAAGCAGGAAGGGCAAGAATGGTGGGCCATCGGGG
>CAZQMA010000054.1:0-10554 GCA_964594275.1 uncultured Ruminococcus sp. | reverse complement strand
GTAGCAAAAAACCCCGATAAAATCGGGGTTTCTGCGGAACATATCTTTTTTATGTCCCTATTATGGCGCAGATGGAGAGATTTGAACTCTCGCGACAGTTTCCTGCCCTACCGCATTTCGAGTGCGGACCCTTCAGCCACTTGGGTACATCTGCATCTTTTTAATTATATCACATTTTCCCTTTGATTGCAAGACGCAATTATCATTTTGTGCAGAATAGATATTTTTTATATTGAGATTTGTGAAAGTGCAGTCTAAGTAACGATTTTTTTCTATGGTTTTCTTTTTTTGAGAAAATGATTGACATAAAAACAAAAATGTACTAAAATGAATGTAGTCTGGAAAATATATAAAGGGAGATTATATCTATGAAAAAGAGGAACAGAGTTTTAACCTCATCAACCAAAGTAACAATGCTTTTCTGTGGCTGTATAGTAGTTCTTGCCGCTATTTTACTGGTTTTTCTCATGTTCTATCCTATAAATATGGAAAATCCGTCCAACCGAATCAACGAAAAACTCATTGCTGCCGTCACAACCGTTTCCGAGGAAGGTGTCACAACTACAACCACTGTAACTGAAGTCACAACTTTCTCCAATACCCGTCTCACCACCGACCGCAGCCGTATTACCTCTGAATCCATAACAGACGCAGAGCCGAGCTTTACGCAACAGAAACCTGTATTCACAGCCCGTCCTATGGTAACATCCCCTGTATACACACGTACAATTCCTGTGCCTACACAGCCTGTAGTGACAAGTATTTTCACCGAAACGGAAACCGTTTCACCTACAGTAACAACTGTTGTTCCTTCGATAACCGATGCGCCTGCGAACACCCAGGTTCCCTCCACTGCACCTATGCCCGATACTGCAAACGGCGACGGCTCTACGGAATAAATTTGTTAAAAATATATATTGACAAGAGTTTGACAATATAGTATAATATTTACACGTAAAAGAGAGTAGCTGGCAGATTAAGTCTGTTTATGCGGCGTCAGTACGGTCAATAGACCCGCTTCATATGTAAACGGCGAGACTTTTATGAAATCACATACGGGATAAGTGTATGATTTCATAAAAGTCTCGCCGTTTTTAGCATTCCGACTATTCTCTGAAAAATTAGGAGGAATTTATAATGGAACAGAAAAGGTACACCCAGACCCCAGATGAACTTTTTTACGAGTTCTGCTCCGGCGAAAAGGGACTAAGCGAGGAACAGGTACTTGAAAATCGCCGAAAATACGGTAAAAATAAGTTGTCAGAGAAAAAGAAAAAATCTGCCGTTGTTATCTTCTTTGAACAATTCAAAGATTTTCTGGTAATCATTCTCATTATTGCAGCTATTATTTCTGCAATCACAGGTGACATTGAGAGTACAATCGTAATTCTCGTTGTTATCTCCATGAACGCTATCCTGGGTACAGTCCAGACTCTCAAAGCTGAAAAATCTCTTGACAACCTGAAAAAGCTCTCTGCGCCAAGTGCTAAGGTTATGCGTGAAGGTCAGAGCGTTCTCATCCCCTCAGACGAAATCGTTATCGGTGACATTCTTTTGTTGGAGGCAGGCGATTGTATTTCCGCTGACGGACGACTCATTGAATGTGCATCCGTTCAGACCAATGAAAGCGCTCTTACAGGTGAAAGCATAAATGTCGAAAAGTCCATGGATGAAATAAAGGACGAGGTACCTCTTGGCGATCGCCGCACCATGGTTTACTCAGGCAGCTTTGTCACCTACGGTAGAGGAAAGTGCATTGTAACCGACATCGGAATGAACACCGAGATTGGGAAGATTGCAGCTCTCATTCAGAGTGCGCAGGAACGCAAAACGCCTCTCCAGGTTACACTTGACAAGTTTGGCAAAACACTCTCCATCATCATTCTTATTATCTGTGCCGTAGTATTCGGTCTCCAGCTTCTAAGAGTTGAATCTATAAATTTTGATAACGTTATGGGAGCACTGATGTTTGCCATTGCTCTTGCGGTTGCCGCTATCCCCGAGGCACTCAGTTTCATTGTTACCATTGTGCTTTCTTTAGGCACACAGAAGATGGCTAAGGAAAACGCAGTAATGCGTAAGCTTCAAGCAGTAGAAGGTCTTGGCTCTGTATCCGTTATATGCTCTGACAAGACAGGGACGCTCACGCAGAACAAGATGACCGTCCGCAAGCTGGTTGCTCAAGAGCATATGATTGCAGCTGAGGATGTGAATATCACTCAGGCTGAGGAAAATGCACTAATTATCGCATCCGTCCTCTGTAACGATTCCTCCGTAAAGGACGGAACAGAAATCGGTGACCCCACCGAAATCGCTCTAATTAACTTCGCTCATAAGGTCGGTATGGACGATGCAGAAATACGTGCATGCTATACTCGTGTGAGCGAAATACCCTTTGACTCCGACAGAAAACTTATGTCAACCCTTAATCTCATGGACGGTAAAAAAGTTATGTTTACCAAAGGTGCAGCCGACGTTCTCTGTGAACGTATGAACATTGCCGAGAATGAAAAGCAGAATATCAAAAACCAAGTTACCGAGCTTTCCAAGCAGGGACTCAGACTTCTCTGCTTTGCAAGCAAGGATTTTTCAGGAGAAACCATCCAACTTTCCGATGAATACGACCTTGAATATATGGGTCTCATTGCCATGATGGACCCGCCAAGACCCGAATCCAAGCAGGCTGTTGCCGAGTGCCGTCAAGCAGGCATCAAGCCCGTTATGATTACCGGTGACCACGTTGTCACAGCTTCCGCTATTGCTAAGGAAATTGGTATCCTTGAACATGCAGACGAAGCGGTTGAAGGTTCAGTTCTTGATTCAATCTCCGACGAGGATATGATTGAATTCGTAAAGGATAAGTCCGTTTATGCCCGTGTAACACCCGAACACAAAATCCGTATCGTAAAGGCATGGCAGCAGAGAAACTGTATCGTTGCCATGACCGGTGACGGTGTAAACGACGCTCCGGCTTTGAAACAGGCTGACGTAGGCGTGGCAATGGGTATTACAGGTACGGAAGTTTCCAAGGACGCTGCGGCAATGGTTCTGGCTGATGACAACTTTGCCACTATCGTCAAAGCTGTCAAAAACGGCAGAAACATCTACGACAATATCAAACGTTCGATTCTCTTCTTACTTTCAGGTAATATGGCAGCTATTCTGGTTGTACTGCTCTGCTCAATCGCAGGCTGGGCGCAACCTTTTGCAGCAATCCACCTGCTGTTCATAAACCTTCTTACCGACTCACTTCCTGCAATCGCACTGGGGCTAGAACCTCACTCCGACGAGGTTATGAAACGCAGACCCAGACCCTCAAACGAATCCATTCTTACAAAATCTTTCCTGGGCGATATGGCTTTCTCAGGTATATGCATTGCACTGGCAACAGCAGCAGCATTTATGATAGGTTGGTTCGGATTTAATTCTGCGGGTCTTGCAATGACAATGGCGTTTGCAGTACTCTGCATGTCACGTCTGTGGCATGGTTTCAACTGCAAGTCCGACAAGCCTGTAATATTCTCCAAGGAGCTGCTCAACAATCCCGCCGGTCTGTTGGCATTCCTAGTTGGTATGATTTTTGTAAACGCCGTACTTCTCATTCCCGGACTGCACAGTCTCTTCAAGGTTGACCCTGATATGACAGGTATACTTCTAGCGGTATCCCACGGTCTTAGTATCGGCTCTATGCTGCTTATACAGCTGGGCAAGGGTATTCGTTCCATGTTTAAAAAGTAAAATTAAAGAGCGGTGAAAGCCGCTCTTTTCTAATTAATATTCAGCTCAACTATCAACTTCAAAAAGCTTCGCATTATACTTGACAAAAAAGTCTGAATAAACTATAATATAAGAAGTACTCTTGATTTATACGACCTGACGTCCCGAAATGCGAGACCCGGGTCTTTTTTAATATTTATGGAGGTTATAATAATGATTCTGCTTATCGACAACTACGACTCCAATATGAACAAGCTCTATACTGTTCTGTCACAGATTTATGCTGATGTACAGATAGTCAGAGGTGACGAGGTTTCCTCGGAACGTATTTCTGCACTGAAGCCCGCTGCCATCATCATCAGCTCAGGTGACATAGAACACAATTCTCATGTCTGCGCAGAGGCTGTAAATCCGTTTCTGGGTGAAATCCCTGTTCTGGGTCTGGGTCTGGGTGCAAGAATCCTTTGCAGACTGTTGGGAATCAGAACAGAGCAGTCTGCTCCACCTACAAAGCCTGTTTTCAACGTTGGACTTGACACCTCCTGTCCCATATTCAGTGAACTTCCCTCTCTTATTTTCGCAGAGGAACCGCTGAACGAATTTCTGAACGTTTCTGCTTCTGCCAACACGCACACTGTCACAGCAAAAGACGAATTCGGCAGAGGTCTGGCATTCAGAGCTGCCATGGGAGATGTTTTCGGATGCTTTTTTAGTCCTCTTGCCCTTTCAGAGGACAATAGCGAAAAGCTTCTTGCTGGGTTCACTGCGCTTATAAAGTAATTTTCACGAAAACGGATACGTTTTCATCACAGTATAATTATTCTGTACAAAATGTATAAAATCTCGTCTTTGAAAAAGATTTTCGTAAAAAATGTGGAAACAGGCGGAAAAGTATGATATAATAGTATGAATAGAACCATGAGAAAGGAGATCTATTTATGTTAGGAATAGATTGTCATACCCATACAGGTCTGTCACCCGACGGTACAGGTACAGCAGGAGGCTACTGTCGCAGTGCTATTTCCAAGGGAATTCAGGCACTTGCCATCACTGAGCACATCGAGCTTAACAGATGGTTTTCCGAGGACCATTACGGCATCTCTCCCAGAAACCAATGGGAGGAATTTGAATACTCAGAACGCATGGAAAAAGCTATGAAGCAGAACAGCTCAGTCAAGGACAACTACGGTTCACGTATCCACGTTGTAAGCGGAATCGAACTAGGTCAGCCCCACCTGGATTTCGGTCTGGCCGAGGCAGTAATGAACGATATACGTCTCGACTATGTTATCGCTTCTCTCCACGAACTTCACGGCAAGCCCGACTTCTACAGTCTTGACTACAAGCATGAATCCATTCCTGCACTGATGGAGCAATATTTCAAGGAACTGCTGAAAATTTGTCAGTGGGGCAAGTTTGACGTTCTGGGTCATATTACATATCCCCTCCGCTATATCGAAGGCGAACACGGCATAAACGCTGAAATCGAGAAGTACGAGGAACAGTTGAAAGAATGCCTGAAAGCACTGGTTGACCACGGCTGCGGTCTGGAAATCAATACTTCTGGTCTCCGTCAGAAATACGGTCAGCCTTTCCCTACTCTTGACATACTGAAAAAGTACCGCAAACTCGGCGGTGAAATGATAACAATCGGCTCTGACGCACATCGTCCCGAAGATGTAGGTCTCGGTGTACAGGAGGGCATTGCCATGGCTTCGGAGGCAGGTTTCAAATACCTCTGCTACTTCCATGAACGTGAGCCGATTTATATAAAAATTGTCTGATGAAAGGAAGGAACACTATGAAAAATAAGCTTATATCCCTGCTGAGACATAACGCCCGACTCTCCAACGAACAGTTGGCTATTATGCTGGGCGTGACCGAGGCACAGGTCGCCGCGGAAATCAAATCTCTGGAAAATGAAGGTGTTATCACAGGCTACAGCGCCATTGTAAATGAAGAGAAAATCGAAGGCGAACAGGTTACAGCCATTATCGAGCTTCGTGTTACTCCTCAGAAAGACTGCGGCTTTGAAGAAATTGCCATGAAAATAGCTCAGTATGATGAGGTGGATAGCGTTTCCCTTATGGCTGGCGCATACGACCTTGAGGTTACCGTCAAGGGTGACAACGTAAAGGACATCGCCATGTTCGTTTATCAGAAGCTTGCTACACTCAGCGGCGTGCTTTCCACTGCTACTCACTTCATTCTGAAAACATATAAGGAAAAGGGTATCTTCATAGAAACCGAGGAAAAGGACGAGCGTGAGTTCTTCCTGCCCTGATATGAAAGGAGGTTTCAGGCGTGATCAATTATGATTCCATGCTGTCCCAGAAAGTAAAAGAAATGAAACCGTCAGGTATAAGAAAGTTCTTTGACCTGGCTGCAAATACAGAAGGCGTTATCAGTCTGGGCGTTGGTGAGCCGGACTTCCAGACGCCATGGTTGGTACGTAAAAAGGCTCTTGACGTGCTTGAGCGCAAACGCATGATTTACAGCGCAAACGCAGGTCTGTCAGAGCTCCGTTCCGAAATAGCAAATTACCTTTATCGTAAATACACTCTGAAATACGACCCAATGTCTGAGGTTGTTGTAACAGTGGGCGGCTCAGAGGCTATTGACCTTGCCATCCGCGCTTTAGTAAACCCGGGAGACGAAGTGCTCATTGTAGAGCCTAGCTTCGTATGCTATAAGCCTATTGTTGAGCTTATGCACGGCGTGGCTATTTCCATCTCTACAAAGCAGGAAGATAAGTTCAAGCTTACAGCAGAGGAGCTTCGCACTCACATCACCGACAAGACCAAGCTTCTTATCCTCCCCTACCCCAACAATCCTACAGGCGGCATTATGACTCGTGAGGACTTAGAGGCAATCGCAGAGGTTCTCAGGGAAACCAATATTCTGGTGCTTTCCGATGAAATCTACTCTGAACTTACATATGGCAGAAAGCACTGCTCTATCGCTGAAATTGAGGGTATGCGTGAGCGTACCATCTATGTAAGCGGCTTCTCCAAGGCATTTGCCATGACAGGCTGGCGACTAGGCTATCTCTGTGCTCCTGCCCCACTGGCATCACAGATGCTTAAAATCCACCAATATGCCATCATGTGTGCACCTACCATGAGCCAGTATGCGGCTATTGTTGCTCTTACCCAGTGCGACAAGGAAGTTGAAAAGATGACTAACGAGTACAACCAGCGCAGAAGAATGCTCGTGGACGGCTTCAACAGAATTGGTCTTGACTGCTTTGAGCCTGAGGGCGCATTCTACGCTTTCCCATGCATCAAGAGCACAGGTATGACCAGTGAAGAATTCTGTGAAAAGCTTCTTGAAGAGGAAAAGGTTGCTGTTGTACCGGGCAACGCTTTTGGTGAAAGCGGCGAGGGATTCGTAAGAGTTTCCTATGCATACTCACTTAAACACCTAATGATCGCCCTGGAATGTATCGAACGCTTTGTAAAGCGTCACAAAGGCGAGTAATATGAAACGAACCATAAACACACCTGCTAAAATAAACCTTGCCTTGGACGTTACAGGAAAGAGAGCCGATGGCTACCATCTCCTCGAAACGGTTTTTCAGAGTATATCCATATACGATACCCTTGAAATAGAGCTCATCAATACATGCAACATTGAACTTTCATGCAGCGTACCGGAAATTCCCTGCAACGAGAAGAATCTCATCTGGAAAGCAGCAGCTGCTGTAATGGCTGAGACAGGCACTGACAAAGGCTTTAAAATCCACTTGGAAAAGCGTATACCCTCAGAAGCAGGTATGGGCGGCGGAAGCTCTGACGCTGCTGCTACACTTAAAGGATGCAACGAGCTTTTAGGCGCACCTTTGTCCTTTGAGCGTTTATGCGAGATTGGGGCGAAGCTTGGTGCAGATATACCATTTTTCCTTTATGGCGGAACTGCCTACGCTGAGGGCATTGGTGAAAGGCTCATAAAGCTCCCATCTGTGCCGAAACTTACTCTAGTTGCAGCTAAGGGTGCGAGCGGCATTTCAACGCCCGAGGCTTACAAGCGAATCGACACACTCACAAGTCTAGTTCATCCTGATGCTAAAGGACTAAAAAGAGCTATAGAAGAGAGGGTATCCTTCCATGAAATGATTTCATTCTGCGGCAACATATTTGAGGAGGTCACCGACCTTTCCGATGTAGACAATATCCGCCGTACAATGGTGGATATGGGTGCTGTATTTGCTTGTATGTCAGGCAGCGGAGCGGCTGTTTTCGGCGTATTTGAAGATATAAAAAAAGCAGAGAACTGTAAGTCTGCGCTCTCAGAGCGTTATCCATTTGCAGTAGTTTGTCACACTACGGAGGAATGATACACAATGGCTATATTCAAGCGAAACGACCTGGGCGAATTTGAAGCGGTAATTGAACGTATAACATTCGTCTGCGATGAAATAGAAGAGGGGTTCGGCGAACTTGCAGAACAGCTTGCCGCTGCATATAATCAGAAAAGCGACGCTATATGCGCTTTTCTCATTGAAGAGGGCATTGAGGACGTATTCGGCGAAATCAAGCAGAATATGCTTATGAAGCTTCTCGGCAGACCCATTATCAGTCTTGACCGAAGCACTGTAACCTACCCAGACCATTCACTTGACGATGACAGTATTATCGAATTTGAGTTTGAGGGAATAATGGAAAACTTTATTCATCTTAGTATTGACGGCTGATGGTTACTTGCTGAATTTTGATTTACATTATATATAAGGAAAAGGGCAACCACTGGTTGCCCTTACTTTATTGTTTTTTAATTATTAAAAACCTTCCTTATTTCCGTCATAAACCGTGTACCATACTTCTCGGCACGCATTGCACCAACGCCCGATACCTCCATAAACTCACTGCGATTACGAGGCTTTTTGCGACACATATCCCTAAGAGTGGCATTTGAAAATACTACATAAGGCGGCACATGCTCCTTCATAGCAATCTCCTCACGCACCTTGCGGAGACGCTGGAATAATGCCTCTTCCTCAGGTGTAACATTATCAGGAAAAGTAGTCTCTTTTTCACGCTTCATAATTACCATGGAAACCTTCTTTTTTCCACGTATAACAGCCGCCGAAGCCTCGTTAATCATAAGTTCCGAATACTCTTTGAAAGGACGGGAAGCAAGATTTCCCCCTGCAAGGAGAGCGTCAATCATTTCCATTACCGCAGAATAGCTGAATTCACTCATAATTCCGTAGGTTGAAAGGCGGTCAAGACGCATATCAAGAAGCTGCTTCTGCGAGCTACCCGTAAGAACCTTTGCCGTCATTGTACGGCTGAGGTGGTAACCGTTCTGCTGTCCACGGTAAACGCAGGAGATAATTTTCACCGCTTCTGAGGTAATATCCTTCTTTTCCGTCTTACCAACACACCCCGAGCACTTTCCGCAGTGAGAAGGAGCCACTTCCCCGAAATATCTGAGCATATAACTTCTCAAGCATTCCGCTCCTGTACAGTAAAGTGCCATGCTTCTAAGCCTGTCCCTTGCCTTTTCATAGAGAGCTTTTGCAACTATCGGATCCGTTACCTCGCTACTTTCAACAGACTTTTCTATGAGAAATGTGTTTATATAGTTATCATTTCCGCTGTAAAGGAGAATACACTCCGCAGGCTCACCATCGCGCCCTGCACGTCCTGCTTCCTGGTAGTAGCTCTCAATGTCCTTGGGCATATTGTAATGTATTACGAAAGAAACGTTTGACTTATCAATGCCCATACCAAAGGCGTTAGTGGCAACCATGACAGACTTAATATCATAGATGAAATTCTCCTGATTGTCGGCTCTTTCCTCGGAAGTAAGACCTGCATGGTACCTGGAAACGGGGATATTACGCTTTTTGAGTTCACTATAAAGCTCGTCAACCTGTTTCCGTGTACTGCAATAGACAATGCCACTCTTTTTTTCAAAGCGTTTCAGGTGACCGAGAAGAGCACTGAGCTTGCTTGAAGGCTTTTCAACGGAGAAAAAGAGATTTGGTCGGTCAAAACCCGTTGTAACACGGACAGGGTCACACAGCCTAAGAAGCTTTATTATATCACAGCTCACCTGTTCCGTTGCAGTAGCGGTAAAGGCACCAATTACAGGACGGTTTGGCAGTCTTTCAACAAAATTTGCAATATCCAGATAGGAAAGACGGAAATCCTGTCCCCACTGTGAAACGCAGTGAGCTTCGTCAACAGTCACCATAGATACCTTCACTGACATTGCAAAACGCATAAAGCTCTCGGTCAAAAGCCGCTCAGGTGCAACGTAGATGAGCTTGTAAATACCGTTTCTGGCACCATTCATGATGGAGAAAAACTCCTCCGAAGACTGTGTACTGTTGATACAGGCTGCGGATATACCTGCCTGTTTCAGCGATTCGACCTGATCCTGCATAAGCGAAATAAGCGGCGAAATTACGATAGATACACCCTCAAACATTAGTGCGGGAAGCTGGTAGCAAACTGATTTTCCGGCGCCTGTGGGCATTATTGCAAGTACATCCTGTCCATGGCATAAAGCATCAACTGCGGTTTCCTGACCATTTCTAAAGGATGAGTGTCCAAAGTATTTTCGCAATAGTCCGAGCTTATCCATCATATTTCGCCTCACTTTTGCTCTTTAAAATATAACTTTAAGTATACCATATTTCGCAAAAAAAAGCAACCTGATTTTCCGTATGCATGCTGATTTTAAAACATACAAGGAAATTACTTTCAAAAAATTGTATTTTTTGAAAAAAGGGGTTGACAAATGGAACTAGATGTGCTATAATAAACAAGTTGATGCGAGCGTGCTGGAATAGGCAGACAGGCTAGCTTGAGGTGCTAGTGTTGGAAA
>CAZQMA010000053.1:0-12259 GCA_964594275.1 uncultured Ruminococcus sp. | reverse complement strand
GCACCGTATTTCTGCAAGCTGATTTGTCCTGTCGGAACATTAGAAGGCGGCATTCCTTTGGTACTGCTCAATACCGGACTCCGTAAGACGATAAGTTGGCTATATACATGGAAAATTGCGATTTTGGTGGTTACACTCTTCATTTCCATTGTGATTTATCGTCCTTTTTGTAAATATATTTGTCCGCTCGGTGCAATTTACTCTGCATTCAATCCGATTTCCGTATTTCGTTATAGGGTGGACAAAAATAAGTGTGTGGATTGCGGTGTTTGTGCTAAAATTTGTGATATGGGATGTGATCCTACAAAAAATGCCAATGATCCGGAATGCATCCGTTGCGGGAAGTGTAAAAATCACTGTCCCACAAGTGCCATATGCACTGGATTCAGAGAAAAGAAATAACTCCTAACAAAACTGTTAGATTTGAGGGGACATTTGTAAGCCTAATCTATGGCAATGCAGATGTCCTCTTTGCGGTATTCGGTATATTCTATGGTATCGTGTATAAGATTACTTCCGGCAGTTATTATGCCATAGTCAGCGGCAGAAGAAATTAAAGTCGAATTTTGACGTCTTTTTCTCATGAATTGAAACGGTTAACGCTTCATTGAAAACAAAGAATTGGCTGTTCTCGAATACGCAGGACGGTACTCGGGCAGAGCAAAGCCCTCCGCTGACATGTTCGGCGGAGGGCAAATTTATTTATGGATGGGGAATCGTTTTACGGTTACGATGTAGTTGGTTTGATAATAGTTTTTGCTTGATTATACAATGGGAAGACTATTGTACTTGCCAAGGAGATACTTCAGCAGAGCATCGGAGTCAGCACCATTTACGATGCCGTCGCCGTAGCAGTCAGAGTTCCGAAGCTGCTGTTCATTGAAGGACATCAGCTTAGCGTTGTACTTGTTTAGGTAAACCAGATCGACCATGGAGATACTGTTGTCCGCATTAGCGTCGCCAACCATTGCGTCTGTAGGAATGATAGGCTGCTTGGTTGTGGTAGTAGTTGTTGTTGTGTCAATAGGCTTTGTAGTAGTACCGGGCGTGATTACGATATCACCGGAGATAGCCGTTTCATCCATACATCCGCCGTAAGCTTCAAATTCTGTTTCCAACGAAGAAACGTCAGTATTCAGAATGTAGGCATTTGCGGGAACATAGGAGATAGAGGGGTCAAGCTCAAAGCTTGCATACAGACAATCACAGTCAACCACTTCATCCTTGCTGGATACGATTGTACCCTGCATATTGCCACGGCAATTGTCAAATACATCGTTGAAGCTCTTGATTGCTCCTAGTTTGACTTCCATGGGATCCTTGGAATCTCTGAACAGGTTGTATTCTGAGAAGATATAAGCGTTAGCTCTGGGGTTCATGCAATAGCTGGTCTGACCGTCGAATACGTTGTTGTACATATGGATATCAGCCTGACGAGCCAGAGGACCTCTGGATTCGCAGTTCTTCCAGTAGTTGTGGTGATAGGTAAGGTGATACTGGAGACTTGAATCGGAGGAACCAACAAGGTTTGTTTTGTGGTAGCCCTCATAGTAGCAGTAGCTGTTTGTGAAGTACATGCCGCGCTTGAAGTCACATGCACCGTCACCGCCGTCCTTATCAGATTCAGCAGGATTATCAATCTTAGGAGCATAGAATTCACAGTTATGAATCCAGCATCTCTCAACGGGAGCTGTCAGAGTATCCTCCTGAACGCCCTCCATACCTACGCAGTCCTCGGGAACATTTCTGAATGCGATGTTTCTTACTTCAAAGCTCTTACCAAGAGTAGGAGCGGAACTTTCGCATATAAAGTGGATGCCCCAGCCATTGATTTCTGCATCAGTACCGATGCCTTCAATGGTAACGTCCTTACCGGACTGAATTCTTGCCATATAGCCGTTGTCGCCAACTGAGCCACCGTAGTTTACGGAGTCGAATTCTGTTATACCTTCAGGAGCGGTCACACTGCCGATGATTCTGATGACCAGGGGAGTGCCGTCCTCAGCAAGCTTCTTGATAATGCCGGAGTTTGTATTGGGTGTACCACCCTTAGAAGTCTGACCGGAGCCGGCATCATTACCTGCGGAGTTCAGGATATTACCGATACCCTTAACGGTTGTGCCATCCTTGGATGTTACAGAAACAGTGTTCTTATTTTCGTCTGTAACGTAGAGAACGATTGCATTGTCTTTGAGAGTGCCGTCATCGTTGTAAGCACCAACGCCTGCGGTATAGTTGAAGTGAGCGTAACCTGAACGGTCTTGCTGGCCAACAGCAATATTGCTAACAGTAGCATTACCCTTGGTTGTCTTAATTGTGAGAGCATACATACCGGGCTTGAGACCTGTAATATCAACTCTTGTGCCGCCGTCAACATCTCGTACCAGAAATTCAAAATCCTCGCCTGTTAGGGTACCGCTTACAGGGCCACTGTAAGAAACCTCAGTAACGTTTGCATCAGAAACGCCGGAAACCACCATGTACATCATTTCGTTCCAGCCGCCAACGCTCTTGACTTCTAAGTTACCGTCAACAACGGGAGATATTGTTGTGCCTGTTGCTTTGGTTGTTGTTGCACTGCTATTGTTGTTACCGCTGTTTGTTGCGGTGGTTGTAACGGAAGGAGAGCTGCCTGTGCCGGACAGTGCCATGTAGAAGAGATTTATCATATCTCCCTTGGTGATAGTATGAGAACCTGCTGCTAAGTCAACAGTCAAAGTACCGTCAGAGCCAACAGTGGCATTTTCTCCGTCAATCTTAACGCTGCTGCCCGTTGCGTCACTGTTGAATACCAGTGTCAGCTTACCGCTACCATTAAAGATGATGCTTGTGGCTGATTCCATCTTCAGGCACTGAGTAAGAGTCATATCGCCATAGGTAATTGTGCCTTTGGAAGTTGAAAGGTTGCCTGTGATGGTGTAGAAAGAGCTGTTTGTGCCGCTCTCAGTGAAGTTGTGGATGTAATTGCCTGCGGCAACAATGTTGTCGCTGTTTGTAGTTGTTGTGTTGCTGCTTTGAGTAGTACTCTTTGTTGCAGTTGTTGTAATAACGGAAGTAGTGATATCACCACCGTCAATGCTTTCAAAGCCACTGCCAACAGCAACGATAGAATCATCGTATGTCTTGAGTTTATTGCTAAGACCTTCAATCAGACTGGAATTTCTGTCCTCGGAGGGATCGCTGAAGTCCCAGTCAAAGTCGCCGCCGTCTACACGGCCCGCATTGGCCTGTACAACATCTGGAACATCCTGTGCATTGTCAACTCTGTAGTCGTACATGTTGCTATCTGTATCAAAGTTTGAGTAGGATGTGCCGCCGCTTACAGTTGTATAAGAACTGGGGACTATTTCTGTTGCAGAAGAAGCCTCGTAGCAGTCGAATTCTGTAGCTGAATCCTTGTGTGTGATAGCTGCTGTTGTATTGTCGTAAACATTGCCGAAGGACTTGATCATACCACCAGGCTCGGAAGAAATAGGATCACCGTCTGCAATATCTGTACCCTGCTGAGAAATAAGGATAGGATTATTTGTATCCTTGAAGTAGTTTCTGTCGGCAAAGATGGAGCAAGCCTTTCTTGCAATCATACCGTACTTTGCGATGCCGTCATAGTAGTTGTTGTAGCAGTGAACCGCAGAGGAAACACGTACCAAGGGATGACGGGAGTCAGAGTGGTCATACCAGTTGTGGTGGTATGTGATGTAGTTGAGTACCGTGTCCCCGTTACCGTTTAAGTGAGTTTTTCCTGAATCCCAGAAGTGGTTGTAGGAATGAGTAATATAGGTGGATTTTTTAGTGTCAAGAGCACCGTCACCCTTTACCTGGTCAGCGTCGCTGCCGGGGAGACCGTAGAAGAAATCACAGTTATGTACCCAACAGTGGTCGTTGCCCTGTTGGAGACCAACAGCGTCTCCTTCTTCGCTGTCACAGTTCATTAAGCCGAGGTTAGCAATTTCAACGTCAGAGCTGTTCTTGATACGAATGCCAAAGCCGTTGAATGTTGTATCGCTGCCGATACCCTGAATTGTCAGACCGCAGGTAATACCATCAATAAGAAGGTCACCCTTAACCAGAGTGGAGGGGTCTGTAATGTTACCGATGCATCTGATTGCAACAGGTGTAGAACTATCCTGACATGCGTCTATGATGTTCTGTAGACCTATAGCAGATGTGCCGCCGATAGTAGCTTTAACGGAGTCTTTGTTTTCGTTGGAAACGTAAACAACAACTGCGCCGGATTTTAGTGTACCGTCTGCGTTATAAGCGCCAAGATTCTTGCTCTTGTTAAATGCAAAACCATCTCTGTCATGAGCTACAGTGTTTACTGTAGCTGTTCCTGTAGCGGAATCCATTTCGGAGCCGCCTTTTGTGGGAATGATTTTAAGTGTGTGGCTGCCTGCCTTGATGCCGACAGCGTCTGCTCTGAATAAGCCGTCTGTGTACTGACGAATAAGCATGGAATCCAACTGAACGTTGTCACAATAAACATTGTAGCCGTCTGCACCATCAACCGGACTCCATACAACGTAAGCACCTTCCTGATAACCTGCGGAAGCAATAACTGTTATAGAACTGCTTGCATTAACCAGGGGCATAGTCATGCTGATGGAATCAGCATTAATAATAGTATAAGCGTTAACATTCATAGTTGCCATGCTTGATACCAGTGTGCTTATCGCCATTATGGCTGCAAGCACTTTTCTTGCATACTTTTTTGCATTCATTGGTAATACCTCCTACAATAAAACCAAATATTAAATTTTTACGGATATTTCCTTGAGTCCTACATCACGGAAAAAGCCGTATGCTTATGTGCTGTGCATATTTGGTACTCCTCAATACCAAATACGTACATTTGCTATTATAATACAATTCACAAACTCTGTCAATCGCAACATTAACCAAACTTTTGTCCAGCAACTATGCATTTAGTACAAAAACTACTCTTTTATTTATGTAAAAGTGGTAATCGTTTTTTTAAATAAATATCATGTAAGTGTTTAACAAAAATACAAAACGGTTACAATGGTTACAGAAAAAAACAATGCTATTAAGTTGTCGAAAATGGTTGACAAAAATAAAACGGTATTATATAATAAGAAATAAGAGATATTTTTCCGACAATATAATAAGAGATGCCGTTTCTGTGCCGTACAGGTCAGAGACGGTTTTGCATAGGATATTTGCAGAGAAAGGAAGATTAACATTGAGCGAAAACAGAACGTCAAACTATCAGCCTAAAATTTCAAGAGAAGAGCTTCATCGTAATATGGAGGAGTCTCTGTCCGGTGCTCAAAAGCGACCCCAGCAGGTGTCTAACCGTAAAGCGGCAAGCAATAAGAGCGTTGCTCAGCTTTCAAACAAGCAGAACGCACCTCAGCGCCGCAGCACATCGTCTCAGTCGAGTCACAGTACTTTGAGTGATGACAAGCAGGAGAAGATGCGCAGAATCAAAGCATCCATGAACTCCGTTGAGGCTGAGTCTCGTCCAAGAAGAACATCTGCGCCTTCTTCCACAGCAGCAGAGGCACAGCGTTACGTTCAGAGACAGTCCGCTCCCAAGAGACGTAGACGGGTCGATGAAACCTATGACTACGAAATCCCGAGAGACTATCGTCAGAATCTCCGCTATCAGCAGGATCAGGCTGCTGCAGACCGTAAGAGTAAGGCAGGCATTATTATAGCATTTGCGATTTTTGTACTTCTGGTTATTGCCTACATTGTGGGTATGCTTATGTGTAGCAAGGGCTTCCTGCCTAATACCTATATTAATGGTGTTGACATTGGTGGTATGACAATGGATCAGGCTAAGGATGCAATTATCCACAAGGGTCAGGTACAGGGTCTTACCTTTGTTAAAAAGAACGGCGAGGAGATTAACTTTACAGGTGAAGAGTTCGGTTCTGCTATTTCCATTGAGGATGATACGCCTTTCCGTGAAGCAGCATCTCAGAACGTTCTGCTCTGGTTTATGAACTATATAAGCAAGGCTGAATATAATGTAACACTTGTAAATACCTATGATGAAGACCAGCTTGCCGACATGGTAAACCAGTATACATGGGGCAGTGCGCCGCCTCAGAACGCTTATCTTCAGAAGCAGACTGATGGTACATATGTTGTTATCCCTGAGGATAACGGTGATATGATTGATGTTGACCTTCTTATTGACTATACTCTTGAACAGGTAAGAGGCGGCAAGACAACAATCAATCTTGAAGATTGCGACTGCTATCTGATGGCGGAGGTTACTGCTGAGAGCCTTGAAACTGCATGTGCAGAGGCAAACGCCATGAACGGTTTGACAATTACATACGACTTTGAAGATCGTCAGGAGGTGCTGGAATCTTCTACAATCGTTGAATGGGTATCCTCTGATGTTGAGGGCAACCTCCTTGTAGATGAGGGTAAGGTTGAAGCATGGGTTCAGGCTAATCTTGCAGATAAGTATGATACCTTCGTTCCCGGCTATACACGTACATTCAAGTCTACTCTTCAGGGTACAATCGAGCTTCCTTTGGGCGATCAGGGTATCTATGGTTGGAAAACCAACGTTAGCGAAACAACAGCTGAACTGATTGAGCTTATCAAGACGGGCGAGAGTGTAACTGTTGAGCCTGTATACAAGATGGAGGGCTATTGCAGAGGTGTAGATGATATCGGCGATACATATATTGAAGTTGATATCACAAATCAGCACGTATGGCTTTATAAGGATGGCGTAATGGTTATGGATTCTGACTGCGTAACAGGTACTCAGACCAATCCTGACAGAGCCACTCCTACAGGCGTTTTCCAGGTATGGACAAAAGAGCGTGACCGTAACTTGGTAGGTGAGGGATACTCTGCTCCTGTATCATACTGGATGAACTTCTCATGGTGTGGCGTAGGTCTCCATGACCTTAACAGAGCAGCTTACGGCGGTGACATCTATATGTACAGCGGTTCTCACGGATGCGTAAACCTTCCTCCTGCATTTGCAAAGGAGCTATTCAATGCAATTGAAGTAGGTATTCCCGTTATGGTTATTCCCTAATTAAAAAATGATAATGTTGTTTTAATAGTACGAAATTGCTGTGTTGCTTTCTGTGACACAGCTTTTTTGTTTTCAAATTTCTCTTTACAACAGAGTAAAAAAGAGTTATAATTAAACCATTAAAAGGAAAGGCGGAGATGAGTATGTTTTTTTCAGCAGACGATTCCCGGAGCTTCATTGAAGAGAATGACATAAAGTTTATACGAATGTCCTTTTGCGATACATTCGGAAGAATGAAAAATTTTGCAATAATGCCGAGGGAGCTTCCAAGAGCTCTTGAACATGGGATTCTGTTCCAGAGCGGCAGCTTTCTGGAGAAGTCATCCACAGAGCTTCTTCTTAAACCCGACGAAAAGGCGGTATCCGTTCTTCCTTGGAGACCACAGTCAGGCAGAGTTGTGCGTTTCTTCTGTAATCTGTTTAACCTTGATGGCACTCCTTATGAGGGAGATCTGCGCCGCAGCCTGAGAGTTACCTCTGAAAAGCTGAAAACTATGGGCTGCACATGTGAGATCGGAACACGGTGTGAGTTTTATCTGTTCAAGACTGATATGGAGGGCAATCCTACCCGCACACCTTATGACAACGGCGGCTATCTTGATATCGCCCCTATGGACAAATGCGAGGATGCACGGCGTGAAATCTGTCTTGCGTTGGAGGAAATGGGACTCAATCCCACTTCATCCTGTCATAAATCAGGTCCCGGTCAGAATGAAATCGACTTTGCTGTTAGTTCCCCTCTTGCTGCTGCTGATAATATGATGCACTATAAGGCTGTTGTACAGACAATAGCTGCGTCTCACGGTCTATATGCTTCCTTTATGCCAAAGCCTCTTGTTAATGAAATCGGCAGTGCACTGAAAATTTATATAAGCATAAAAAAGGATGGCAAGCCTTTATTTGACGGCGTGAACCCTGAGGGCAAGTCGTTTGCGGCAGGTGTGTTGAGACGTATCCCTGAGTTTACCTCGTTTATGAATCCTACAGTTAATTCCTATGAACGGTTTGGGGAACGTGGGCTTACAGGAAGTACACCTGTTCTCCGTACTACCATTGCGCCCGGTTGTGCGCCTGCACTTGAAATGCGTTCAGCCGATGGTTTCTGTAACCCTTATCTTACTATCAAGCTTCTCCTTGAGGCGGGAATGGAGGGAATGACAGAAGGTTTAAGCCAGAAAAGAGAACTTGTACTCTCTCAGCTTCCCGGGTCACTTGAGGAAGCAATAGAACTTACGGCCAAGGGCGAATTTTCCATGAAATATGTTCCCGCATTACTGTTGGAAAATTTCCTGGTGCAAAAGCAGAGAGAGGTTTTGGAGTATAATAAAGCAAGTGATAAGGATGGATATTGTTTCGGTCTTTATTTCTAATCAAAGGAGAATACATATGAAAGGAGGTGTGCACTGTGTATGGAAAACGTGCGCTTATTGTTACAAGTACGAATGAGGGCGTTTCTGCTGTGTCGAGCTTTATACGGGGCTGTGGATGTAGTGAAATATGCATCGCCGCAAACGGTGGCGAAGCAAGGCGGCTTATGTCACGTGATAGCTTTGACCTTATGATTATAAATATGCCTTTGAGCGATGAGAAAGGCGACAAACTTGCTCAGCAAATAAGTGAGTCAACCAGTGCCGGAATAATACTTCTCTGCAAGGCTGATTCAGCCGAGGAAATCGCAAACCGTACAGCAGACAGCGGCGTTTCGGTGGTATCTAAGCCTATCCATAAGTCTGAGCTTTATCAGGCGGTGAGGGCAGGATTTGCAATGAGAACGAGACTACTGTCACTGAGAGATGAAAATGAAAAGCTGCGACAGAAGCTTAGGGAGCTGAGAGTTGTGTCACGAGCTAAGTGTTTGCTTATAGAGAAGTGTTCCATGACTGAGCAGGACGCACACCGCCATATAGAAAAGCTTGCAATGGACAGCCGCAGAACAAGGGAAGCTGTGGCTGAGGAAACAATTGCTGCACATTCCTGAGACATACTGCATATACTATTATATACGTATTATATACTATTATAGTAGGAGGAGAATATATGTGCGGAATATGCGGCATGGTCAGCTTCAAACATGACATAAGAAAGAAGCGAGATATACTTCTTAGAATGAATAAAGCTCTTGAAAGACGAGGACCTGACAGTAGCGGTGTTTTTGACCAGTCTCCAAGGTGCATTATGGCTCATAGACGGCTTGCTGTTATAGATGTTCAGAAGGGCACTCAGCCCATGACGAGAGTGTATGGTGGCGAAACATATACTATTGTATATAATGGTGAGCTGTACAATACGAGTGAACTTCGGGATGAGCTTACAGCGATGGGGGCGGTCTTTGAGACCAGGTGTGATACAGAGGTTGTATTGTGGAGCTATATTCTTATGCACGAGGAGTGTCTGAAACGCTTCAATGGGATTTTTGCCTTTGGCATATGGGAACATAAAAAGGAACGACTATGGCTTGCACGTGACAGAATGGGTGTAAAGCCACTTTTTTATGCTGAAACGGACTATGGGCTTGTATTTGCCTCGGAGATAGGTGTACTCCTTGAAAATCCCGATATCCCCCGTGAAATTGACAAGACAGGTCTTTCCGAGATTATTCTTATGATGCCCGGAAGAACGCCCGGGTGCGGCGTATTCAGAACGATAAAGGAACTTGTGAGAGCCGAGTATGCTTGCTTCGATAAGTACGGTCTTACGAAGCGTATTTACTGGGAGCTTGAAGCCAGACCACATACTGACAATATTACTCAGACTACAGAGCATGTCAGGTATCTTGTTACCGATTCTATAAAGCGTCAGCTTGTATCCGAAGTGCCTGTTGGCACTTTTCTATCAGGTGGACTTGATTCAAGCCTTATATCCTCAGTTGCGGCAAGAAACCTTGCAAAAGAGGGAGAGAAACTCCAATGCTTTTCTCTTGACTACCGCAGCAACGACCGTTACTTTCAAAAGAGTAAATTCCAGCCTACCAGTGACACGGAGTTTATCGCACTTATGCAGGATTATTTGGGGTGTGAAAGCCACGTTACAACCCTTGATACCCCTGAGCTTACAGGTGCTCTGATACCTGCTATGACCGCAAGAGCACTTCCTGGCATGGCGGATGTTGACAGTTCTATGTTGCTTTTTTGCCGTGATATAAGAAAATATGTTACCGTTGCACTGTCGGGTGAGTGCTCTGACGAAATATTTGGAGGATACCCTTGGTTCAGGGATGAAACTATTCGTATGAGTGAGGGTTTCCCCTGGGCTCAGAGCACGTCCTATAGACATTCTTTCCTGCGAGAGGAGATAGGTGAGCTGATTGACGGTAAAGCCTATGTTGATGCGGCTTATCAGAGCACCATCGCCAGGGCAGACCTTCTTCCCGGTGAATCTGCTACCGATAGCCGTACAAGGGAGATGATGCTTCTTAATATGGACTGGTTCATGCAGAATCTTCTTGACCGTAAGGACAGGATGAGTATGTACAGCTCATTGGAGGTACGAGTGCCATTTTGCGATTACCGTATAGCTGAGTATCTTTATAATGTACCATGGGAGTTTAAGGATTACAAGGGCTATGAAAAGGGTCTGCTTAGAACAGCTATGGATGGTTATCTGCCCGATGAAATTCTCTGGCGCAAAAAGAGTCCTTATCCGAAAACCCACAATCCTGCTTATTTCCACGCTGTACAGAAGCTTTTGCGAAACATTATAAACGACAGTACATCGCCTCTACTGTCTTTTTTAAGCAAGGAAAGACTAACCGAGCTTCTTAACGGCAGCGAACAGGTGCAGTGGTACGGTCAGCTTATGGCGAAGCCTCAGACGATTGCATATTTCGTACAGCTTAACGAATGGATGAAGCTCTATAATGTAAAACTTGTTATATAATCCCTGACAACCGCTGCGGTAAGATACTTTGCCGCAGCGGTTTTACTTTTTTATTTTGATTGTATTTATTTTAAATGTGTAGAAAGCTGAGCAGTACAAAGCTTCTTGAAGTTTGCAACAAGATTTGCAATTTTATGCAGAATCGGTTTTAGATGATACGTATATCTATGTAGGATAAGGGTGTAATTAAAGTAACACAGGAAATCCACATATAAAGATAAAAGCGGTCTAATCATACATACCGCTTTAAAATATCTTATTTATAGTAAAATTGGCACAGGAGCATCAATTACCATTGATTCAGGTGTGACGATACAGTCGTATGCAAGAAGATTTACGCCGCAGCTACGGGCTTTTCTGAGCGCATTGGCAAATTCGGAGTGTGTCTTTTCATTGGGGCGAAAGGCGACAACGCCTTTCATTTGTATTACAAAGAGAACATACGCTTCATAACCTTCGCAGATGCAGCTACATAGCTCATTCAGATGCTTTACTCCACGCAAAGTTGGTGCATCGGGAAACATTGCAACGCCATTTTCTTCCAGTGTAACTCCCTTGACCTCCAGAAAAGCATTCCTTTCACCATCAGAAATTGCAAAGTCAAAACGGGATGACTTATAAACCTTTTCTCGCAAAAATACGGCGCTTTCGGAGAAAAGAACGCCTTTTTTCAGCCATTCATCGGTAGCAGTGTTTGGTGCCTGTGAGTCTATATTTATCAGAAGTTTGTCTTTACGCACAGCAACAAGGTCGTAGGCTGTTTTGCGGTTCGGATTGACGCTTTTTTCCAGATAAACCTCACATCCGGGAATGAGCAGCTCCCGACACCGACCTGTATTCTTAACGTGGACGGTTTCTGTTTTTCCATCCATTTCGACATGGGCTATAAATCTGTTCGGACGAGCGATAAATCGCGCAGGGAAGATGTTTTGATAAGTCATTGAAGCCTCCTGTAGAGTGAACTTAAGGTAATTATAGCGTATTTTTTGATTGGAGTCAATGTTTATTCTCCAATTCCAATTTCCAATAAAGTTAAATGAAACGGTCTAATAATATTAAATTTATAGGCTTCTACATTAATAAAATTAATATAGATCTGGGATTTATGTGCATAATCGCTTGGCTAAACTTTATATTATTTAATTGATTGAGAAATGGGTTGACAATATGATGGAGATGTGGTATACTATATAAGTCACTTGAACATGAAGCGAAAATGAATATCGCGGGATGGAGCAGCTCGGTAGCTCGTCGGGCTCATAACCCGAAGGTCGTCGGTTCAAATCCGGCTCCCGCAACCATAACTGCACTGCACAAATGATACAATTGTGCAGTGCTTTCTTTTTGAAA
>CAZQMA010000052.1:0-12329 GCA_964594275.1 uncultured Ruminococcus sp. | reverse complement strand
GGCATGGACGGCGACTCTTTCGGTGAGATCGCAATGCAGTACAACGACAGCTACAATGAGCTTGTACTTTCCTTTGCTAACAACATTCACACAGGAGACGGCGGTTCTCATGAAGTGGGCTTCAAAAACGCTCTCACTAAGGTTATAAACGAATACGGCAAGAAAATGAATCTCTTAAAAGACGGTGCGAAGCTTCTGGGCGACGACGTAAGAGAGGGTTTGACAGCTATTATCTCCGTTAAGCTTACAGAGTGTGAGTTTGAGGGTCAGACCAAGGGTAGACTGGGTAACCCATCGGTAAAACCTTTTATAGAAAAGCTTGTTACAGAAAAGCTGATGGACTTCCTTGATGAAAATCCCGAGGCTGCACGTAATATATTTGAAAAGAGTCTTTCCGCTCAGAAGGCGAGAGAAGCTGCCAAGAAGGCAAGAGACCTTACTCGCCGCAAATCTGCTATGGAAAGCGCAAGTCTCCCCGGAAAGCTTGCCGACTGCTCCGAAAAGGGTGTTGAGGGCACTGAGCTTTACATCGTCGAAGGTGACTCTGCGGGTGGTTCCGCAAAAGAAGGCAGAGACAGACGTTACCAGGCAATTCTTCCTCTTTGGGGTAAGATGCTCAATGTAGAAAAGGCACGTATTGATAAGGTTTACGGTAACGAAAAGCTTATGCCTGTTGTAACCGCTTTGGGTACGTCCATAGGTGAGGACTTTGATCTCTCTAAGCTCCGCTATGGCAAGGTTATAATAATGGCGGATGCGGATGTTGACGGTTCGCATATCAGAACACTTCTTCTCACTTTCTTCTTCCGCTTTATGCGTCCTCTTATCACCAACGGTAACATCTTCCTTGCACAGCCGCCGTTGTTTAAAGTTTCAAAGGGCAAGAAGTTTAAGTATGCCTTTGACGAAGCCGAGCGTGATCGCTTCATTGAAGAATTGAACGCTGACAAGGGCAATGGTAAGGTCGAGGTGCAGCGTTACAAGGGTCTTGGTGAAATGAGCTCACAGCAGCTTTGGGATACAACTATGAATCCTGAGACACGTTCTATGATACGTGTAGAGCTTGAGGACGCCGAGCGTGCAGATGAGGTGTTCTCTGTTCTTATGGGTGACAAGGTTGCACCCAGACGTGAGTTTATTGAGACAAACGCAAAATACGTGCAGAATCTTGATATATAAGCAGAATGTTCCACGTGGAACATTTGCCATTAATAATTAACGATTGATGTGTCTGTTTTGCAGACGGATTTTAAAAGTACGCCGGGCGTGCGTGGATTGTGAGATATACAAAATGGAAAACGAAAAAAAGCTGATACCGGAAACAGCACCATACCAGATAAGCTGTGATATGTATCGAGAAGCGTACAAAACCTATCAGAATATGTACGTTTACCCAAGAAACCGTATCATGCAGGTGATCCTGCTGCTTCTGGCAATAAACTTCGGTTATTGTGGTGGTAAAGACTCCGGTAATACACTGGCATTTGTACTTATGCTTGTATGCTTGGCACTTATCTTTATAATCTGGTATAACCCCAGAAAAATGCGCCGGAGCGTAATGGACGTAATAAGAGAAACCGAGGGCGATGAGTACGCTTTTGAAATGGATGAGCAGAAGATGACTTTCCGTACAATGCCGCCGGAAACAGTGCAGGATGTACCCGATGAGGAAATCACTCCGCCCCTTCCTACCAAGCTTTACTTTACTAAGGATATGAAAGCCACAGAAAAGGATGACTTCTTCCTCATATGTAAGGGAAAGCAGATAATGTACGTCCTGCCAAAGCATGCACTGTATGACGATCAAGGAATCATTGTCCATGAGACTCTTGAAGAGAATCTGGGCAAGAGATTTCGCTGTAAAGTATAAAGGTGAATTTACATGAGTGAAAACAACGAAAACAAGGAAATAGTTCTTGAAAACAGAGACGGAAAGATTATCCCCGTGGAAATCAGTACAGAGGTACAGCAGTCCTTCTTACAGTATGCCATGTCAGTAATTGTATCCCGAGCTCTGCCTGATGTCCGTGATGGCTTAAAGCCTGTTCACAGACGAATTCTCTATACGATGTATGAGAAAAACCTGACACCTGACAAGGCTTACCATAAGTGTGCGGATACAGTAGGTTCTGTGCTGGGTAGCTATCACCCTCATGGTGACGCATCCGTATATGATGCACTGGTACGTCTTGCACAGTCATTCAGTATGCGTTATATGCTGGTTGACGGTCAGGGTAACTTCGGTTCAGTAGACGGCGACCCGCCTGCTGCTTACCGATATACAGAAGCAAGAATGTCGAAAATCTCAATGGAGATGCTTACTGACATTCAGAAGGAAACCGTTCCATTTACTCCTAACTATGACGAGCGACTGCTGGAGCCTGAGGTACTTCCCTCACGTTACCCCAATCTCCTTGTAAACGGCTCTATAGGCATCGCAGTTGGTATGGCTACAAATATCCCGCCTCACAATTTAGGCGAGGTTGTAGAGGGTCTGGAGCTGCTTATGGATGAGCCTGACTGTACGATCGAGGATCTTATGGGTAAAATCAAGGGTCCTGACTTCCCCACAGGCGGTATTATCATGGGTAAGGCAGGCATCCGTGCTGCATATAATACAGGCAGAGGCAAGATAACCCTCAGAAGCCGTGTAGAGTTTGAAAAGATTCGTGGCAGAGATGCTATTATAGTCACTGAAATTCCCTATATGGTAAATAAGGCACGACTTGTTGAGAGTATCGCTCAGCTTGCCAAGGATAAGCGTGTTGAGGGTATCGCACATATTCAGGATGAGTCAAGTCGTGAGGGCATGCGTATTGTTATCGAGCTGAAAAAAGATACCAATGCTGAAATTGTACTGAACAAGCTATATAGTTACACCCAGCTTCAGGATACAGTAGGTGTAATCATGCTTGCCCTTGTGAACGGTGAGCCGAAGATTCTGTCTCTGAAGCAGGTACTTGAGCATTACCTTAGATTCCAGATTGAGGTTATCACAAATCGTACTAAGTTCGACCTTGCCAAGGCTAAGAAACGTGCTCATATCTTACAGGGATTTGTTGTTGCTATAGACTATATTGACGAGGTAATTAATATACTCCGTAGCAGTAAGACTATCCCCGAAGGTAAGCAGCGACTGATTGAGCGTTTTAAGGATACCGACATGTCAGACCTTCTTGACCGCACTGAGTACGATATGACAAATTATGCTCTGGAATGTCAGATTGGTCTTTCAGATGAACAGGCAGATGCTATTGTTCAGATGCGTCTGGGACAGCTTACCGGTATGGAGCGTCAGAAGGTAACTGACGAACTTTACGAAATCACCAAAAAGATTGCTGAATATATTGCAATCCTGGGTGATGAGAATCTTGTAAAGGATATTATACGTACCGACCTTCGTGAAATTGCACGCAAGTTCTCTGATGACCGCCGTACCGATATTGAAAATGTATGCGGTGAGGTTGAAATTGAGGATCTGATTCCTGTCACAGACTGTGTTGTAACCTATACAAACAGTGGTTACCTCAAGCGTCAGCCTGTAGAAACCTACAAGCTCCAGCGCAGAGGTGGAAGAGGCGTTACAGGTATGAAGCAGCGTGAAGAGGACTTTGTAAGTGAAATGTTTATAAGCTCCTCCCACGACCATATCATGTTTATCTCCAATAAAGGTATTATGTATAAGCTGAAATGCTACGAGATTCCCGAGGGTGGACGCACCTCAAAGGGTCTCAATATAGTGAATCTTATTACTATGGATGAGGACGAGCGTGTTGCGGCTATACTTCATACTCCTAATTTTGAAGAGGGAAGATATGTCAATATAATCACCAAGAAGGGCAAAATCAAGCGTACGGAAATCTCCGCTTATAAGAATGTTCGCAAGAATGGTCTTATTGCTATTGGTCTTGATGAGGGTGATGAGATTGCAGGTGCTCTTATTACAGAAGGAAGCGATAATATCTTCGTTTCAACAAGAAACGGTATGATTCTTCGTACTAGCGAAGAAAACGTGCGTCCTATGAGCAGAAGTGCGCATGGTGTAAAGGCTATATCTCTAAGAGAAGGCGATGAGGTTGTTGCAGTTGAGCGTGAGCGTGAAAATGCAGACCTCCTCACAATTACAACTCTGGGATACGGTAAGCGTACCGCTGTTTCCGATTACCGTATACAGAACAGAGGTGGCTTCGGTATTACCAACTACAAAACTGACGCTGAACGAGGCAAAGTTTGTGGAATACGCATGGTTGAGCCGGGTCAGGATATTATTCTTATCTCCGCAGACGGTGTTATTATTCGTGTATGCTGTGATGATATTCGCATTATGGGTAGAACTGCAAAGGGTGTACGCACTATGAGAATCGCTGAGGGCAATTCTGTTGTTGCATTTACTTGTGCGGAGCATGATGACTCCGCTGTAACAGGCTCAGTTGAAGAGTCTGAAGATTCAGCAGAGGAAGCATCTGAAGAGTAAAAAATCATAGAAATCGGGTACCGTCGGCTATAATCAAAACCGACGGCAGCCCGTTTTTGTGTTTAATTAAAAGGTAGAATATATCTATGGAAAAAAATTATATCTCATGGAAAGCATGGGCAGTAATGGCACTGTCAAGTCTACTCCTCCATGTTATCCACTGGGCAGTTTATGAAATCACAGCCTTTTCAGTGTGGTTTGCCGCAATAACCCCTCTTGTGCTCTGCCTTATCTACCATCTCTTCCAGTCAGACTGCGAGGAGAAAATTCATCTGTCCAGAAAACAGGTATTCTGCGGAACAGTTTTACTTCCGCTTATAGCCTCTGTTATCATATCTCTCCTTATATTTGTGAATAATCCCGATCTTGGATTGTACACGAATCATGGACAGTTTACAGGTAGCTTTATTGAGAAAATCGGTCTTTACTCAGGCAGGTGTATTATATCGGGAAGCTATCTTCTGGTATTTTCTCTTATAGATATACCTCTTCTTCGTTTGCAGGATAAACGTCGATATGAGAAGAAGAGTGCAGAGCTTACGGAAGAAGATCTCCGCGAAAAGCAAGTTTACAAGAGCCGCTTTTTAATGACAGTGAGGAGAATGAAGTATGATAAAATATGTACTTCTCTTTCTGGCTATATTTATTATTTACTGTACAATAGAGCATCAGCTTTTTATTACGAGTAAAAAAGATATTTATCTTAAAGAGCTTCCAAAAAGCTTTGATGGTTTTCGTGTACTACAGATTTCTGACTTGCACCACCGTAATTTCGGGAAAAATCACTGTCGTATCACCAAGCGAGCAGAGAAACTCAGACCTGATATTATAGTAATAACCGGAGATCTTGTATCACGTGATCAGCGTGATTTTACTAAAACGGAGTTTTTTTGTCGTACTCTTGTGAGTATTGCACCTGTATTTTTTTCTGTTGGCAATCACGAGCTTGATCTGCCTTCTGATGTACAGCGGGAATATTTTGACACGCTCAAAAGGGCTGGAGTTCATCTTCTTATTGACGAGACCACAACGCTCAACCGTAATGATGAAAGCCTTACAATAGCAGGTGCAGCACTTGAAACCGGTGTTTACCACGATGGCAATCACAGATACGGTAATCTTAATATGTACAGCAGAGAGGAGCTTGAAAAAGCTATTGGTGTCCGTCACACGTGTACACTTTTACTTGCGCATAATCCTCTTATTTTTGATGCATACGCTGACTGGAAGGCAGACCTGATTTTATCCGGTCACGTTCACGGCGGTGTTGTAAGGCTTCCATTTCTTGGCGGTACACTCTCCCCTGAGCGTCGTTTTTTTCCGCATTATACTAAGGGACTTTACCGCAAATGTGATTCTCAGATGTATGTTTCCGCAGGGCTTGGTAAAATTCGTTTTCTGAATCCTCCTGAGGTTAATCTTATTACTTTGAGACAGGCAAAATAATAGACATTTGTATATTTGTTCCACGTGGAACAATTTTGATAAACAATTAAATTTACGGAGTTGATTTAATGTATCCAATGGGTTCATTTGATATTGCTGTAATCGGTGCAGGACATGCTGGGGTTGAAGCCGCTTTGGCGGCTGCACGTTTGGGATGTAAAACAGCACTCTTTACTATATCTTTAGACCAGATTGCTAATATGCCCTGCAATCCCTCTATCGGTGGTACTGCTAAAGGCCATCTTGTAAGGGAAATTGACGCTTTGGGTGGTGAAATGGGTAAGGCGGCTGATGCATGCTTTATTCAAAGTCGTATGCTTAACCGAGGTAAAGGGCCTGCAGTTTATAGTCTTAGAGTTCAGGCAGACCGTGTTAAGTACCATACATATATGAAGAAAATCTGCGAAAACACAGAGAATCTATTTATAAAACAGGCTGAAATTACCGATATTATAGTAGAAAACGGTAAAGTTACAGATGTTGTTACAAGTCTGGGTGCACAATATAGTGTAAAAGCTGCTATTATTGCCACCGGCACTTATCTGAATGGACGTATACATATTGGAGATGTGTCCTATGAAAGCGGTCCTGATAGCGCACTTCCCAGCCGTGAGCTTGGTGTAAATCTTGAAAAACTTGGTCTGCCGATGCGTCGCTTCAAGACAGGTACGCCTTGTCGTGTGCATAGAAGAAGTATAAACTTTGATATTATTGATGAGCAACTTGGTGATGAGGAGATTGTACCTTTTTCCTTTGAAACTCCGGTAGAAGGACTTAAAAATCAGGTTTCCTGCTATATTTCCTACACCAATAATGAAACTCATCGTATTATCAGAGAGAATTTTCATCGTTCACCTATGTTTACAGGACAGATTGAGGGTATAGGCCCTCGATACTGCCCATCTATCGAAACTAAAATTGAACGTTTTGCTGAAAAAGAACGTCATCAGCTTTTTATTGAGCCAATGGGTCTTGATACTGATGAATTTTATCTCCAAGGCATGTCCACCTCACTTCCCGAAGATGTACAGCAACAGTTTCTTGAAACTATACCTGGACTTGAAAATGTAGAGATAATGCGTCCTGCATATGCTATAGAGTATGATTGCGTTGATCCTACATCATTACGTGCTACTCTTGAATCAAAACAGATAAGCGGTTTGTATGGTGCAGGACAGTTTAATGGCAGTTCCGGATATGAAGAAGCTGCGGCACAGGGTATAGTTGCAGGTATCAATGCTGCACTTAAAATTAAAGAGAGAAAGCCGCTTATTCTTGACCGTGCGGGCTCTTATATAGGTACCCTTATTGACGATCTTGTAACTAAGGGATGTGAAGACCCATATAGAATGATGACCTCTAGAAGCGAGTACCGTCTTATTCTTCGTCAGGACAATGCAGATGAGCGTCTTATGCCAATAGGCTACGATATCGGACTTCTTCCTGAATATAGGTACAGGAAGATGCTTGAAAAGTATGAAGCTGTAGCGGCTGAAAAGAAGAGAGTAGAAAAGAAGAATATTGCTCCCTCGGATGAGCTTAATTCTTTTCTTGAAAGTAAGGGTACTGCGCCACTTTCAACAGGATGTAAGCTTGCCGACCTTATACGTCGTCCACAGCTTGGTTATAACGTGTTGAAAGCATATGATAACGAGAATCCTTGTCTTGACCCTGTAATCTGTGAACAGGTTGAAATACAGATAAAGTACGAGGGTTACATTGATAAGCAACTTGCACTTATTGACAGAATGAGAAAGCTAGAAGAGAAAACGTTGCCTGAAAATACGGATTATACGCAGATACGTGGTTTACGCCTTGAAGCAGCTGAAAAGCTCAACAACCACAAGCCGGCAAATATCGGTCAGGCAAGCCGTATTTCCGGTGTATCTCCTGCAGATATTTCCGTACTGATAGTATGGGAGCTTTCCAGAAAGGAGAATAATACAAATGAAAACTGACTTTTCAACTATTCAAGATTTATTTGTTGAAAGCAATCTAAATCTGACGAAAGAGCAGTATGATAAACTCAGCATATACGGTGAATTCTTGGTTGAGTACAACAAAAATGTGAATTTAACCGCAATTATTGAACCTGAAGAAATTTGGAAGAAGCATTTTCTTGATAGTATACACCCTTTGAGTCTCTTTGAAATTCCCGAAAAAGTGTCAGTTATTGACGTTGGTACAGGTGCGGGCTTTCCCGGAGTGCCGATGGCGATTTATAAGGAGGATATTGCTCTTACAATGCTTGACAGCCTAAAAAAAAGACTTGTATTCCTGGAAATGCTTGCAAAAAAAACAGGACTGAAAAACTGGCAATGTGTACATGGAAGAGCAGAGGATATAGGGCATGATAAGAATTTCCGTGAAGCTTTTGACGTTGCTACAGCAAGAGCAGTAGCCGCACTTCCCGTGCTTTGCGAGTATTGTATGCCGTTTGTAAAGGTGGGAGGCGTATTTCTGGCTTTAAAAGGCCCCGGTGAGGATGGTTCATCAGCTGCAAATGCCATTGAACTTCTTGGCGGCAAGCTTGAGGCTGAGTATAAGTATAATATTTACGGTGAAGAGCGCAGACTTATAGTAATACGTAAAATATCGCAAACACCGACAAATTATCCTAGAAAAAGCAAAAAGATTCAGCAGAAATCCTTATAATTTATCATAGCCTGTCGTAAATTGAAAAGCGGCAGGCTTTTTTGCGATTTATTTCTCTTTTCAGTGATTCATAGATTTGGTATAATTATATTAAAGTAAAAGATACCCTGAAAAGGAGATACAATTATGTCAGGAACTGTTACATTTACAAAAAATACAGAGCAGATTACTAATATTCCAATTAAGGAAATATATGTGAGCGCAAGCCTTCAAATGCTCAAGGCTAATGCTGTGAAGGTCCATGACCTTGCACTAAAACTAAGTATGGGAGAAGAGCTATCTCCTGTTATAGTAAAATTTACCGATAAAGGTTATGAAGTAATTGAAGGCTCAGATACATATTACGCTGCCAAAATCAACGGGATTTCCCAGCTTCCATGTATTGTAAAGTCAGACGATGAGTATAAAATACGCTTTTACAGTCAGATTTCAGCCATACAGAACCAGGAGAGCAATTTTTTCGGTGAGGCTGAGGAGATAGAGAAGCTGATTTCACGTTATGGCATAACGCAAGAAGATGCTGCATCTTATCTAGGAAAAGCACAGAGTACTATAGCAAATAAACTTCGATTGCTTCGTTTAACTCATGAGGAAATGGAGCTTATAACCTCAAATCATCTTACAGAGCGTCACGCCAGAGCACTACTAAGAATTGCTTCGCCGGATGAGCGTATGCAGATTCTCAATCTGGTAATTGAAGAGAATCTCAATGTTGAAAAGACTGAGCAAGCGGTGGAAAAGGTTATAGGCAAGCGTAAACGTCGTGAGCCTTACCGTAAAAGAAACCGCCATAACCAGAGTGTTAGGGCATTTATGGATATGATTACCCGTGGTGCTGAGGGACTGAATCTTGCGGGAATTCCAATAAAAACAGAACGTTTTAGTAATGAAAACGGCATAGAGGTACGTATAAGACTTCCTCGATATACCTCTGAAAACTTTCATGACATTCCTATAAACTGATTTAAGGCTGCTGCATTATTGCAGCAGTCTTTTTTAGAATGTTCCACGTGGAACATTTAAGAAAAAAGAGCAAATATAGATGGTAAAACGCTTTACAAACTGATGAAATCATGTTATAATAATATAAATAGGCAAAATTTATAATACTAATAATGCAGCCAAAAACAGAAGAAAGGACGGGAAATATATGATATACGCAGTAGGTAATCAAAAAGGCGGCGTAGGAAAAACAACAACTGTAGTTAATCTTGGCGCATGGCTTGGCTCTTATGGAAAGAAAGTACTTTGCGTGGATATAGATCCCCAGGGCAATACAACAACAGGCTTTGGAATAAAGAAAAAAAGCTTGGAGAAGTCCTCGTATGACGTGTTGGCAGGAAAAGCAAAGATTGCTGATGCTATTATAGATACCGGGTTTGAGGGTGTGGATTTATTGCCTGCAACGGACGACTTGGCAGGTTGTGAAATTGAACTCAGCCAGAGCGAGGGGAGAACAACAAGACTTAAAAAACAGCTTCTCACCTGTAAGAATGACTATGATATAGTTCTTATTGATTGTCCTCCGGCACTGGGACTGCTGACGCTTAACGGTCTGACTGCTGCGGATGAAATGATAATTCCTATGCTTGCGGAGTTTTATGCGTTGGAAGGTCTTTCACAGTTGACAAATACCCTGAAAATTGTGAGAACAAGCTTTAATCCCTCTCTTCAGATAGCAGGTATTCTGTTTGTTATGTTTGACCAGAGACTGAATGTTTCAAAGCAGGTTGAAGCGGAAGTTGAAAAGTACTTTCCAGGCAAGGTGTTTAAGACGAAGATTCCTCGAAATGTACGCCTTTCCGAAGCTCCCAGTCATGGTAAGCCTGTGATTTATTACGATAAAACATCAAAGGGTGCGGAGGCTTATGAGGAACTTGGATATGAGCTTCTGAAGATTGAAAAGCCTAAGAATGAAAAAAAGCATATCTTTTTTGGCAAGAAAAAATAATCAATTAATAAAAATAATAACGGAGGTGCGATAATGGCAAAGGGTGGACTTGGAAGCGGTCTTGACTTTCTCTTTGACGATAATGCAGCAGATGTAAACGTGAAGAAAACAGTCAGACTGGCAGAAATCGAGCCAAACAGAGAACAGCCGAGAAAGTCATTCAGCGAGGAATCAATAGCAGCTCTGGCAGATTCTATTCAGCAGTATGGAATTTTGCAGCCTATCTTGGTGAGACCAAAGGACGGTATGTATCAGATAGTTGCGGGAGAACGAAGATGGCGCGCATCGAGAATGCTTGGACTTGACGAGGTACCTGTAATCATCAAGGAGCTTAGCGATAAGGAAACAATGCAGATAGCTCTTATAGAGAATCTGCAAAGAGAAAACCTCAATCCGATCGAGGAAGCCATGGGCTATAGAGAGCTTATGGAGCAATTTGAGATGACACAGGATGAGGTCGCTAAAACGGTAGGCAGACCAAGAAGTACAATAGCAAACTCACTGAGACTTCTCTGTCTGGAGGATGAGATTCAGGATTATCTTGAAAGAGGTAGCATTACAGCAGGCCATGCAAAAGCACTTCTTGGAATAAGTAATCCTAGCCTGAGAATAAATACTGCACAGAAGGCAGCACGTGGTATGCTGACTGTACGTGCAGTGGAGAAGATTGCAGCGGAGGAAACTGAACTGAAGCCTGAGAAGTTTGAAATGGATCCGGGTACAATGAACTATTTCAAGGAGCTTGAGCTTAGTCTTGGCGAAATGTTGAGACGTAAGGTTTCCGTTAAATACGGTAGCAATAACAAAGGTACACTCACTCTTGATTTCTACGACCAGGACGACCTGAACGAACTTGCAAAGAAGCTTACATGGTAACAAAGCAAGCTGTTTATTACATATATTGAAAGGAAAACGTAAAAATGATTGATATTAAATGGATAAGAACTAATCCTGAGGCAGTAAAGGAAAACATCAAAAAGAAGTTTCAGGACAGTAAGCTTCCTCTGGTAGATGAGGTAGTAGAGCTGGACAGACAGTACAGAGATACAAAGACCGCATGTGACAGTCTCCGTAACAAAAGAAAGACAGTAAGCAAGCAGATAGGTGCGCTTATGGGTCAGGGTAAGAAGGAAGAGGCTGAGGCAGTAAAGGCAGAGATTGCAGACCTTGGTAAAAAGCTTTCCGAGATGGAAGCGTTGGAAGTTGAGTTGGAAGCTAAGGTTCGTGAAATTATGATGGTAATTCCCAACTTTATAGACGATAGTGTACCAATTGGCAAGGATGACAGTGAAAATGTAGAGATTGAGCGTTTCGGTGAACCTTTTGTACCTGAATTTCCTGTACCCTACCATGTTGACATTATGGAGAAGTTGGGTGGCATTGACATAGATGCAGCAAGAAAGACCAGTGGCAATGGTTTCTACTATTTGTGTGGTGATATTGCAAGACTCCATTCATCTATTCTCTCCTATGCAAGAGACTTCATGATTGGCAAGGGCTTCAAGTATTATATCCCTCCCTATATGATTCGTAGTAATGTTGTAACAGGTGTAATGAGTTTTGCAGAGATGGAAGGCATGATGTATAAGATAGAGGGTGAGGATCTTTATCTTATTGGTACAAGCGAACATTCCATGATTGGTAAGTTCATTGATACAATCGTACCTGAAGAAACACTTCCCCAGTGTCTTACTAGCTATTCACCCTGCTTCCGTAAGGAGGTGGGTGCTCACGGAATTGAAGAGCGTGGTGTATACAGAATCCATCAGTTTGAAAAACAGGAAATGATTGTTGTATGTAAGC
>CAZQMA010000051.1:0-12595 GCA_964594275.1 uncultured Ruminococcus sp. | reverse complement strand
TTTCAAAAAGAAAGCACTGCACAATTGTATCATTTGTGCAGTGCAGTTATGGTTGGGGTAGCGGGATTTGAACCCACGGATGACGGAGTCAAAGTCCGTTGCCTTACCGCTTGGCTATACCCCAGTATCGCATCTTATGCAAGCACTTTTAATATTATACAACATATGAGGATAAAAGTCAAGTCTTTTTCTCTCCCAACTTGTTTTCAGGGAAGATTTTCTTCATGTGCTTTACAATAAACATGGCACTGATTCCGCAGAAAAGACCTGTGCCTATCCCGAAGAGTATGAGATAGGGGAGATAGGCAAAGACTGCTTCTGTTTTCATAAGTACCCACGCAGCAAGCACCTGTCCTATGTTATGAACAACACCGCCTACGATTCCTGTGAACCATAAAGAATCCTTGCCCAGAATCATAACTGTAACACACATAGCCCCAAAGCTCAGCAGTCCGCCTATGAGTGAATAGGCAAGAGAAATCATCTGTCCCGCAAAGAAGCTCCCCAGAAATATGCGGGTCATAAGAACAAAAAAAGCGTCTTTTTTTGATTCAGTAGCAAGAAGAATCACAGTTACAACATTTGAAAGCCCAAGCTTCATTCCCGGGATATATACTACAGGTGAGGGAAACTGTGCCTCTATTATAAAGACAATCAAAGCAATAGACACAAAGAGTGCAAGACGTACAAGCTTTCCTGTGTTACTGTGCCGAGCCATTATCCGCTTCCTTTACATCTATAACAACCTTGTGTGGCAAACATACAATAGGTACATCAGGACAGTCACGCCAACCCATATTGACACACTGTTTGTCGGGACAGGTTGCAGACTTCATGTGAACTCTGCCGTTTTTGACTTCAATTACATTCTCTTCACCGTTTTCTCCTGTTACAACGACAGTTTTACCGTCAGCTGAGCTGTCCAGGGGTAGACGAGTAATCTCCTTGCCGTCCTGGTAAATATATGCATAAGCGGTTCCTTTGGTTTCAGAGACTTTACCTGCAAATATTGCGGCGGCACAGCCTATAGCGGTAGCAGCAGTAATACCCAGCGGTATGAGAAGCTTTTTATTCATAGTGTATATCTCCTTGGTCTGGTATTGTTACTTTATTTTAGCACACCTGAAGTAAAATATCAAGTCTTTGACTGTGACTTATGAATAATGACAGAATCCGTTCTTATTCTCTATAAAATTTGCCGCTCCTTCGACATGTTTTTTTTACATACTCATGTATAATATACTATACCAATCAAAGGCATGGAAAGGAAGATAGAAAGATGGACAAGGAATTAGAAAACTCAGGCAGTAAGGTTTTGTCTGTTCTATGGGAGGCAGCAGGAGCATTTGTGTGTGGATTGATTTTTTCCAGAGCACAACTTGGACCTATGATTTCACCAATACCTGTTGCAGTAGCAATGTGCCTTGGACCAATAGGTGCATCGTCGGTACTACTGGGCGCTATACTAAGCGGTCTTGTCACGGGCACCATAACAAACCAGCTTATGCTGATAGTTTCTCTTATGCTTGCGGCCTGTGTCAGAGTAGTGCTCAGAGAGTATCACTCCCCTAGGTTTGTCTTTATAGTTTCAGGCGTGTGTGTGCTTACTTCGGGAACAGCAGAAGCATTTTCCACAGGCTCAGTAGGGGAAAGTATTCTTATAGCTATTATGAGTGCTCTTCTCAGTGCAACAACTTCTTATTTTCTTCTCACTGTACTTACAGGTCTTATAAATCAGAAAAAGATACATCTGCGTTCTTCTGTAGGATGTGCGGCAGCGGTGGTTTACTTTGTACTTATAGCGGCACTCAGCTCATTTTCCATGTCACTGGTAAATCCCGGATATATCGCAGGAGTAGCAGTAACGCTTATAGCGGCACAGCGTTTTCGTTATACAGGTGGAGTTATCTGCGGTGCACTCACGGCCTGTGGTGCAATGCTCTCAGCGGATGAATATGGAGTAGGTCTTGTCTTTCTTCCTGTGACAGGACTTCTTGCAGGATATATGTCCGAAGCCGGTAGCTTTGCGGCATCAGGCGTTTTTTTTCTGTGTAATGCCCTGGCACAGCTTACAGTGGGGACAGGGGACGAAGCTTATTCCTCACTTGGCAATCTTATGCTCGGATGTGTATTTTACCTCTTCCTACATACAATATGTATTGATAAATGGATAATCACCGAACAGCCTGCATGTGATCATATGCTTGAAAATATGGCTGTACGTATGCGTTTTATGGCGGAGACGATTTCAGGCGTACGGTGTGACACAGAGAAAATATCAGGGCTTCTTTCACATAGCGGTGATGACAAAGACGCTGATAAAACGGTACAGCGTGTAAGGCGTGCAAAGTATGCCCAGAAACGTGAAAGCAGACGTATACTCTATGAACAGCTGATTGCAGCAGAGGAGATTCTATCGTCCTTTGGTGACAGCAAGGCGACTCACAGCAGCAGTCAGCTTACTGAGGTAATAGAGCGTACAATGGAGAGCTACAACTACATCTGCGACTCAGCCGCTGCTTATTACAACGATACGGAGCGGCTTGCAATTGAAATATATAGCAGTGATAAGGAGATTCTCAAAGCTGTACCAACCATATGTCACATACTCTCACATACCCTGAATGTACAACTTGAAGCCCTTGAACCTGTCCGCACAAAGGAATCGGTATGTTGTCGATTCTGTCAGCCGCCTAGGTTTCGTCTGAGATTGTCAGAAGCTGCAAGAAACGCTGAAAACTCGCCTGTTTCAGGCGATACAACACTTTTATTTAGAAGTACCGAGGGCGAAGTCTATGCAATTCTTTCAGATGGTATGGGAACAGGTGGAGCAGCGGCAGTAGAGTCGAGAATGACAGCGGAGATGTTTCAACGTCTTACTACAAGTGGAATCTCGGATGATTCTGCACTGCGTATTATTAATGGTCTTATGCTTACAAAGTCAGAAAACGAGGGCTTTGCAACTTTTGATGCGGTGCGGTTTAACCTTGATGTAGGACAGGCAACTCTTATAAAGTCAGGTGCGTCCTCAACTATCCTTAGACAAGGGGACAAAGTCACAAGAGTCTGTGCACCGACTTTTCCCATAGGAGCAGGAGTTTCTCCTGATGTATTTGTAAGAGAAATGCAGCTCAGTCCGGGAGATGTAGTAATTATGCTTTCTGACGGCGTACCGGAAAGTCTCTATCCCTTTATAAAAGAACTGCTTCTCAGCACTGAAGAAACCGCAGGTATAGCTGAGGAGATATGTCGCAAGGCAGATGTTTTCAGTGGTGGAAAGTGCCTTGATGATGTGTCTGTTGCAGTACTACAACTTATAGAAAGGGCTGTTTAAGGTTCATGTCATTGATTTTTATGTTAATTGAAAACATTATCCAAGAATGATGATTGTGCATTGTGTACAAATAACTATCTTAAAACTGTTGGAGTATATAAATTTTCGACGTGTGCCTAAAAAGTGCTTGAATTTAGAGACGATTTGTGATAAAATAATTATATAGACGTGGCTGTGAACAAGCTGTTAAGCATCAGGGCACAGTCTTATATGAATGGTAAAGGGTGTGATAATTATGACTTTGATACAGAATAACAACGAAAATGATTTTCCTCTCTACTTGTTCCACCAGGGCAAGAACTACGAAGCGGGAAAATTTTTCGGAGCTCACAAAGCTGATGGTGATGTGTGGCGTTTCCGCATCTGGGCACCGAGAGCAAAGACTGTTTCCGTAATTGGAGACTTTAATGGCTGGGAGAGAAGTGCAAATCCTATGGAGAGAATCTCTGACCAGGTCTGGGAAGTGACAATTGATGGGCTTAAACAGTTTGATGCATATAAATACAGCATTGAAACCGAGGACGGACGAGTTCTCGACAAGGCTGACCCTTTTGCACAGCACTATGAACGTCGTCCCGGAACTGCATCAAAGCTCTATGAAAGTAAATACAAATGGGGAGATGCTACATGGATGGCTGCACGAGCAGAGCGCAATCCTTATAGCAGTCCTATGAACGTATACGAGGTTCATCTCGGCTCATGGAAGAAGAACGAGGAAGAGGAATTCCCGAGTTATATTGGCTTTGCGGAAAGAATCATACCTTATTTAAAGCGTATGTTTTATACACATATTGAGCTTATGCCGCTTACCGAATATCCTTTTGACGGTTCCTGGGGATATCAGGTTACAGGCTACTATGCCCCTACATCACGTCATGGTACGCCGGATGACTTTCGCCGCATGGTTGATATGTTTCATCAGGCAGGAATTGGTGTTATCCTTGACTGGGTTCCTGCGCATTTTCCAAAGGACGCAGCGGGTCTATGCGAATTTGATGGTTCATATTGTTTTGAATATGCTGATCCGTTAAAGATGGAGCATAAGGCATGGGGGACAAGAGTGTTCGATTACGGTAAGGGCGAGGTATGCTCTTTCCTAATTTCCAGTGCTTGTAGCTGGCTGGGAGATTATCATGTTGATGGTATCAGAGTAGATGCTGTAGCTTCAATGCTCTATCTTGATTACGACCGTCCTGACGGTCAGTGGCGTGCTAATCAGTACGGCGGTCATGAGAATATTGAGGCTGTTGAATTCCTGCGTCACCTGAATGAGGCTGCCTTTGAACGTTATCCCGGTGTCCTTATGGTTGCCGAGGAGTCAACAGCATGGCCTCTGGTTACAAAGCCTACCGATATTGGTGGTTTGGGTTTCAATTTCAAGTGGAATATGGGTTGGATGAACGATATGCTCCAGTATGTTTCTCTTGATCCGATTTATCGTGCTTTCAATCATGACAAGCTCACATTTTCATTCTTCTACTGCTTTTCCGAAAATTATATTCTTCCCATTTCTCATGACGAAATAGTTTACGGAAAGTGTTCTATGCTGAGAAAGATGTCTTCGCCTCTTATTGAAGAAAAGTTTGCGTCTTACCGCGCTTTCCTTGCATATATGATGGCTCATCCCGGAAAGAAGCTTCTCTTTATGGGTCAGGAGTTTGCTCAGAGCAACGAGTGGAACTACCAGACTCAGCTTGATTGGGATCTGCTTAACGACCCTAATCATCAGCATATGGCAAAGTTTACTGAAACACTAAATAAATTCTATCTTGATAATGCGCCCATGTGGCAGATAGATACCTCATGGGAGGGCTTTAGTTGGATTTCTCATGATGACAACCAACAGAGTGTTATTGCTTTCAGACGAATTGATAAAAAGGGCGATGAGGTCGTTGTTGTGTGCAACTTCTGTCCTGTACAGAGAAATAAGTATCGTATCGGAGTTCCTAAGGATGGAAAGTATGTTGTTGTGATGAATACTGATGCTCCAGAGTACGGCGGCAGCGGCGTTTCTTCAAAGGAGTATACCGCCATGGAAGAAGGTATGCACGGTTATGAGTACAGCGTTGATCTTACGCTGGCACCTTTGTCGGTAATGTATTTGAAAAATGAGCCTGCCAGAAAAAAACGCAAGGCTGCTAAGAAAATCACTAAGAAGTAAACAATAATAAATTTTATATAAGCCAATACTTAGTCCTGTTAAGCAGGCAATCATAGGAGGAATAACATGAAAATTAAAAAGAAGTGTGTCGCAATGCTTTTGGCAGGCGGCCAGGGCAGTAGACTCTATGCGCTTACCCAGAAGGTAGCTAAGCCCGCAATTCCGTACGGCGGTAAGAACCGTTTTATCGACTTCCCGCTGTCAAACTGCATCAACTCCGGTATTGATACAGTAGGTGTGCTTACACAGTATCAGCCTTTGGTGCTTAATGACTACATCGGTAATGGACAGCCCTGGGATCTTGACAAAATGCATGGTGGTGTTCACGTACTTCCGCCTTATCAGACAGCGGCAGGTGCATCCTGGTATGAGGGTACTGCAAACGCTATCTATCAGAATATGGCATTTATTGAAAGATACGACCCTGAATATGTAATCGTTCTCGGTGGTGACCATATTTACAAGATGGATTATTCCAAGATGATTGACTTCCATGTTGCAAATAACGCTGATAGCACCATTGCTGTTATTGATGTACCTCGTTCCGAAGCTTCCAGATTCGGTATTATGATTTGTGACGATGAAAACAGAGTTACTGACTTCAAGGAAAAACCCAAGGAACCCACTTCTACACTTGCTTCAATGGGTATTTATGTATTCACATGGGAAAAGCTGAGAAAGTATCTCATTGAAAATGAGAACGCAAATACAGGTTCCAAGGACTTCGGTAAGGATATTATTCCTGCAATGCTAGGCAATGGTGAGCGCCTATTTGCATATGAATTTGAGGGCTACTGGAGAGACGTTGGTACTCTGGACAGCCTTTGGGAAGCAAACATGGATCTTCTTAGCCCAAGCGTTCCTCTGGATCTCTACGATCCCAAGTGGAAGATTTATTCACGTCATGAGAATATGCCGCCTCAGTACATAGGCTCCAATGCTCATGTTGAAAATTCTATGATTACAGAGGGTAGTGTAGTTGACGGTGCAGTTGATTTCTCTGTAATTTCTGCGGGCGTTACTATTGAAGAGGGCGCAGTTGTAAAGTACAGCATTATCATGCCCGGTACTGTTATCAAGTCAGGTGCAGTTGTTGAGTATGCAATCATTGGTGAGGACAGTGTAGTTGAGTCCGGTGCGAAGATTGGTATGAGCCCTGAATGTATAGAAAACAGAGATGATTGGGGTATCGCTGTTGTAGGTCATGGTATTACAGTTTCCGGTACTGCAAAGGTACTCCCTAAGGAAATTATCTCTGAGAATATATAAGGCGGTGAATAAAAATGGGTATGAATAATAATGTTTTAGGTTTGATTTTTGCAAGCATCAATGACTCAGCTGTCATTGATTTGACTAAGCAGCGTACAATGGGCTCTATTCCTTTTGGCGGTAGATATCGTCTCATTGATTTCCCGCTGTCCAATATGGTCAACTCAGGTATTCAGGAGGTTGGCGTTATCACAAAGTCCAACTATGGTTCACTGATGGATCACCTAGGCTCCGGCAGAGAATGGGATCTTGCAAGAAAGAAGGGTGGTCTTCATCTGCTTCCTCCTTTCAGTCACTTTGGTGGTGGCGTATATCAGGGCAGGCTTGAAGCTCTTAATAATGTATGGAACTTCATCGACTATGCCAAGTCTGAGTACGTTGTAATGGCTAATTGTGATGTTGTTGCAAATATTGATTTCAACAAGGTTATTGCTGCACATAAGGATTCCGATGCAGATATCACTATGGTGTATGCAAAGGGTCTCTACAAGATGGAGAAGAACATTAATACAAGCATCCTCACCATTGATGATGATAACAATGTAACTGAAGTTCTAGTACATCCCGATATGGCAGGCGAATGCAATATCTGTTTGGATATATTCGTAATGAAGACAGATTTCCTGAAGAAGATTGTACGCGAAGCAGCAAGTAAGAATCAGTGCAGTTTTATACGTAACGTTCTCCAGGGACGCAATGACGAGTTCACCTTTAAGGCTTATGAACACAAGGACTGCTTCTTCAAGATTGACAGCTTGGAGGCTTACTATAAGACAAACCTGAAACTTCAGGAAAGCGATGTGAGAAAGTCTCTCTTCGACCCCGAGACTCCTATCTACACTAAGACGGGCGACAATGCTCCTGTAAAGTATGGTCTGGAAACATCTGTAAAAAATTCCACAATCGCTGACGGCTGCATGATTGAGGGTACAGTAGAAAACAGTATCTTGTTCAGAGGCGTAAAGATTGGAAAGGGTTCTGTAGTAAAGAACTGTGTACTGATGCAGGGTACTGTAATCGGTGACAACTGCAGTCTTGACTCAGTTGTAACAGATAAGGAAGTAGAAATTTCAAACGAAAGAGTCCTCACAGGCTCTGAGGAATATCCTCTTTATCTGAGCAAGAAGGCTAAGATCTAAGTTAATATAAAAGTAAGGGCGTTGGGCTGCCGCTTGACGTCCTTTATTTTTCGGAAAGGAACTACGATGAAGATATTATATGCAGCAAGCGAAGCACTGCCTTTTGCAGCTTCAGGCGGACTTGCGGATGTACTGGGTTCACTGCCGGGAGCAGTGGCAGAGAGCGGATATGACTGCCGCGTTGTAATACCTATGTACCGCATTATTAAGCCTGAGGTGCGCAATAAAATGACTTATCTCGGCGATGTTACCGTTGATGTGGCATGGAGAAAGCAGTACTGCGGAGTATACGAAATAAAACAGGGTAACGTAGTATATTATCTGATAGACAACCCTTATTACTTTATGCGTGATGGCATGTACGGTTTCTATGATGACTGTGAAAGATTTGTATTTTTCAGCCGCGCTGTACTGGAGATACTGCCTCTTATAGGCTTCAAGCCTGACATCATTCACTGTAATGACTGGCAGACAGCGATGATTCCTGTTTTCTACGAGATTCTATATAAATATCACAGGGAATACGAGAATATTAAAATCATATATACTATCCACAATATCCAGTATCAGGGGGTATATGGCAAGGAAGTTGTAACCGAGCTTATGGGGCTTCCTGCTTACCATACAAATCTTCTTGAATTTGACGGTTGCGTTAATCTTATGAAGGGTGCAATTGAAACAGCTGACAAGATTACAACGGTAAGTCCGACCTATGCAAAGGAAGTTCTTGATCCCTGGTATTCCTATGGTATGGATAGAGCACTCGTACGCCGTCAGGATGGTGTTAAGGGTATACTTAATGGTATTGATGTAAAGCTTTATAATCCGGCAACTGATCCTATAATTTCTAAGAATTATACATTAGCAAGTATTTCCGGAAAGAAAAAGTGTCGTGAAGAGCTGCTTAAATCCATGGGTTTGCCTGTGGATGATAAGCCTGTTATCGGTATTGTAACACGCCTTGTAGCACACAAGGGAATACAGCTCATTCAGCGTGTATTCTATGAAATGTTAGAGCTTGGCTGCAAGTTTGTTATTCTGGGCAGCGGGGAAAAGATTTACGAGGACTTCTTCCGTGAAATGGAAGAACAGCACCCTGAACAGGTGAAGACCAACATAGGATTCCTGCCTGAGCTTTCCAGAAAGATTTACGCAGGTGCGGACTTCTTCCTGATGCCTTCACAGAATGAGCCATGTGGTCTTGCACAGATGGTAGCAATGCGTTACGGTACTATTCCGATTGTACGTGAAACAGGTGGACTCGGAGATTCGGTAAACGATGCAGGCGGTGAAAACGGCAACGGATTTACATTCAAGACTTTTGATGCAATGGATATGCTTGACGCTGTTACAAGAGGTGTTGCGCTTTACAAGAACAAGAGAAAGTGGAACGCACTGGTCAAGCGCGCTATGAACTGCGACTACAGTTGGTCTAAATCCGCTAAGGACTATGCTGATATGTATGTAGAGCTACTTGGCGAAAAGGAATAATTTGATAATAAAAAGCCTGAGAAAAAATTCTCAGGCTTAATTTTTTATTCATTCACAGCCTTTTTCAGAGCCTGTGCAAGTTGGTCGGGGCATGAGGTGTTCTTCATGCCACAGCGGATATTTTCAAGGCGTGAAATTGCTTCGTCAATATTCATGCCCTTGACAAGAGCACCAATGCCTTGGAGATTGCCGTTGCAGCCTCCTGTAAATTCTACGCTGACAATTCTGTTATCCTCGGTTTCAATTGTAATAAGACGTGAGCAAACGCCTCTGGGTGTGTAAGTGTACTTCACTTTGAGTCCTCCTTTTTATGCTGTTATAGAAAACGCCTTTTTAGGAACCTTTTCTTTTTTTGCTTCGTTTTTGCAATAAAGCTCGTGTTCAAACGTGAGCTTGTTTTGATTCTGCTGCTTGTTCTGTTCGCTTATGGCAACCGCAGTAAGAATTGCCGCTGCCGAAAAGAAGCAGCTTGCCTTTGCATAAATGATTTACCGCCTTACTTTATGCCTGCAAACTGTTGCAGAAATGGGTCTTTTTCAGGAGCGGACTCCGCCTCAAAGTTGTCACTCTCTGTAAAAACACCGCTTTCATTTGCATGATAGTAAGTGCATGTTGTCTTGTCAATGATTTTTGAGAATTCGGGAAGAATAGTCATAGCCTCCTCCAGTGTTATAAGGCGGAAGCACTCCATACGGTCAAGAACGTGATCATCCTCATCGCCCTTGAAGAGACGCCATCCGCTGTCCATATCGTCTACACGGTCGCTTGTGTACTGAACTGTACCAATGCTTTTTGCATTATATGCGCGCTTTGTAATTACTGCGATTTTTTTGTTATCCATGATTATTTCTCCTCGTGTTTTAATTCACGGCAATGGGAGTTACAACGGGATTCTCGTTGAGAATCTTCATGAACTCATCGCCGGTAATGGTTTCATTTTCGTAAAGATGCTTTGCAATTTCATGAAGCTTGGCAGAATACGATTTCAGAAGAGACATTGCCTTCTGATACTGCTCTGCAACCAACGCCACAACCTTTTCATCAATACCTGTAAGGGTTTCATTCGAGCAAGCAAGACTTGCATCTCCGCCCAAGTATTGCGCTTCAACGGTCTCAAAGGCAACCATACCGTATTCCTCGCTCATACCGTAACGACTTATCATTGCACGTGCAATTTTGGTAGCCTGTTCAATGTCGTTGGCTGCACCGGTGGATATCTCCCCGAATACAAGTTCCTCGGCCGCTCTGCCGCCTGTAAAAGTAGCAATCTTATTAAGCAGTTCAGTTTTGGTCATGAGAAAGTGTTCTCCCTCTTCAACCTGCATTGTATAGCCCAGTGCACCGGATGTACGGGGAATAATAGTGATTTTCTGAACCGGAGCGGAGTTTGTTTGTAGTGCTGCAACTAAAGCATGACCCACTTCATGGTATGCAACCGTAAGCTTCTCTTTATTGGAAAGTACACGATTTTTCTTCTGGTAGCCTGCAACTACAACCTCAACGCTCTCCATCATATCTTCCTGAGTAGCAGACTTTCTGCCAAGACGTACTGCACGGAGAGCTGCTTCATTCACAATATTTGCAAGCTCTGCGCCTGATGCGCCTGCGGCTGTGCGTGCAATAGCATCAAAGTCAACATTGGGAGCAATTTTGATTTTCTTAGCGTGTACCTTGAGAATGTCTGAGCGTCCCTGTAAATCGGGCAGTTCAACGGGAATTCGTCTGTCAAATCTGCCAGGACGGAGAAGTGCCGGATCAAGAGATTCGGGACGATTGGTTGCAGCCAGAATTACCACACCTTTTGAACCGTCAAAGCCATCCATTTCGGTGAGAAGTTGGTTAAGGGTCTGTTCACGTTCATCATTTCCACCGCCAAAATTTCCACCGTCACGCTTCTTACCGATAGCGTCAATTTCGTCAATGAATACGATACAAGGTGCTTTTTCATTAGCTTGCTTGAAGAGATCGCGAACCTTCGCAGCACCCATACCTACAAACATTTCAACGAACTCAGAGCCTGAAATTGAGAAGAAGGGAACATCCGCTTCACCTGCAACAGCCTTTGCGAGAAGTGTCTTACCTGTACCGGGAGGACCTACCAGTAGTGCACCCTTAGGCATTGAAGCACCGATTTCTCTATATTTGTCAGGGTTATGGAGAAAATCAACGATTTCAACAAGAAGCTCTTTAGCCTCTTCCTCACCTGCGACATCCTTAAATTTAATGCCGGCGGTGGATTTTACGTAAACCTTGGCATTACTTTTTCCCATGCCGAACATCATAGAATTGCCGTTTTTGCCGCTTATCTTCTTAGTCATAACCTTAAAGAGAACAACCATGAGGATAAGGGGGAGAATATAGCTTACAATGAAGTATGCAACAGGGGAGGTTGAAGTTTCAATTTCCTGTTTGAATTCTGCCCCTGATTCGTAGAGTCGGTCAACCAGTCTTGCATCATCCATAATACCTGTTTTAAAGTATCTGGATTCATCTTTGTTTGTAAATGTAATTTGAGTATTGTCAATATTAACAGAGCCAATTTCCTGGTTTTCAGCCATTTCGATGAAGGTGTCATATCCAACCTCAGTTACGGGCTTTTGCAAAAAATTCGGAAACACGAACATATTTAGCAGGATAAAAAGCCCGATTGCAATTATCCAATACCATATGTAAGGTTTCTTGTTAGGTTTCATTTCTTCCATTTTAATTAAGAAGCTCCTTTATAATAGATTCTATTACTATTATAAAGGATTATGTCGAAAAAAGCAATGAAAATAAGATAAAATTATAGGCCCTCATATGAAAACTATGTGATAGAAACAGTCTTTGGACTTTGAAAAATACCACTAGATGGGAGAATCAATCCCAAAGCAGCAGTCCACAGGAAGCCTGCGAGATAAAGAATTTTTTTATATTTCACGTACATCACCTCAAGGCAGAATATGCCCTAGGCAAGTTTTTTATGCATAAAAAAACGCTTCCCTTAAAAGAGAAGCGGTAAAAATCCAAGCGCAACGATATGGTGCGGATAAGAGGACTTGAACCTCCACCTCCTTGCGAAGACTAGCACCTGAAGCTAGCGCGTCTGCCGATTCCGCCATATCCGCATATGTGAACGTCACACTGGGATTCTATTTTTGATGTTATGGTGCGGATAAGAGGACTTGAACCTCCACCCCCTTGCGAGGACTAGCACCTGAA
>CAZQMA010000050.1:0-12650 GCA_964594275.1 uncultured Ruminococcus sp. | reverse complement strand
CTGTTACTCCCGACGTTGCTAAGGCTGTTACAGAAGCTAAGGCTGGTAAGATTGAGTACCGTCTGGACAAGACAAACATCATCCACTGTCCTATCGGCAAGGCTTCTTTCGGCACTGATAAGCTGAACCAGAACTTTGAAACTCTGATGGAAGCTATCGTTAAGGCTAAGCCCGCAGCAACTAAGGGTACTTACCTCAAGTCCTGTACCGTTACTTCCACTATGGGTATCGGCGTTAAGGTTGCTACAAGCAAGTATGGTGTTTAATTTACACTAAAATAAGGTGCAGACCACTTTTTGGGTCTGCACTTTTTTATGTTTTCCCTATTCAAAAAAACACAGAATCCTGGATTTTTTCAAAAAAAGGGTTGACAAGCTCTTCCTTATGTGTTATAATAATAGAGTTGTAAAACAACATATCGTATTCTAAAGACAGCTGGTGGTGACTAACCGTAAATCCAGCCGAGGAATGTGCTAAGTCTGAAATTATCAGTCGCTCTTTCTCATGTCGGAATGGGCGTCTTTTTTTATGGCTGCGATTCTTTGATACGATAAACAATGTATCGGAGGTGAAATCACATGGCAAGTGAAAAGATTTTGGAAAGCAAAAAGGCTAAGGTTGCTGCTCTGACTGAGCTGCTCCAGGGTGCTGTTTCTTTCGTTCTGGTTGACTATCAGGGAATTTCTGTTGAAGCAGACACTAAGCTGAGAAAGGAACTCCGCGAAGCTAACGTTAAGTATATTGTTGAAAAGAACTCTATACTCCGTTTTGCATTCAAGAACATGGGTATTGACGCATTCGACGATGTACTCCACGGTACTACCGCTATCGCAATGTCTACCGATGACCAGACCGCTCCTGCTCGTATCCTCGGCAAGTTTGCTGAAGATAACAAGGAATTCTTCAACCTGAAGGCTGGTTACGTTGAAGGTACAGCTTACGACACTGCTGGTGTTGTTGCTCTGTCCAAGATTCCGTCCAAGGATATCCTGCTGGCTCAGCTGGTTGGCTCTCTCCAGGGACCGATTCAGAAGCTCGCTGCTACCCTGCAGGCTGTTGTGGACAGCAAGAACGAAGAAACTGCTGCGTAATTTTCCGCACGGTATCGTTGCCTGATTTAAAGGCAATCTAACAAAACTATAATATTATAAAGGAGTTATTATCATGGCATCTGAAAAGATTATGAATTTCATTGAAGAAATCAAGGCTCTGTCTGTTCTGGAACTGGCTGAGCTGGTTGAAGCTATCCAGGAAGAATTTGGTGTAACTGCTGCTGTTGCAGCTGCTCCCGCTGCAGGCGCAGGCGCTGCTGCTGAAGCTGAAAAGACTGAATTCGACGTTATCCTCGCATCCTTCGGCGACGCTAAGATGGGCGTTATCAAGGCTGCTAAGGATGTTCTCGGTCTCGGTCTGAAGGAAGCTAAGGCTCTCGTTGAGTCTGCTCCTGCTAAGATTAAGGAAGGCGTTTCCAAGGCTGACGCTGAGGCTCTCAAGGCTAAGCTGGAAGAAGCTGGCGCTACAATCGAAATCAAGTAAGTTTATACTTACCTTTCAAATCCCTGTGGCTTTTGTCACAGGGATTTTTTATACCCTCTCAAAGGATTTAGCATTATCTGCAACAAAGTCAGTACTTTTTGCAACAGCTTTTTATCTAAATTCTATTTACATTTTTGATTGTTTATGGTAAAATAGATATATAGAAATAAAAATATTTGGGAGGATTATTTAATCATGAAGAAAACCAATTTCAAAAAGCTATGCTCCGCAGCTCTCTCTGCTGTCGTGGCTGTCACCGCACTCTGCGTTCCATTTGCAGGCTCACCTGTCACGGAAAGCAGTGTCATCAAAGCAGAAGCCCTTTCACTCAGCGATATGCCGTCTGACTATCAGTACGCCGCTGACTGGATTTGGGAAAACCGCATAATACAGGAAAATTCCACCGGCACAAACACACAACGTTTCAACAGCATTTTCGACATGATAGTTGACGGCAAAGGAACCATCAACTATGTAGTAAAATGGCAGTCCTACAAAACACTTACCCTAGAACAGCGTCAAGGACTAGAGGTTATGCTCTCCGATTCTATCAACGCCTGGACCGATTATCTGGTAGGCTACGATAATTGGCCCTATCAGCACATCGATGTTAAAATTGTCGGCTACGCTGTAATTGACCCAAGCTGCATCGAAGACCCTCAGCCCGATGAAATCATTTATACCACAACCCAGTATTACGATTCTCAGTACGATACCTCAAACGGCTACGAAACCATTCCAGACAAAGAGCCTTTTGCGCCCTCTGAGTTGTCCCGTTTCGACCACTTTGCTGACGAAAGCTACGAATATCCCGGTGGTCTTGATAAGCGTTTTGACATGTATATGTGGGCTACTGAGGGATTCCCGTCAATAGGCGGCTGCGGCGGTGACTGGGGTCAGCGTCTCTCAGATACAGCCTTTACCAGTATGATTGGCGGTAATAATCTCCACGTACAGATTCACGAAGTCGGTCACGGCTTCGGCATAACCGACTTCTACGGCGGAGAGGGTGAGTCTAATGGTTTTCCGCCCGGAGGTTTCCCCGGAAACGGTACTTCAATCATGATGGCTGGCTCTTCTTCCGTTATCACCGACTTTGATGGCTGGCTTCTTCGTTATATGTGGTCTAAAATTAAGGATGAACAGGGCAGATTTGACCTTGCCAATGCACTCCCTGACGATCCAGTGGTAACAACAACAACAACTACTACTACTACTACCATTACTACAACTACCACCACTACAGCTCCCACAGAAACAACCACAACCACTTCTACAACCACAACAGAACCTGCTCCTGTAACAGAGTATCTCACATTAAATGATGGGGATATGATTTCTCTCAGAAATGTAAACTCAGGGCTCTATCTGGGCGTTGAGGACGGTAAGGCCTTTAATATGGCTAATGTTTCCCAGAGTCCTACTGCCAACTCAGAAAATAACATATGGACAGTTAAAAACGCAGGAGACGGCTGGTACTACCTCTACTCAAAGCTTGAAGGCGGCGAGACATATATGCTGGACATTTACTACGCTAGCCCTGAGGACGGTACAAACGTTGGCATCTATGAAAACACAAACTCCACCGCTCAGTGTTTCCGCTTCGCTAAAAATGACGACGGCTCTCTTCGCATTGAGACACGATGTACCGATGGAAATAGTTGTATCCAGGTTGCAAACGCTTCCATAGATGAAAAGGCCAACATCGAGCAGAGTGCTTATAACGATAACAGCAACCAGAAGTGGTTTATGGAAACGATTCGCTTCATGGGCTATAAAGGCGATCTCAATGGTGATGACAACATCTCAGTTGTCGATTGTGTAATGCTGAACAAGCATCTGGTAGGTATAGGCTCACTCAGCTCCAATCCTGTTGAATACAAAGATGTAAATGCTGACGGGAAACTGAACATCTTCGACTCTATACTCTTAAAACGCATGTGTGTAAACCGGAGCATCTGGATTCCAATGTACGACGTTTTAGATAACTGATAAAAATAAAAGAGCGACCCTCGGGTCGCTCTTTTATCGCTTATTTTTCCAGTGGCTCAAGCTCCTGTCTGTGCGGACGGGACATCAGTGCGGAAAGTACTTTGTTTACATCGCCGCCTTCAAATAAAACCTTGTAGAGCTGCTCTGTGATTGGCATGGTAACATTCATCTTTTGCGCAAGTTCCCATGCTGCATGACAACAATAGTAGCCTTCAACTGTACCTACCATCTTTACCGCTTCCTCAGGGGACATTCCTTCGCCTATAAGTATGCCTGCACGTCTGTTGCGGCTGTGCATGCTGCAACAGGTTACAATAAGGTCACCAACACCTGAAAGTCCGCTAAAAGTCTCTCTGCGTCCTCCCATAGCAAGACCCAGATTGGTTATTTCATGCATACCACGAGTCATAAGAGCTGCCTTGGTGTTGTCACCTAGACCTAAACCATCGCAAATGCCTGCGCTAAGTGCTATGATATTTTTAAGTGCACCACCGATTTCACAGCCGATAACATCCTGACTTACATAAATTCTCAGGGTATCACTACTTAAAAGCTCCTGTACCTGTGCTGCGGCTTCAAGGTTATGGGAAGCTGCAACAATAGTTGTAGGAACTCCTCTGCCTACCTCTTCTGCGTGAGAAGGACCTGTGAGTATTACAACAGGAATTTCAAGGCTAAGCTCTTCTGCAAAGACCTGACTGAGAGTTTTAAGAGAACCATCCTCCAAACCCTTGCCTGTATTTACAACAATCATTGAGGACGTGATGTAAGGTACAGCTTCCTTTACGGTAGCACGGACAAAGCGTGAGGGTATTCCAAAGAGTACAATGTCACACCCCTCAATACAGCTAAGACTGTCAGTAAGCTCAATTTCCGGAGGAACAGGCACACCGGGAAGCTTTTGCTTATGTTCTCCATCCTTGCGGATTGCCGCCAGCTCTTCAGAAAATTTAGACCATACCTTAACCTTATGCCCCCTTCTGTGAGCAGAAAGTGCCAGGCTAAGTCCGAATCCGCCCGAGCCTAATATTGTAATATTTGCCATGTTAGTGCCTCCTTTATATAGTCTGTAATTTTTTAGCTTTATTTTTTTGAGCCAAAAGAAAACTTGTTCTCACAGCCATCTTTAAGACGCTGAATGTTGCTTCTGTGCATCCAGATAACCCAGAGTCCCATTGCCAGTGCCATAGTTGTATTAAGTAGAGTATACCACATGGGGCGGTCAGGGAATCTTATAATCTGGAGTGCAAATGTGACAAAGGGACAGCAGGCTGATGCAATCATTGAGCCTAGAGATACATACTTTGAAATTGCCAGTATAACGGCAAATATGCCAATCATCACCAGGAATGCTACCCAGTCAATGACAATAAATACCGATACACCTACCAGAACACCCTTACCACCACGGAAGCCGTAATATATGGGGAAAACATGTCCCAGAATCGCTGCAATACCTGCAACGTAGCCTATAAACTGGAGGTTTTCGTCTCCAGCAAGTGAAACGTTAATCAAAGTACATATCCACTTGCTGATAAGCACAGCTACAACACCCTTACTAAGGTCACCAATAAGAGTTATCAGTGCACAGCCCTTGCCAAAACAGCGCAGTGTGTTGGTAAGACCGGCATTTTTACTTCCAAGGGTACGAATGTCCTGATGCTTTATAAGCCTGCCAACGATAATTGAAGAGTTTATACTGCCAAGCAGATAGGACACAACCGCTGAAAGGAAGATTGCAAGTACAAGAAAGTGTATCATATTCATACCTGCACCACCTTTATCGCTGGTCGTTTTTGTCACGCTCACGGACGATAAACCGCACAGGTGTACCTGTAAGTCCGAATGTTGAACGTATCTGATTTTCTATATATCGCTGATATGAAAAGTGGAACAAATCCGCACGATTTACAAAAATAACAAAGGTCGGCGGCTTTGTTGAGGGCTGAGTGATATAGTAAATCTTCAGTCTCCTGCCCTTGTCAGAGGGTGGTTGAACGCGGGTTGTAGCATAGGCGAGAACATCGTTGAGCCTACCTGTGGAAACACGCATCTGATTCTGCTGATACACCATGTCAATCATCTCATATAGCTTATGCACACGCTGACCGGTTTTTGCAGAGATAAACAGGAAGGGTACATATGACATGAAACTGAAATCATTCTGGAGCTTTGTGAGGTACTCATTCATAGTGTTGTTGTCTTTTTCAATGAGATCCCACTTGTTTACCACAACGATTGAAGCCTTGCCCTGCTCATGAGCATAACCGGCAACCTTTGAATCCTGCTCTGTGAAGCCCTGCTCTGCGTCAATGAGAATAAGACACACATCCGCTCTGTCTACTGCCATATAAGCACGGAGAACACTGAAATGCTCAATTTTCTCAGTAACTTTTGACTTCTTTCTGATGCCCGCAGTATCAATAAAAACGAACTTACCGTGCTCGTTTTCAATGGTGGTATCTGTCGCATCACGGGTTGTACCCGCAATATCGGATACGATAACTCTCTCCTCACCTGCAATACGATTTACCAAAGAGGATTTACCTGCGTTAGGCTTACCGATAATTGCAACCTTGATTGCATCCTCATCCTCCTGAAGCTCCTCCTCAGATGGAAGCATATTCATTACAGCATCGAGCATATCGCCTGTGCCATGACCATGAGCCGCAGAAATGGGATACGGATCACCCAAACCCAAATTATAGAATTCATAAAGCTCCAATGGTGGTTCGCCAATGGAGTCGCATTTATTTACAGCAAGAACTATGGGCTTGCCGCTCTTCTGCAGCATATTGGAAACATCACTGTCATCTGCTGTTACGCCGCAGCGTATATCTGTTACAAGAATAATAACGTCCGCATTTTCTATAGCAAGCTCTGCCTGTCTGCGCATCTGAGCCAGAATGACATCGCTTGTGTTCGGCTCAATACCGCCTGTGTCAACTACCATGAACTGACGGTTTCTCCATTCACACTTTGAATAAATACGATCTCTTGTAACGCCCGGGGTATCTTCCACGATGGAAAGCCTCTTGCCTATCATCTTATTAAAAAGAGTAGATTTTCCCACGTTGGGACGTCCTACTACCGCTACAACCGGTAATGCCATGTTTTCTCATCTCCTTTATTTTTAAAACAAAAAGGAGAGACGAAAGCTCCGCCTCTCCTCCTCAAATCTCAGATGACTTATTCAGCATCCATCTTCAGTACAGCAACGCCCTTGTAGTAACCACAAGCCTTGCAAACCTTGTGCGGAGCCTTGTATTCACCACAATTTGTGCATACGCTCATTGCCGGTGCGTCCAGCTTCCAAACAGCAGAACGTCTTTTATCACGTCTTGCTTTGGAGACCTTATTCTTTGGTACTGCCATGTTGGCACCTCCTTACTTATTTCAGACAGTCACAGGTGGATTCATTCAAATCACACCCGCAGTTATAGCATAACCCTTTACAATCCTCCTTACAAAGAATCTTTGTTGGGAGCATGAGAAGCAGGTCCTCTATTGCTGTCTCATTCATATCAATGCTGTCATTTTCAGCTACAAGGTACGAATCATACGCACGATTGTCACTGTGCAGCGTTGGAACGACTGTATGAGTAAAATTGTAAGTATGCTCCTGCTTGAAGGGTTTGAGACAGCGGTCACATTCCACATCCAGTACACAGGCAACCTTGTACGTCAGTGTAACAATTCCTGCACGATTTTCAACTTCGCCCTGAACCTTTACAGGCTCTGCGAAAGTGTAACCGTGAATTCCACTCAGCTCTTCAATTGTGATTTCGTAGGTCACAGGCTTTTTAAGACCCTCAACCTGAAAAATATCACGAAGCTTTAAGATCATACTTTCTTCCTTTCACACATTGCACCATCTATTATATACTATAATGAGGCAGCTTGTCAAGCTTTTTTAAAAAAAGTTCGTAAATTCGGCTTAATCAATAAACTTTGTAACAGAAGCGGGCAGTTCGCTGTTGTCTGCGGACAGAGTGAACACGATTGTTACGTCCTCACCTGTGAGCTTAGCCAACTTGTCCAGCATAATACCGATTTCATCGTAGTCTCTGCCAACAATTCTAAAGATACCATCAACAAAGATTTCCTTGATGTCATAGTTACCAGCCAGCATACCTGCTACATAACCATAGAATGCGTCGTAGCTGTCGATTGCAAACTGCTCTGTATCACACCATCTAACCTTATAGCTAATGGAGCCGCGGATTGTTGCACCCTTTTCGATGCATACCAAACAGCCGTTTGTTTCCTTAACTGCGCCGTTGATTCTGTCAATGAGAATCTTAGTCTTGCCAGAACCCTTTTTACCTGTAATCAGTTGAATCATAATTAACTCCTTTCGTGTCCGAAAAGACACTGTTTCATTTCTTATTGTGTTGCGTTTTATTTTTATGCGGATTTCCCGCAAAACAGCCTCATTTTATTCAGCCAACTTTGCTTCCAGAGCAGCCTTCTGATCCTCGTAGCCGGGCTTGCCGAGAAGAGCGAACATGTTCTTCTTGTAGCTTTCAACGCCAGGCTGGTTAAAGGGATTAACACCCAGGAGATAGCCGGAAATTGCGCAAGCCTTCTCGAAGAAGTAGATTAGATAACCCAGGCTCTTTTCGGTTGTATCCTCAAGCTCCAGAATGATATTAGGTACGCCGCCTTCTGTATGAGCAAGAATTACGCCCTCCAGTGCCTTACGGTTTACAACAGACATATTCTGGTCGCAGAGGAAGTTAAGACCGTCAAGGTTCTCTTCGTCAGCTTCAAGGTAAAGGTCAGTCTTAGGCTTCTTGATGTCAACAACTGTCTCAAACAGAATTCTTGCACCTTCCTGGATATACTGACCCATGGAGTGCAGGTCTGTTGAGAATACAGCAGCTGAAGGGAAGATGCCCTTATTGTCCTTGCCTTCGCTTTCACCGAAGAGCTGCTTATACCATTCTGCCATCATAACAAAGTTAGGATCATATGAAACCAACATTTCAACACCCTTGCCCTTACGGTACAAGATGTTTCTGATTGCCGCATACTTGTAGCAATCGTTATTTTCAAAATCTGCCATGTAATCCTGCTGAGCCTGTGCTGCACCTGCCATAAGAGCATCGATGTCACAACCTGCTACAGCGATAGGAAGCAAACCTACTGCTGTCAGTACAGAGAAACGTCCGCCAACATCATCCGGTACTACAAATGTTTCATAGCCCTCAGTGTCAGACAGCTCCTTCAGTGTGCCCTTAGCCTTGTCTGTTGTAGCAAAGATATGATCCTTAGCGCCTTCCTTGCCATACTTATCCTCAACCAACTTCTTGAATACACGGAAAGCCAGTGCGGGTTCGGTTGTTGTACCGGACTTGGAGATAACGTTTACAGAGAAATCCTTATCCTTGCAAAGACCGATAATCTCGCTGAGATATGTAGGATTGATGCTGTTGCCCACATAGTAGATGTCGGGGGTATCCTTCTTCATATTATTATAAAGTGTGGACTTCAGGAACTCAATTGCTGCACGTGCACCCAGATAAGAGCCGCCGATACCGATTACAATGAGGATATCGGAATTTGACTGAATCTTTTTAGCAGCAGCCTTGATTCTCGCAAATTCGTCCTTATCATAATCTGTAGGCAATGTGAGCCAGCCCAGGAAATCGCTTCCCTGACCGGACTTCTCGTGGAGCATTTTTGCGGAAGCTTCCACCTGATGCGCAATACCGCACATCTCTTCATTGTTCATAAAGTCAGCTAAGTACTTTGTATTCAGCTTCAAAGACATTTGTTCATTCCTCCATTTTCGGGGATGGCGGACTTTCCTCTTAAAAGTAATTATCCATTTTCCCACTATTTTACCACTTATATCATACTATATTTCCGCTCCAAATGCAAGAGATATCAAAATTCTTATTAAAGTTGTACAATTTTCACATCATAGTTTGCACAATTTGACCAACAGTTTTTCTGCTGCAAGGCTTACCGTCATGGCTTCAACAGGCTCCTTTGCCACAAGTTTCGTCTCATATAGGAGCACGTCGTCGTTGTAAAAGGCAATTGTACCTATAGCCTTACCCGCTTCAACAGGTGCATGGACATACTTTGGCAGAACAATGACAGCTGTCAGTGCTGTATTCGCCGACGGTACAACAAGCCCTGATAAACTTTCTGCACGTATTTCAACACTGCCCGAAGTTCCGCCCTTGACCTTGACAGGCTTCATATGTTCTCCCGAAAAGCCCGGCAGTGTTACCGTATACTTTACAAAGCACTCTTTCAGAAGCTTTCTTGCGTAGACAAAGCGACTATCCTCGTCAGGCGAACCTAGAATCACCGCCGCACACTCCATACCGTCCCGTTCAACTCCCACTGCTATGCACCAGCCCGAAGCGTCCGAATGTCCTGCTTTCCAACCTGTCATGCCCTCATAGGTACGGGCAAAGGTGTTCTCGTTTACAAGCTCAGTTGCACCGTCTCTAAGAAAGTCGCGCCATGTGGTAAAATAAACGTCAAGGCATTCACATTCTGACAATGCACCGCAAAGCAGTCCTATATCCCTCGCTGTGGAATAGGCTTCATCATCATCGTAGCCCTGGGGACTTGTAAAATGGGTATCCCGCATACCAAGTTCAAAAGCACGGGCATTCATGTCCTTTACAAAGTCCTCCGCACTGCCGCTGATGCTTTCGGCAATCACCGCTGCTGCATCGTTGGCATTACCTATTATAAGTCCCTTTAGAAGCCCATCAACAGTCATGCTTTCACCTGATACAAGCCATATCACTGCGCCTTTTATACCGTTTACACAGTCTGAGGCTGTAAGCAGGTCATCTTTATTCCACTCACCTGACCGCAATTTCTCTCCTGCAAGAAGTGCGGTCATAAGCTTTGCCATAGTGCCTACAGGCACAGGTACACTTCCATTATTGTCGGCAAGAACCGTCCCTGTTGAACATTCAACTACAGCATAAGCTACAGGCTCAGGTATAACTTCCTCCGCATAAGCTGTTTCTTCCCACAGAGGCTGAAGTAGCAGCGCACACAAAAAAACACACAGCAGCCTTCTCATAAAGCAAAACCTCCAATCAGATGTCGGTTTATTTTATGCAATAAAAAAGTCTGCTATGCGCCAATGACAAGAAAAAACGGTACACTGCTGCACCGTTTTTCTCTCTACTATTCTACTCAATCTTTGAAAAAACAAGTTTACTTTACGATAAACTTATCAAGTGCTGCGATCAGCTTTTCGGGATCCTCTGTATGTGCCTGAAGTTTGATTGCCTTTGACAGATCCAAGCTGAAAATGCCCATAATTGACTTAGCATCTACTGCATATCTGCCTGATACCAGGTCGATGTCATAATTAAACAGCATTACTGTATTCACGAAATTCTTAACATCGTTGATTGTCTTCAGTTCTACCATTGTTTCAAACATTATAAATTACCTCCCAAGAACTCTAATAATATTTTGTCCCATCGTGGTTGTTTTTCTGCGAAAAGCCATGCAAATCCTGCGCAGCCATCTACCTTGCTCTTCGTTGTACATAGCATACCACGATTTATTTTTTTTGTCAAGACGATTGATTTATTTTCGTGATTATAGTATAATAGAATCGTCCCGCAGATTCAGCGTTTTATACATTCCAACGAAACCGGGTAAAAATATGGTTTCAAGCGAGTGTTAAAAGGGTTACAAATCGTAACCAATTATAACAAATCTGTAGCAATTACCATGATTTTTATACATCTGTTCTGTTTATCGAAAGGAGCAAAAACCTTTGAAATGCTGTTATAAAAACTTCGGCTGTAAGGTCAATCTCTGTGAAACGGAGTGTATGCGCCATATGTTGGAAGAGTGTGGTTTTGAAACCGTCTCCTGTACATCTGATGCTGATGTTGCAATCATCAACTCCTGCACCGTTACAGCCTCAGGAGACAAGCGCACTATTACTTATATGAAGCAGCTGAAAAAACGCAGTCCGAATATTACAATAGTGCTTACAGGCTGCTACGCCCAGGCATTTCCCGAGGAGGCTTCCGCACTTTCATGTTGTGACATTGTAATCGGCACAAAGGAAAGAGCAAGACTGCCTCAGCTTATCGAAAGACATATGAACACCGGAGAAAAAATCACAGCCGTTTCTCCACATAGTGAAAACAGTTGTTTTGAGCTTATCCCCTGCGACTGTTTCAAAAGCAACACACGTGCCTTTCTCAAAATACAAGACGGCTGCAATGCTTTCTGTTCCTACTGTATCATACCATATGCTCGTGGCAGACGTCGTTCTATGCCGATTGACGCATTGAAAAGTCAGGCTGAAACTCTTGTGAGAAACGGTCACAGTGAAATTGTGCTCTGCGGCATAAATCTCGCTTTCTACGGTGAAGAATGGGGTCTGAATCTCTGTGATGCCGCTCTCGCTTGCAGTGACGCAGGGGCAAAGCGCATAAGACTTGGTTCGCTGGAGCCAGAGAGAATCACCGAAGAACTTCTTCTGGGGCTTTCAAGGGTTAAAGGCTTCTGTCCACAATTCCACCTCTCATTGCAAAGCGGATCGGATTCGGTTCTCAGGCGCATGAACAGGAAGTACACCACGGAAGAATATTCCCGCATCTGCACTCTGGTACGAAAATATTTCCCGGAGTGTGCTATTACAACTGATGTGATGGTTGGATTTCCCGGAGAGACAGCGGAGGAGTTTAGTGAGACTCTGGCTTTTGCAGAAAAAATTCAATTTGCCGCCATGCATATCTTTCGCTACTCACCCAGAAAAGGTACAAAAGCCGCTCTTATGAATGATCAAGTACCCGAAAATATTAAAATTAACAGAAGCAACGCTCTGCAAAAAATCGCCGACAAAACGTCTGCCTCTCACAACGCAAAGTTCATAAACTGCGTAATCCCGGTACTTTTCGAGCGAGAAAAGGGAGACGGTTTCCATACAGGTCACGCACCCGATGGTACGGTAATAAAAATTCCCGAAAAAAACATAAAAAAAAGTTTGCGTAAATCATTATTTTATGTTAGAATAGAAGAGAGTGATGCTGCGAGCTGCTATGGCACTATTGTCAGCGACAGCTCTGCAAATCAAATATAAAGGAGTTATACTATGTCTGTTTATCGAATTT
>CAZQMA010000049.1:0-12813 GCA_964594275.1 uncultured Ruminococcus sp. | reverse complement strand
CGGTCCCTTGCGGGATCACTGGTTTTCAAGACCAGCTCCTTAAACCACTCGGACAGCTCTCCTCATACGTAAGCTGATATTCATTCCTCAAACCAGCTATTATATTATACACCATTTCAGCTCTCCTGTCAAGTCTTTTTTTCATATTTTTTCAAAAAGCCACAAAACTGTTTTTATAACAGAATAAATTCTGCACAAAAGCCACACTCTGTCACTGATTGCCTATTTTGTACAAAAAATAAGCCATATTTTTTCATGTTCCCGCACTTGATTTTATGCAGCAATTAATGTATAATGTATATGTATGTTAGTGATGCAAAGTTTGCATAGGATTAGGTGCATAGGTTCCGATGTACAACTTCATCTGCTATCTCTCATCTTAAAAATTTTTAATACAAAAGCAGGCTGCTTCGGCAGTCTGTTTTTATGTTCAGAGCCGTTATGTACCTCGGCTGAAAGGAATACACTATGAATTTACTTGAACTTGCAAGAAAAAGATACTCTGTACGCGGCTATCTTCCAACAGCCGTTGAACAGGAAAAGCTGGATTACATTTTAGAATGTGGACGAGTTGCACCTACAGGAGTAAATGCTCAACCGCAACGCATACTGGTTGTAAACACACCTGAAGGCATGGAAAAGATGGCAAACGCCACCGGAATACCCGGTCTTTACAATGCACCCTGTGCTATTATTGTCTGTGTTGAGCCTGAATGTTCATGGACACGCAAATACGATGAGCACAACATCCATGAAATTGACGCTACCATCGTCACCGATCATATGATTCTTGCTGCAACAGAACAGGGACTGGGCACTCTGTGGATGTGCCGATTCAAGCCTGAAATTATTCGCAGGGAATTCAATATTCCCGACAAGTACGTTCCAGTAAATGTTCTTCTGGTGGGCTATGCATCCCCTGATGCGCTCTACAAAGCACCTGACCGTCACGACACAGAGAACATGAGAAAGCCCATAAACGAAACTGTAACTTACGGTTCGTTCTAAGAATAATACAGAAAAGCTGCCGCTTCAAGCCTTTAATAAGGAAAAGCGACAGCTTTTGTTATATAATTATGCTACTGTATTTTTACTATTACTCTTCACCCGGAAATCTGAAGTTCCACTGTCGTCTGCACTCATCCATCATTGCCATAACGTTCACTGTACCGCTGTGAGGTACAAGACTGCTTTCACGTCTGCCCTCGTTTAAACAGCGGTTTACTTCCATGATTTCGTATTCATAGCCGTTGCTGAGATTACTCATGTGGAAATGCTCTGTAACAGCGTTGTTGTTGTCATACAGAGTCACATCATCCGTACATAAAAACCAGTTACCTAGCTCAATATGCCCCTTGTCTCCTATTATAGCCGCATTGTTGGCGCATTGCATGTCGAATCCTGCATTTATCGAGGCATATCCCGCAGGGTAAGTGAGCAGTGCCGCCATGTCAAAGTCAACGCCTGTCTTACCCATACGTGCACTTGAAGCAATGGATATAGGCTTACCGCCAAAAGCCGCTTCGGCAAGAGTCAGAGGATAAACAGCCAAATCCAGGAGGCTACCTCCGCCAAGTTGCGGAATAAAGAGACGGTCGTTTTCATCAAAGGTGCAGTTATTGCAGAAATCTGCCTTTACCGCTTGTACAGCACCGATTCTGCCACTGCGTATCCACTCCATGGCTTTGAGAAACGTAGGTCGGCACTTCATCCACATAGCCTCCATAAAGAAAAGTTCTCTTGTCTTTGCAATTTCAAGAAGCTCTGACAGCTCTCTGCCGTTCAGTGTAATCGACTTCTCACAGAGAACGTTCACCCCTGCAAGAAGAGCAGTTTTTGCATGTCCAAAGTGGCATGCCATCGGACTTGCAATGTAGACAATATCAAGACTTCCCTCAGAAATCATCTCTTCAAGGCTGTCATACGCCCTTTCAAATCCATATTTTTCAGCAAAGGCTTGTGCCTTTGAAAGAGTACGTGAACTCACCCCTGCACAAACTGCATCCTCCACGTAACATAGAGCAGCAGCAAAGCTTTCTGCGATTTTACCTGTACTGCATATACCCCATCTTATTGCCATATTGATTCTCCTTTTGTTAATCTATAATATTGCTCCATGCAGGACTGAGACCTGCGTTCAAATCTGCACAGCAGCATAGCGCAAGTGATGCATCCGAAATGTCAACCATATCCGAAGCGGCATCTGCCTTCACTTTATTCATAAACAGAACACTCACCGCCAGAATTACTGCCACAGTAAGATTATTTAAAAATCTTTTTTCATTTCAGATAATCGCATAAAGGGCGACTATTCGAGCCGCCCTTTTTTTACTTTAATGACTTAAAATTCCTCTTCCATCTTGCGAATCATATCAACCCTGAGAGCGTGTCTGCCGCCCTCAAAAGGCGTATCCACGAAAAGCTGTACAAGTTCCAGTGCAACTCCCACACCCAGAGTTCTTGCGCCCATACACATGATGTTTGCATCGTTGTGGAGACGTGTATACTTGGTGGAGAAGTGATCCGCACAAAGAGAAGCACGGATTCCCTTAATCTTATTTGCCGCCAGAGACATACCAATGCCTGTACCGCAGATAAGAATACCCCGTGAACCTTCGTCATCTGCAACAGCGTGTCCAACCTTATTGGCAATTACAGGATACTCAACTCTGCCGCCGTCGCCGCCCATATCCTGAACGTCATGACCCTGCTCACGAAGCATTGCAATGATCTCCGCCTTCATTTCGTATCCTGCATGGTCGCAACCGATATAAATTTTCATATAAAATTACCTCACTTCTTCTCGCTGTCAAGTCTGTCCTTTTCAGCCTTGACCAACTGTAAATATTTTGCTTTAAGTTCTTCCGGCATCATAGCTTCCTCTTCAGCCCCACAGATGCACAGTCCTGCTCCGTTCTGGAGTCTCAGTGGTGCAGGTGCAAGAAAAGCATTCTGAGGACAATAACTTTCAATAAAGTCACATGCGCCGTCACCTGTGAGAATAATTCTCTCATACTGTGAAAGAATGCTCAGAAGCTCTTTCTCGGGGAGAAGTACGTCCTCCATAAGACATGTGCATTCCTCGTGGAAGCTATAAATTCCCGCATAAACAAGCCCTTTTCGGGCCTTCATTACAGCACAGACAATTTCGTCTCCTGCTGCACGAGTCTGATAGCACAGTGCTTTCAGGGTTGATACACCGCAGCACTCTGCCTCCAGAGCAAAGGTCATAGCCTTTATCACCGCAATGCCTATACGTAATCCCGTATAAGAGCCGGGACCTGCCGCTACTGCGAATCGGTCAACGTCCTTTACTGTAAAACCTGTGTCCTCAAGGAGTCTTTCTACCAGAGGAAGTATAACTTGGGAATGAGTGCGCTTGGTATAAACAAGCTGCTGAGCTAAAATCAAATCCGCCTCACTATCATAGAGCGCTGCCGCGGCAACCGTTCCTGAGGTGTCAATTCCCAATATGCGCAAAGCGTTCATCTCCCTCTATGGTTATTTTTCTTGTGTCATCATCTATGCGGTCAATCTGTATACGTATCACGTTTTCAGGAAAAGCGTCCTCAATATTCTCCGACCACTCCACCGCAAATACGCTTTCCTCCTGGGGATAGTCGTAGAAGCCTGTAGTTTCCAGCTCATCACTGCTCATAATTCTGTACATGTCAAAGTGATAAAGGGAAATTGCACCCTTGCCGTGATATTCATTTACAATAGCAAAAGTAGGAGACGAAACCTCGTCAGGAAGTCCCATTCCCATAGCAAGACCACGGGTAAAGGTTGTCTTGCCGGCGCCTAAATCACCGTAGTAGGCGATACAGTCACCTGCACGTAGAAATCCGCCTATTTCTTTAGCAAGAGCGATAGTATCATCCGGCGTACAGGTAGTAAAAGTATACTGCATAATAATTCTTCCTTAGAATAATCCTGTGATATTGCCGTTATTATCACAGTCAATACGAAGTGCTGACGGAGACTTCGGTAGACCTGGCATGGTCATAATATCGCCTGTAAGCACAACGATAAAGCCTGCGCCTGCGGAGAGTGTTACATCACGGACTGTAATTTTAAAGTTTTCAGGCTTGCCCAAAAGTGCAGGATTGTCTGAAAGTGAATACTGAGTTTTAGCGATACATACAGGCAGTTCGCCGTGACCCAGAGCCTCAATCTGTGCAATAGCCTTCTTAGCCTGAGCTGTAAAGCTTACGCCATCTGCACGGTAGATTTCCTTTGCAATCTTCTCAACCTTTTCAGGAATAGAGAGCTTTGTATCATAGAGAACATGGAAGTCAGACTTCTTGTTTTCAATAGTTCTGCAAACCTGCTCTGCAAGGTCAGTACCACCCTTGCCGCCCTTGGCAAATACTTCGGCAAGAGAGAAATCAGCGCCCAGTTCCTTGCAGTAATTTTCTACAAACTGAAGTTCCGCCTCTGTATCTGTAGCAAAACGGTTGATTGCAACTACTACAGGCACACCATACTTCTGCATATTCTCAATGTGAACGTGGAGATTTACAATGCCCTTTGAAAGTGCTTCCAGATTTTCTTCCGTAAGTTCAGCCTTTGGTACGCCGCCGTTATATTTAAGTGCACGAACTGTTGCAACCAGTACAACACAGTCAGGCTTAAGACCGCCGTATCTACATTTGATATCAAAGAACTTCTCTGCACCCAAGTCAGAGCCGAAACCGGCTTCAGTAATGCAGTAATCACCCAGCTTCAGTGCAAGGCGTGTTGCACGGATAGAGTTACAGCCGTGAGCAATATTTGCAAAAGGTCCGCCGTGGATAAATGCGGGAGTGTTTTCAAGAGTCTGTACAAGGTTGGGCTTCAATGCGTCCTTGAGGAGTGCTGTCATAGCACCGTTTGCACCAAGGTCTCTCGCATATATAGGATTACCGTCAAGGTCATAGGCAACAAGAATGTTACCAAGACGCTCCTTCATGTCTGCCAGGTTAGATGAGAGACAAAGAATTGCCATAACCTCAGATGCAACAGTAATCTGGAAGCTGTCAGAGCGTGGGATGCCATCAACCTTTCCTCCCAAACCTACTACAATATTACGGAGTGCTCTGTCGTTCATATCAAGAACACGCTTGAGCATAATTCTGCGTTGGTCGATTCTCAGCTCGTTACCCTGCTGCATGTGGTTGTCCAGCATAGCACAAAGCAGGTTATTTGCAGAGGTGATGGCATGCATATCGCCTGTGAAATGAAGATTAATGTCCTCCATGGGTACAACCTGCGCATAGCCGCCGCCTGCCGCACCGCCTTTGATGCCGAAAACAGGCCCCAGTGAAGGCTCTCGAAGCGCAAGCACTGCGTTCTTGCCAATCTGACCCATAGCTTCTGCCAGACCAACACTGACAGTAGTCTTACCCTCACCTGCGGGTGTGGGATTGATAGCTGTAACAAGAATTAACTTTCCATCCTCTCTGTTTTCAAGCTTATTGAAAAGTTCCTCAGAGAGTTTTGCCTTATAATGACCGTAATATTCGATGTCGTCCTGTTCAATACCCAGGTCAGCGGCGATTTCGCTGATTTTTTTCATTTTAGCCTGCTGTGCAATTTCGATATCTGTCAGCATAATATTCCTCCTGAAAAGAAATTTCGATGTACGTTATGTCATGGTTTTATTATACCATTTTTCCGCATAAATTGCAAGTGGCGCAATGACTTTTGGTGTTTTAAAATACATTTTCCTCGCATATCCTGTCGCCTTTGTACAGCATGCAAAAAAGAGGCGGTTTTCCGCTGCATTATGCATCATTGCGAAAACCGTCTCATATATTCAATATAAAAAGGAGTGAAATGCTGTGAGAAATATAAAAAAATTTGTTGCCTTACTTTTATGTATGACCCTTTGCGGGTGCGGAAAGGAAGAAGTAAAGTCGGAAGAAAATCCACATCTCAGTCTATACGACTATGAGCAGACCCCTGCCCATCTGGGAATTGACTCCGATGAAATCCCAAAGCCCAGTCAGAAGTACAAGCCCTTGAACTTTGAGACCCAGGCGGCAATGTGGTTTACCGCTCAGGACTACGCAAGTATCCTCTTGTCAAAAACAGAGGATGAATTCAGGAAAGCAATCGAAGAACGCTTTGAAAACGCTGCCCAAATAGGAATAAACACCCTCTACGTCCAAGTACGGGCTTTCGGGGACGCTTACTATAAATCGGAGTTATACTCCAAAGGGCTTTACACCGCCCCCGACATGGACTTCGACCCACTTCGTATCATGACCGACATTGCCCACGCCAAAAGTCTTTCTATCCATGCTTGGATAAACCCTCTCCGCTGTCAAACCGAAACTCAAATGAAAGCCATGGATGATAAGTGCATAATTAAGCAGTGGTATAGTGATGATGAGAAAAACGGCTCTTATCTGTCTCTTGTGGACGGACGTTACTGGCTTTGTCCGGGATACGAGGAGGTGCGCAAACTGATTGCAGAGGGCGTTGCTGAGCTTGTACGGGAATATGAGGTCGACGGGATACATATTGACGACTACTTCTACCCTACGTCAGACGAAACCTTTGACCATGCTGCCTTTGAAGCAAGCGGTTTTTCCTCTCTTAGCACATATCGCAAGGAACAGTGCAGTCTTATGGTTCAGGAGATGTACAAAGCTGTCAAGACTGAAAATGACGATGTTCTCTTCGGCATAAGCCCTCAAGGCACATTCAAAGGAAATGATTCACAATATGCAGATGTACTCAGATGGTGCAGTGAGGACGGCTTCTGCGATTACATTGTACCCCAGATTTACTTTGGTCTAAAAAATGAAACTGCTCCATTTGAAAAGACCGTTCTGAGCTGGAAAGAGCTTGTTACAAGCGACGTAGACCTTATAATCGGCATTTGCACTTACAAAATGGGGCAGGCAGACAAATACGCCGGCTCTGGAAAAAATGAATGGATAGAGGATAAATCCATCCCGTCAAAGGAGGCTCAGATTGCCTTTGAACAGGGGTTAGGATGCGCTATTTACAGCTACGCCTCCACCTTTGAGCCAGCAGAGACAGCGGCTTCATATATGGAGTCAGAGCAAACTTGTCTCGCCGATATAATAAAAGAATCCGCAGGCACACAGCCAGCGGATTAAAATATTATTTATCGGTCTGCACTGCTGAGAGCAGTTCATCGAGGAGAGTGTTAAGCTTTATTTCGGCTTCATCATAAGTACAGCCGTTTGAGTAAGCAATCTCTTCAGCAATGATACGCTTACAGTCATGGAAGAGATGGTCATCGCTGACGCACAGACCGTTTTTCTGTCCTCGGAAATGACGACGCTGCTTTGCAAGATAGAGTGTTTTAAGCACTTGAAGTCCCTCATCATAGGTACCGTCAAGAAGTATTTCACGATACTTTTTCCTCCGGGTATGAACGTCTGCAATCCACACAGTTTCAACCTCGGAAAGGTGTCTCAGTCCCTCTTCAATTTCCTCACCGCTTCTGAGTTCTGCCATACGGTGTTCCAAATTCATAGGTACGTAAATCGTCAGATTGTTTAAGTAAAGCGGTACAAGTGCGTAACATTCCTGAGTCTGGTCACCGAAACGTTTTTCCACACGAGCCGTTATCTCGCACACTCCTGTTCCGCGGTACATTATTGCGTCTCCAACCTGATACATAGCTTACCTGCCTTTCGTAAGTAAAAAAATAACAGCCGACACAACAGGCTTTTCGCTTGCTGTGTCAGCTGCACCTCGTTATATTTATTATACCATATTTTCAGCAAAAAAGGTATAGGCGTTTTTTACGAAAATCTACCGCACGCCATGCGCATAAGTTCCAAAAGTTTTTACTTGCAGGCAGCCAGTAATTCCTCTGTCTTATCGCAACGTTCCCATGCTACATTTAAGTCCTCTCTGCCCATGTGACCATATGCAGCCAACTTACGATACTGAGGCTTACGAAGGTCAAGAGCCTTGATAATACCGCCGGGAGTAAGGTCAAACACTTTACGAACAGCATCAGCAAGCTTTTCATCAGAAATCTTACCTGTGCCGAAAGTATCAACGAGAACAGAAACAGGTGACGCAACGCCGATTGCATAAGCAAGCTGCACCTCGCATCTGTCAGCAAGACCGGCAGCAACAATGTTCTTGGCAATATATCTTGTTGCATATGCCGCACTTCTGTCTACCTTGGTCGGATCCTTACCGCTAAACGCACCGCCACCATGACGTGCATAACCACCGTAAGTATCAACAATAATTTTACGTCCTGTAAGACCGCTATCTCCCTGAGGTCCACCGATAACAAATCTGCCTGTGGGATTTATGTAGAATTTTGTATTTTCATCAATCATATCAGCGGGCAGTACAGCCTTGCAGACATAATCCATTATATCACTGCGAAGCTGCTCAGCAGAGATCTCAGGCGCATGCTGTGTGGAAACAACAACTGCATCAATTCTTACAGGCTTATTGTCCTCGTATTCAACAGTAACCTGTGCCTTTCCGTCGGGGCGGAGATAAGGCAACTTATTCTGCTTTCTTACATCTGTAAGCTTTATGCAAAGCTTATGTGCCAAGGAAATAGGCAGAGGCATAAGCTCAGATGTTTCGTTGCAGGCATAACCAAACATCATACCCTGGTCACCTGCACCTGTAGCGGTTTCGTCGGAGTCTCTGCTTTCCAGAGCATCGTTTACGCCCATTGCAATATCGGGAGACTGCTTATCTATGGTCGTCATAACGGAACAGGTATAACCATCGAAACCATACTTCGCTCTGTCGTAGCCGATGTCTATAACCACATCTCTTGCGATCTGGGGAATGTCGATTCTTGCGTTAGTTGTAATCTCACCCATGCACATAACCATGCCTGTGGTAACGGTTGTTTCGCAGGCAACGCGCGCCATAGGGTCCTGTTCCAAGATGGCATCCAGTACTGCGTCGGAAATCTGGTCGCAGATTTTATCGGGATGACCCTCTGTAACTGATTCTGATGTAAACAAATGTCTGCTCATATTATCTCTTCCTTTCTGAACGTGTATGCATTAAAAAAGCACTCGTATCCGAGTGCTTGATTCCGCTTTTCCGAAATCCTCATCTCTCGGTATAAACCGCAGGATTTAGCACCTTTTTTGCATTAATGCAAATGGTTGCCGGGCTTCATAGGACCAGTTCCTCCACCACTCTTGATAAGGTTATATCTATATTATAACTCATAAACTGTGATTTGTCAATATATTTATATATTATCCGATTGTAAAATATAAACATAACAAAAAGCGGTACGACCTAAATCGTACCGCTTTAAGTTTACTAACTATTCAATCAGCCATTAAAGCAATAATTATGCGTTAACAGGCAGAACATTGAACTTGCCAAGCAGGAACTTCATAAGAGCGTCAGCGTCAGCATTGTTGATAGTATCATCGTCAAAGCACTGAGCGTTGATCTTCTGCTGCTCATTGAATGCCAGCAGACCTGCGTTGTACTTGTTCAGGTAAACCAGGTCAACCATGGAGATGTCACCGCTGAGGTTTGTATCGCCAATGAGAGATTCACCAGGTTCTACTGTCTTAGTTGTAGTAGTTGTTGTAGAGCTGCTTGTTGTTGTGGTTGTAGTAGTTGTAGCATCAGGCTTAGTTGTAGTTGCATCTTCGTCAACGTTGGGAGCTTCATCTTCCAGGAAGGAGGAGATCCAAACCAGAGGTGAGTTCCAGTTGATTGTACACTCGTTTACAGACCAAGCTTCTACGTTATCCAAGTAACATACCATAGGAGCAACTTCGCCAGCCTTGTAGCCCTTACCCTGAATCATGGGATCCTGCATCTCAGAGTTAGGACCACCGGAGAGAACGCCCTTAGGAGCGGAGGGGAAAGTAGCATCAAGCTGATTAGACCACCATCTGTGATGAGGATACTTCAGAGCATTTTCGCCGTAACCGGTTACATAAGACTGCTCCAGAACGTTTCTACCCATCAGATAGTCCATAGCTGTAGATACACCGCTGATGTACTTAACTTCCTTGTCGATGTCGTAAGCAAGACCCATACACATAGCGTTATTAACTATCATGGAGTTGGAGCCCCACTCATAACCGTTTTCCAGAGTAATCTTCTTGACGCCGTCTGCCAGAGTCCAAATTTCTGCTTCATAGTCGTGACCAACATAAGGAACACCGAAATCAGATTCATCTTCGAGCTTAACGAAATAGTCAGCAGCCTGCTTAACGTTCTTTTCAATTGTTAACAGTTCGTCAGCAGTCAGCAGACCCTTTTCAACCATTGCATCACCGTTGATTGCCAGAGAGAATGTACCCAAAGAGCTCAGAGTACCCCATGTGAATGCTGTAGCAGAGCCGTTGTTCTCACCGCCGTAGAGAGCTGTCTCAACAGAGAAGCAAGAACCGGATTCATCATCATAGGACATCATGTCAGTCTTATAAGCTGCCTCGCCTGTAGTGATGTACAGTTCACAAGCTGCCCAGTAGAATTCGTCAGTAACGTTTGTATCGCCGTAAGGGCCACCACCCTTGTTCTGTTTCAGAGGAGCATAGAGAGAAGCATGGTCAGCCAGTTCATCGGCAACTGTTGTGTAAGGCTTGTAAGTAGACTTAGCTGCATCATAAGCCTTCTTAGCGAGAGCGATGCACTCAGTTGCTTCACTTGCATCATAAGGTTCAATCAGACGTGCAAACTGTGCCAGAGATGCAGCAAAGTTCAGAGTAGCTGCATATGTCTTAGGCTTAACAATACGAGTCAGTTCGCCGGCATCGGTTCTTGCTGTTGCATCTGCGGGAGATACAGCAAGAGCTGTCCACTTATAGTCATGAATCTTGTGGTAAACCATACCGTCGGAAGAATCCTGCATCTTCTTAAAGAAGTCAATTTCAACCTTTACTTCGTCCAAGATATCGGGAATGCCATTACCTACTTCAGGAACAGTAACAGTACCGCTACCATCTTCCCACTTGGAGATGTCGCCTTTGTTAACTGCACGGTCGAAAATAGACAGCAGAGTCCAGATAGAAACACCGCCGTTTACAACGTACTTACCGTGGTCACCGGCATCGTACCAACCACCGGTTACATCAATAGAACCGTTGGAAGTTTCAACGTCAGCGTCGGAAGGAATAATGTAAACCCACTTAGACTGAATATAAGCCACGTCCTTTGTATGACCTGCTTTACGAGCCAGATCAGAAGCGGAAGCCTTGGCACCATCAGGGTTAGCGGATACGATGTAAGCTTCTTCAATCGGAACACCGGAACGGTTCTGATAGAAGTAGTTCATAGCTTCGGAAGTCAGGTTGCCATAGATAGCGTCACCGATATCGAAAGGCAGAGATGTTTTACCATCGCATGTAATTGTGTAGCCTTCACCGGGTGTCTGGAAATCAGAGAAGTCAATAACCTGGTTGTAGGTGTTGGAAGCATCGCACAGTGTGCCGCCGCCTGTTGTTGTGCCCTCATATACAGTGGCACCGGAAGCGTCCTTAACCTGGAAAGCCTTGGCTGTTGTATCAGCGGATTCACCGAGAACCAGTGTAGCCTTCTTTGACAGCTTTGTGAAGTAACCAACCTGGTTTACTTCTACGCCGGTAATTTCATAATCATCTTCGTGAACATAGTCAGAAGCATCGTCTGTCAGGTCAATCAGACACATATTATCAAACTTGATAACATTACCTTCGTGTACGCAGATAAAGTCATTGTAGTCAGATGTACCACCCAGGTGGAATGTCCACTCGCCAACGCCTTCAGCGGTCTTGTCTGCTGTGAATTCGTAAGCGTAGTTAACCCACTTGTTAGCTGTAAGAGGCTGATTCTTCCAAGCGTCCCAACCCATACCATAGTCGATATACTGGCCTGAAGCACTTGCACTTTTCAGAGCAGAAGCGATTTCTTCAAGAGACTTGCCCTCAACCTGAGAGTAGTCCAGACCCAGCTGCTGACCGTTACCATGCCAGAGTTCTGCGTCATCGTTAGTCATATCGCCCAGCTTTGCATAAATTCTTGCATTGGAGTCATCTGTCCATACAGAGTAGCTGATACGATACTTATGGCCGCTCTGAATTGTCAGACCTCTGTGACGGAACTGACAGTCCCAACGACCTTCACCGTCATTGGACTTACCACCCGGATTTGTAATCAGGATATTGTAGCAGCCGTCTGTGATTTCAAACTTCATTGTACCTGTTGCGGATTCGCAAATGTGCCACGGGAGACCTGCACCGTCGTTAAAGTCACCGTGACCCAACTCCTGACCGGCATATGCAGTCAGAGATGTCATGCCAGCCATAAGAGCAGTTGCTGTTGATGCTACTGCCATTACGCCCGCGAGCAATCTCTTGCTCATTCTTGTCTTTGGCATAAGTGTTATCCTCCTTAAATAAATGAAAAAATGTGATTTGAAGCGTTTTTCTAGCCGCTTCGTAACGTCATCCCCTGACGGAGAGCAGAAAACAACGCAGGACAACCGTTCATTCTGGAATCCCTTTAAATAAACGGCATAATTTGTTGTTTTCTCGTTAGTTTTATTATACCATAATCAGAATTTAATGTAAAGCAGTTTTCCGATTTTCAGTAGTTTTTTCTAAATTTAGCAAATGTTTTTTGTCTATTTCGCACACACAAATCTTCCTGATTTTACTTCTTGAAAAAAGGCTGCACCCGTAAAAGTGCAGCCTTGAATTGTTTTATAAAAGTTTACATACATCTGCTTTAAGCAACATTATACTACTTAAAGCTATATCGTTTTTTCGCCTTACGCTACAGGCAGGGATTCAACTAGGTCAACGAGGTACTTCATCAGAGCGATGATGTCGTTGGAGTCGATTACGCCGC
>CAZQMA010000048.1:0-13055 GCA_964594275.1 uncultured Ruminococcus sp. | reverse complement strand
TTTTACTCTGCACAAAGCTTTACAATTGCCGCTGCAATCATACGTGTAGTCATCATAAACTGGTCTATGGGGAAGAACTCATCATCACCGTGCATGTGGTAATCCCAGCCGGGAAGCTCTGCACCAAATGCAACTCCACCCTCAATCTCGTGAACATAGGTACCGCCGCCAATTGCAATGCAGTAGCCCTTCTCCCCTGTTTCTTCTTCATAAACGGACAGCAAAGACTGTACAAACTCTGATTCCTCAGGTACACAGTGAGGATCATTCATCATGAGAACATTTACCGTAAAGCCATATCTGTTCATGCGCTCTGTAATAGTCTCCAGAATATCTTCCTTTGTCATGCATACAGGATAACGGATGTCAACTGTGCCAAGTAGTCTGCCCTCGGACACCTCCATCATGCTAAGCACACAGGTAAGTCTGCCTGACTTCTCATCTTCACAGGCAATACCTAAGCCCTCTCCACCTGTACAGCCGTGTGGAAAAAGCTCTGTGACAGACTTACAATCAACAAAAGCATCATTTTCAGCCAGAAGCTTCATAAGCCCTGTAATAGCGTTGTTGCCTGCTTCAGGTGTGGAAGCATGAGCTGCAAGTCCTGTATAAGACATAGTTTCACCGTCCGCAGTCACCGCCTCAGCTGATGCAGGAACGGCGTTAGGTGCTGTACCTGCCATCATAGAGAGGATAGGGTCGGAAGTGTTCTTCTCGAAAGTGAGACGGATCATACCCTTTTCAATGTGAATTATCGGATAGTTTGCATCAGGCGTGAATACCATGGGCGGCATTTTATCCTTTGAAAGATAGTATTCAATGTCAGAGCTACCGTTTTCCTCATCGCAGCCGAAAAGGATACGCACATTCTTTTTAAGTCTCACACCCGCCTTTTTTACCGCATTCATAGCATAAAGCGCGGCAACAGAGGGACCCTTGTTGTCAATAGCACCTCTTCCGTAGAGACAGCCGTCACGTATTTCCATGATAAAAGGGTCAGAGGACCAATTTTCAGCCATAACAGGTACAACGTCCAGATGTGACAGAATGCCTAGTTCAGGAGTATCCATCTCGCTGCTGAAATCAACTGCACCTGCACGGTAGTCGTAATTTCGTACTGCAAAACCCATCTCCTTTGCAGTATCAAGGGCAATGTCCAGAGCGTCAGCACAGGGCTTTCCGTAAGGATATTCGTCCTGTGACGGGTGCTGTGCAATACTGGGACAAGCAATAAGCCTTCTCAAGGTATCAAGCATCTGAGGCTTTGATTCTTCGATTATTACGTTAATTTTATTAAGCATGTTTTTCTCCTTATATCAGTATTTACCCGAAATCTTCGGATGAAGCTTTGTGCGGTAAACTTCCATGGCAATCACCATAAGATAGTCATAGCTTACAAACATCATATTAGCAAGACCTAAAAGCACAAGTCCACCGTACCTGCCAAATTCACCCATCTCCTCCAGAAGCTCATCCATACCAAGAATATAAACCGTTGCAAAGAAGTATGCAAGAACGCACACATTGAAAAGAAAAAGCTTCAAAATATTGGCCAATATTTTTGGTTTTATGCGACAGAGAAGCGGGCGTACAAGAGGATAGTGTCCGAAGAATATGATGAATATAAGTGCGGCGTCCTTATTTGGTGTGACAAATAGGGAGAGTGTGCCTACAGCAAGGTACATCATAAAACCCCACCATGTATTCGTTTCATCAGCCATAACTGTAACAAGTATTCCGCAAATCATCGGCATTATAATATAAAATATAGGAAATACACCCGTTACAAATTGACACAACAGACACATAGATGCTAGTGTGCCGCCAAGAGCTATCCTGTAGCTTAAAGAGCGTTTCATTTTTAGTTATCACCTTAAATTTTGTTATATTATTATAATAGCATATTTTCACACTTTCGTCAATCGCTTTTATGTGAAAACCAGCCGAAAACTGTTCTCCAGAAAAAAGCATCCGCATTCTGCCGCAAGAAGCGGACAATGAAGACTGTAATGTCCGATTTCATGAGCAAGCACCACAATGAGAAAACAGGCGATTTCATCGTAAATCATCTCGAAGAAACAGCATGACAGAACTGAAAACGGTTTCATAGAGAAAATAAAGCGCATATGTCAGAAATGATTATTGACATATGCCCGAAACTATGATATAATAGAGAAGAGGTGATGTGTATGGCAAGACCTACCAAATGCCGTAGAGTATGTCATTACCCGGAAAGCCTTCTCTTTTCACCACAAAGTGGAGATACCGGCGAGCCTGTAATTATGACTGTGGATGAGTTTGAGGTTATAAGGCTCATTGACCGTGAGGGCTTTTCCCAGGAGGAAGCGGGGTTACAGCTTGGGGTTGGACGTACAACGGTACAGAAAATCTATGAAACAGCAAGAAAAAAACTTGCCGACGTAGTGGTGTTGGGACTCTCCCTTAAAATTGAGGGCGGAGACTATCGCCTTTGCAACGGCACAGACACCACATGTCCAGTACACAGCTGCTACAAAAAGCAGCTCATGGAACAATATAAAACTCATAAAGGAGAAAATATCATGAGAATTGCAGTAACCTACGAAAACGGAAATATATTCCAGCATTTCGGACACACAGAAGAGTTCAAGGTTTATGACGTGGAAGAAAACAAGGTTGTATCCTCACAGGTACTTAGTACAAATGGTAGCGGTCACGGTGCTCTTGCAGGAATTCTGTTGGCACTTAAAGCTGATGTTCTTATCTGCGGTGGTATCGGCGGCGGCGCACAGATAGCACTTGCACAGGCAGGTATAAAGCTCTACGGCGGTGTAAGCGGAAACGCAGATGAAGCTGTACAGGCGTTTCTGAACGGAAAACTTGACTTCAACCCCAATGTTCAATGCAATCACGAGCTTGGTGGCGAGGGTCACACCTGCGGTGAACACGGCTGCGGTCACGGAAACTGTAGTAGCCACTGAGTTCAAAATAAAATCTAGCAATTCGGAATAGTTGCCTTAAAACAGCACATCATAACAAAGAAAGCTTTAAGCTCTGAACAAATCAAAAGATACGAAGGAGAAGTATTATGAAAGAAAGATTTTATATCTGCCGTCACTGCGGTAATCTTGTTGGTTTAATAAACGACGCTGGCGTACCTATGATGTGCTGTGGTGAGAAGATGGAAGCCCTTGTTCCGAATACGACAGACGCAGCAGGTGAAAAGCATCTGCCTGTGGTAAAGATTGAGGATAATGTTCTTCATGTAAATGTGGGAGAGATTAATCACCCCATGGTAAACGAACATTTCATTGAATGGATTTACGTTCAAACCGAAAACGGCGGTCAGCGCAGATGTCTAAGACCCGATGAAGCTCCTGAGGCAACATTCTGCATTTGTAGTGACAAGCCTGTTGCTGTTTATGCTTACTGCAACATTCACGGTCTCTGGATGACTGAAATAAAGTAAACATCTGTTACAAGTTAAATAACCGCTCATAGCATGTAAAATATGCTATGAGTGGCTTCTTTTTTATGAACAGTAGTTTCGGGAATATATGAATTTCACTTGGACAAAGTATTTGTAAATATAGAAATTTGTTATTTTACAGATGCGGTAATATTTCCTGTCTCAGCTACAATCTCGTATGTCTCGGGTTCCAGGAGTCCAACATTAAAACTGATTTTCTCCGAATCCTCAGTGAGAATCCCCTCATCCCAGAAATCCATATAGCAGACCTTGTTTTTACCCGCGTTGATCAGCTCAAACATCTCTGTATCAACATATTCACCATCAATGTAAACATCCATAACGCTTGCCGCAATATTCCTGTCAGTGTAGTTTTCCACGTAAACACAGGCATATCCTGCTCCTAAGTTACTAGGAAAAGCCTCCACAAAAGCCACCCTCATATTCTCGTCACTGTAAAGTTCCTCGCCAACCACTTCACGAAGCGGCGTGCCTGAACGGAGACTGAGTGTAACAAGCTCTGAGGTTTCCAGCCCATTAGCAGAACTACCGTCAGTGATAAAAAAGGCAAAGCTCAACTCTGTAAGCTCGTCAATGCCCGCTCTTTCCAACTCTATGAGGCTAAACTCCATGGTTGCCTCAGAAGTTTCACCACCGGGACAGACCGCATACAGGAATGGATCAAACATTCTGCCGCTGATAGAAATATCGTTTGCCGCAAGCATGAGCTGTTCATCGGTGAAGTTTTCAACTGAAAAGTTAAGGTTTCTGTTATATTCATCCTTTGTCTCATTCACAAATGTAATCTTCATGCGCTCCGATTCATAGAGAACAGAACCGTCAGCAGAACTCGGGTTTACGGTAACACCTTCCTCGGTGGCTGCTTCGGTTGAAGTTTCCGGGACGGTATCATCATTTTTATCTTCACAGCCAATAAAGCCTGCTGATAGAAACGCACAAGCCAGAATTGCAGTAAACTTTCTAAAATTAATCATGGCGATACTCCTTATTTTTTATTCAGATCAGAGAGAAGCTTCTGACGGTACATAGCGGCAGCCTGTTCCTGCTTGTTGTCGCCAAATTCGTAGTAAATGCGGTCCTTAAGCTCATCCGGCAGATACTGCTGTCTGACATAGTGATTAGGGAAATCGTGGGGATAGAGATAGTACTGTCCTTTTACTTTAGCGTCCTCCCCGTCAAAATGCTTATTCTGGAGATGACGTGGGAAATCAAGGGCACCATATTCCTCCACATCAGCAATAGCCGCTGCCATAGCACTATATGCGCTGTTTGACTTGGGAGCTGTTGCAAGAAGCACTATAGCCTCCGCAATAGGCAGTCTCGCCTCGGGAAGTCCCAGCTGTAACGCACTGTCAACGCACGCCTTGGTTATAACTATTGCCTGTGGATATGCAAGTCCCACATCCTCACAAGCAATGGCAAGAAGTCGTCTGCACAGTGAAAGAATATCTCCTGCCTGTATAAGACGTGCAGCATAGTGAAGTGCAGCATTTTCATCTGAACCACGGATCGACTTGTGAAGAGCAGACAAGAGGTCATAGTGCTGGTCGTTGTCACGGTCGTAGCGCATGTTGCTTCTCTGAGTAAGTTCCTTTGCTGTATCAAGAGTTACACAAAGCCCCGACTCTGTCATATCAGCAGCAAGAGAACTAAGCTCCACTGTATTAAGTGCCTTACGCACGTCACCGCCGCTACCCTTTGCAATATACCCGCAAACGCCCTCCTCTAGCGTGAGAGGGCTTCCCAACTGTTCTTCCATTGCGTGAAAGGCACGGCTTACCGCTCTTTCCAGCTCTTCAGGCGGCACCGGCTTGAATTCAAAGACCGTGCTGCGGCTGATAAGAGCATTATATACCGCAAAATATGGGTTTTCCGTGGTAGACGCTATAAGAGTGATTTCACCGTTTTCAATATACTCAAGAAGACTTTGCTGCTGCTTTTTATTAAGGTACTGAATCTCATCAAGGTAAAGAAGAATTCCGTTCATACCTGCAAATGTACCTATCTGGGATACAACCTCACGGATGTCCGCAGTTGAAGCAGAAGTGCCGTTGAGCTTATGAAGAGTCATAGAAGTTCGCTCGGCGATTATACGTGCAACAGTGGTTTTACCAACGCCCGATGGACCGTAAAATATAAGATTAGGTATACGTCCGCTGTCAATAATACGCCTAAGAGGCTTACCCTCGCCAAGGAGATGCCGCTGTCCTACAACATCGTCAAGACTTCCGGGTCTTATAAGGTCAGCCAGAGGACGAGTCTGGTCTAATGGCATAGAATCACCACACTTTCCAAAATTAATAAAAAGGGCTGTCCGAAGCAGCCCTTTTTTATTTTTTATCTTACTTGTACAGAGGATATTTGTTGCAGATTTCGGTAACGCCTGCGCGGATAGCGTCAGCCTGATTCTCAAAATCTGTAGCAGCCAGGTACATGAACTCAGCAATTTTGTCCATATCTTCTACGCCCAGACCACGACTTGTAACAGCAGGAGTACCAACACGGATACCGGATGTTACAAAAGGCTTCTCGGGGTCATTGGGAATTGCGTTCTTGTTTACTGTGATGTAAACCTCATCCAGACGCTTCTCAAATTCCTTACCGGTGATGGAGAAAGGACGAAGGTCAACCAACATCAGGTGATTGTCGGTACCACCGGAAACCAGGTTAAAGCCACGCTTTACAAGGCCCTCAGCCAGTGCAGCTGCGTTCTTTACTACGTTTTCAGCATATGTCTTAAATTCAGGCTTCAGAGCTTCACCAAAGCAAACAGCCTTAGCTGCGATAACGTGCATCAGAGGACCACCCTGTGTGCCGGGGAATACAGCTTTGTTGAGCTGCTTAGCGATTTCCTCATCGTTGCAGAGAATAAGACCGCCTCTGGGACCACGGAGTGTCTTGTGAGTTGTTGTTGTAACAACGTCAGCGTAAGGTACGGGGGACGGATGCTGACCGCCTGCAACCAAACCTGCAATGTGAGCCATATCTACCATCAGATATGCACCAACAGACTTAGCAATAGCAGAGAGCTTCTCAAAGTCAATTACTCTTGGATATGCACTTGCACCTGCTACGATGAGCTTGGGCTTGTGTTCGTCAGCCAGAGCCTGTACCTTATCATAGTCAATAACCTCATCATCACCCAGACCATAGGAAACGAAATTGAAGTACTTACCGGAAAGATTTACAGGTGAACCGTGGGTCAGGTGACCACCGTGAGCAAGGCTCATACCAAGTACAGTGTCACCGGGCTGGAGCAGTGCAAAGTAAACTGCTGTGTTAGCCTGCGCACCTGAGTGAGGCTGAACATTCGCATAGTTTGCGCCAAAAAGCTTCTTAGCACGCTCAATAGCAATTTCCTCTACAACGTCAACATACTCGCAGCCGCCGTAATAACGCTTGTGAGGCAGACCTTCAGCATACTTATTTGTGAGAGCACTGCCCATTGCAGCCATAACTGCAGGGGAAACAATATTTTCGCTAGCGATAAGTTCCAGGTTTCTGCGCTGTCTGCCCAGCTCCTGTTCCATTACTGCGCCAACTTCTGCATCGTATCGGCTTACAAAGCCGATGGTATCCATCATATCCTGATACATAAATGTAGTTCTCCTTTACGGTAAAATATAATTGATATATACAATCAAATACATTATACTACATTTTTCCTCAAATATCAAGTCTTTTCACAAAATTTATCCATCATTTTTTTAATTTCAGGACCGTACTACATAGGCGGCATACACTGTGGGCTAAGTCTAAGCTCCCTGAGAGCCTCACAACAGAGCCTGCCCGGACGGGTTTTACGACGAACAAGAGAGCCTGCAAAGGCAAGGGTGTGTTCCATACTCTCGGAAAAATTTTCAATGCACTCGATGTATCCTGTGCGGCTGTCCTCCAACATCAGACCGTAAACAGGAACCTCTCTGCCCTTTCGGAGAATTGTTGAAGCAGTGACGCGATACACCACGTGGTTTGTTCCGTAAACCTCCATATAGATTACTGTGCTGTCAGGTGTTACCTTTCGTGTTTTCATGGTTATCATATGTATAGCTCCTTATCTTATAAATTGACAATAAATGTTGTCTATGCTTACATCATACCATAATCTTGCATCTTGCATAAAGCACCACAAAAATCGTACTATAGCGCACAATGGTGAAAATGGCGGAAAGAGGTCAGAGAGAGTATGTGAAAATTTTGCGAAAGTCGTTGATTTTATAATAATAATCTGGTATAATGGTTTTACTCAAAAAAGCAAAAAATACGACAGGGGGATTACTTTATGAAAAAATCGAGAATTACTGCCGCTGTACTTGCGGCTATAACTACGGCAGGTTTGTCAACTCTCTCCGCAAACGCCGCACCTGCCAATACAAGCAATTACATACAGACTATTGTTCCCGAGGTTTACGCCCTCACAGCTGAGGAAGCCGCAAGCGGTGAAGCTGTGATTCCAGTTTCAGTCTATATCAAGGGTACAACCGACAATCGCATTACCGTCTCTGCTGCCAACTGTCAGATTCTGGCAAACGAAACCTCATATACCTACATGAGAGACCAGCTTGCGCCAAACCTCAGCTACAATGAGCAAACCTACACCGTTCTGGGCGAGGAGTTTACTACAAAATACCGTCCCTTCTGTTTCGGCAGTGTTTCCAAGGGCAAATACAGCAATTCCACATTTCTTTCAACCATCCGTGACTACTGCACCGACCGTGTTGAAGGAAATACAATATATTATAACGGCAACGATACCGTAAAGGTCAAGATTTCAGGCAGAGTTTACGTAAACGAGGAGGGTGTCCCCGCTCCTGACAGCGTATCTCATGAGCTTATCTGTCCCCTTACCGTAAATGAGGACGGCTCCGCTTCCTACAGTTTCCTCTATGCAGATAAACAAGGTACCGAAACCACCGTTGCAATGTCCACAGGCATCATTCCCTACTACCAACCGGAGACTCTTGAAGTCGGAGACATGATTCCAGATATAAACAACCTCATCAGCTGGATAGGAAATCTTGACGGTGCAAAATTTCTCGGAAATTCTGATGACTTTCCTCTTATGGAAACCACTCTTCGATTCAAGAATAACACTCCCTGCGGTATCTACAACATCACCTCAAATCAGGAATATTGCAATATTTCCGCTACCGAAAGTGGGACAATGTGCGACCTACCTCTTGAATACCGAAACGCTGCAATCGCAGTGGGCGTTGAATCTGCCTCAATAAGCACAAGCACTCTCCCCGAGTATGCTTTCTTCTACAGCCACGACAACAAGATTATTACGGCAGGTTCTATCGGCGGACAGGTTTTGGCAGATATTTCCTACACTGACGGCTCCTCTGAGGATGCAAAGAACATTACCGGTGCAGTAAATGCAAATGTAACTCCCGCTTCTCTCTTTGACGGAAGCAGTACAGCCACATCTGTTACTCTCTACTGCGGCGATACTGAGCTTATACGCGGCGGAAGTACATATATCCAGAATGTAATGGTCGGCGCAAAGGGTGACGCTAATCTTGACGGTACAGTTGCCATCGATGACGCAGCAGCAATTCTCGCATACTATGCAAAAAATGCCGCAGGAATTGATGCTTCCCTCACAGACGGCAAAAACAAGACGCTTGAAAACTTCGCTTTCTTTCTCAGCGACATCAACACCCAGTCCCGCACAGGCCAGGAGGGCGGCGCACTCACCATTGATGATGCGGCAGACATACTCAGCTACTACGCATCTACAGCGGCCGGCATAACTCTTTCCTGGGATAAGTTTCTGGACTAAGCCGCATTAAAAAGGAAGTGAAAAGATGTTTCTTTTTAATATGACAAACAACACCTCTGTTTCAGATAACTTTACCGAAACTGCTCTCTCAGAAGCCAAAGAAGCCTCAGACATGCTTGAAAAGCTCCTGACACCCATAAAAGAATCCATACCCACTCTCATACTTGCGATAATCTTTGCTGTAATCGGATTTGTGCTGATAAAGGTTCTCATGCGGGCAATCAGTCATGCACTGGGCAAAAGTGAAATGGACGGCATTGCAACAGGTTTTCTATGCTCCGTGCTGAAAATTGTACTCTATGTGCTTCTGATAGTGATACTACTGTCACTTCTCCATGTACCTATGGACTCAATTGTGGCGGTTATTGTATCGGGTAGCGTGGCGGTAGGTCTTGCACTCAAGGACAGCCTTGCAAATGTTGCAGGCGGCTTCATACTCTCCTTTGCAAAGCCCATCAAAGCGGGAGATGTAATTGAAATTGACGGTTCAAAGGGAAAGGTTGAATCAGTGGGCATACTGTACACCAAGATTGTCACAGCTGATAATGTTACGGTTTTCGTGCCAAATGGTGCGGCTTCTTCCTCTAAAATCATAAACTACACCGACAAGGACACCAGACGCATTGACCTTAAATTCTCCATCGACTACGATAACGACATTGACTCTGCAAGAGAAGTTATTCTCACTGCTGTTTCTGAGCTCACCGAGATTCTCAGTGATCCGGCACCTGCTGTGCAGGTAAGTGCCCACGGTGACAGTGCCGTTGAGCTTACACTTCGAGTTTGGGTTAAAACCGCCGATTACTGGAGCGTATACTTCGCTCTTATGGAACGAGTTAAAAAAAGTTTTGACTCCGCAAATATCTCAATTCCCTATCCTCAGCTTGAAATTCACAGTAAAAGGGACTAATTTTGTTGGAAAGTGAGACGATACATAATAACATTTTATGGGTTGTTTGTAAATAATAAAAAATACTATTGACAAACGCCCCCATTCCGAGTATAATATAAGTATCCTTTCTTAAAAATTTTTTCATAAAAATCCCCTTACTAAAGCGCACGTCATTCCCTTTGACGTGCGCTTTACTTTTGAGCATAAAAAACAGCCGATAGAAACCGAAGGTGAAAATCATGCACTCCGAAATCAAAATTCTGCGGTCAAGCCGTAGAACCATTTCCATTGAAATAACACGTACAGGCGATGTGCTCGTCCGTGTACCCTACCATTTACCCATGACGGAAATTGAAAAGGTGATTGAAACAAAGCAAGAATGGATTGCCTGTAGCCTTCGTGAGCAACAGGAAAAACAACAGGTTGCTCTGCCGCCATTTACTTCCGAGGAGATGCGTTCCTTCGCAGAACGTGCCGCAGAAATCATTCCGCCCATAGTCGAACTATACGCTCGTGACCTGGGCGAAAGCTATGGCAGAATTACCATACGTGCCCAGAAAACACGTTGGGGAAGCTGTTCAGGAAAGCGCAACCTTAATTTCAACTGTCTCCTTGTACTCATGCCGAGAGAAGTGCTGAAAGCAGTGGTTGTACATGAGGTATGTCATCTGAAACATATGAACCACTCTGCCGACTTCTACAACGAGGTTACAAGACTATGCCCCGATTACCGAAAACACAGCGCATGGCTCAAAGCAAACGGCTCAGCCCTTATTTCACGACTGCCATAAATAAAAAGCGGAACGTTCTCAATGAGGCGTTCCGCTTTTCTGATATATCAGTTGTCCATAGCTCTTTCTGCTACAAGCTTATCAATAAGTTGTCTTGCGGCACGAGGACTTCTGCCGCTTTTACAGAGGGCATATTGCTCTGCTCTCAGGTCAAGCTCAGCTTCACTCATGCTAAGTCCCGCCTGTCTTGCAAGCTCATGAACAATATCCAGATAAAGTTTTTTCTGGGGTCGCTGGAAGGTGATTGTTATGCCGAAACGCTCAGACAAGGAGATACGCTCCTGTACAGTATCATTTTCATGCTTGTCTGAGCCATCGGAGAAGCTCTCTTTCACAATATGACGGCGATTGCTAGTGGCGTAGATAACCGTATTGCGCATACGGGCGGATATGCTTCCCTCCAATGTAGCTTTCAGTGTGCCAAAGTCTGCGTCATCCTCTGCAAAGGTCAAGTCATCAATGAATATGATAAACTTGAGAGGATTTCTGCACAGTCTGTCCATGATTTTTGGTATGAAACAGAGCTGATTCTTGTTAAGCTCAATGAGACGTAGACCATCCTTTCTATAGGCATTGGCGATAGCTTTAACCGTAGCAGACTTGCCTGTACCTGCATCGCCTGACAGAAGAACATTCGCCGCAAAGTTTCCTGAAAGAAGTGCGTGTACGTTGTCCTCAGCGGCTTTACGCTCACGTTCATAGCCTACCATATCGATAAAGCGTATAGGGTCGGGATGAAGTACAGGCTGAAGTTCACCCTTTCCGTCAACGGTGAACATGTGGTAACGTGCAAAGATACCGTAGCCCTCACAGCTGATACGCTGTGAACGTGCTACATAGGCAGATTTCAAGTCTATGCTTCTGTTCTTCCACTGAGCAAGAGACACAGGCGCATAGGTTGCACCCCACAAATCAGCCGCAGAAAGACCTGCGATATTTGAGAGAAGTCCCAATTCACGGATAAGGCAATCCTCCATCACCTGAGGAATTTCCTCTCCTGCTCCTATACGTACCGCACAAACCTGTTCATGCTCCAATACAAGCTCTTCTATATAATCGGTAAGGCTATCGGTTTTCTCATAAAGAGCCGCCGCCAGTCGGCTGTGACACCGGGTAAGCTCATCTGCTTCATCAGAACAACATAAATCATAAAGTGCCGATAAAACAGGATCAGCCTTTATGCCCTCGAATATTACCAGAGAATCAAGCCATAATTTTATATTTTCTCGGTGATTCATATTATTTGCTCTTCCCTTTTAATAATTGATTACAGCACCCTTATCCGCCGATGCAACCATTTTAGCATAGCGTTTAAGGTAGCCTGTGAGATTAGTTTTAACCTTGATTTTGGTGTAAGCCTTACGCTCTGCGATTACGTCCTCGGAAACATCAAGTGTAATTCTATGATTTGGGATGTCAATAGAGATAGTATCACCGTCTTCCACATAAGCAATCAGTCCGCCGCTTACAGCCTCAGGACAGACGTGACCGATAGCAGCACCACGTGTTGCTCCGGAGAAGCGTCCATCGGTGATAAGAGCAACATCCTTGTCAAGTCCCATACCGGCAATTGCAGAGGTTGGAGACAGCATTTCTCTCATACCCGGACCGCCTGCCGGTCCTTCGTATCGAATTACAACAATATCTCCTGCCTTAATTCCACCGCCCAAGATAACCTCAATTGCCTCTTCTTCGCTGTCGAAAACTCTCGCAGGACCGCTGTGCACCATCATTTCAGGTGCAACCGCACTGCGCTTTACAACGCAGCCGTCAGGTGCCAGATTGCCTCGGAGAACAGCGATACCACCTGTTTCACTATAGGGATTCTCAATGGGACGAATAATTTCAGGGTTTTTGTTTATTACGCCGCTTATATTTTCACCCAGTGTCCTGCCTGTACAGGTCATAACATCTGTATGGATGAGATTTTTCTTAGCCAGCTCGCCCAGAACCGCATATACGCCACCAGCCTCGTTCAAATCCTCCATATAGGTGTGACCTGCGGGTGCCAAGTGGCAAAGGTTAGGGGTACGTGCACTAACTTCATTTGCCATGTCAAGGTTTATGGTAATGCCGCACTCATTTGCAATTGCAGGAAGATGAAGCATACTGTTTGTG
>CAZQMA010000047.1:0-13278 GCA_964594275.1 uncultured Ruminococcus sp. | reverse complement strand
GCGTGGCGTATATCGCTCAACTTTTGTTGGGGATAACTTTATTATACGAGGAGAAATAAATTATGTCAACAATCAACCCTTTCAAAGCAGTTCGTCCTGCTAATGGCAAAACTGACCGGATAGCAGCACTGCCTTATGACGTATACAACAGAGAAGAAGCAAAGGCGGCAGTACATGGCAAGCCACTCTCTTTCCTGAATATCGACCGTCCTGAAACTATGTTTGATGATAATCACGATATGTATGCTTCCGAGGTGTACCGTATGGCACATGACCGCCTTTGGGATATGTTCCGGAGCGGCGACTTTGTACAGGACGAAAAGAACTGCTACTACATCTATGAGCTTACAATGAATGGCAGAACTCAGACAGGTATCGTTGCATGTGCATCAATCGACGACTACCTGAACAATACAATCAAAAAGCATGAAAACACCCGTGAAGATAAGGAACAAGACAGAATCCGCCATATCGACTATTGCGATATGCAAACAGGTCCTATCTTCCTTGCCTATCGTCATAATGATACCATCACAGGTGCTATTAATACTGTAAAGACAACTGACAGCATCTTCGACTTCACATCCGAGGATGGTATTCGTCACAGAGGTTGGATGGTAAGCGATGAAGCACTTGTGTCTGAAATACAGAACGCCTTTGCCGGTATCGACAATATCTACATCGCAGACGGTCACCATAGAGCAGCATCTGCTGTAAAAGTTGGCGTAAAGAGAAGAAATGAAAAATCCGGCTATACAGGTAACGAAGAGTTCAACTTTTTCCTGTCTGTCCTCTTTGCAGATGATGAGCTGATGATTATGGATTATAATCGTGCAGTAAAGGATCTGAACGGTCTTACAGAAGCAGAATTTATTTCTAAGGTTTCCGAGAAGTATGATATAACAGATTCAGACATAGCTGTATCCCCTGAGAGTAAGGGCGAGATTGGAATGTATCTTGGCGATAAGTGGTATAAGCTTGTTACAAAGCCTGAGTACAGAAATGACCACCCCGTAGAGGGCCTTGACGTTTCCATTCTCCAAAATGAACTCTTAAACCCTGTTCTCGGCATCATGGATCCCAGAACCGATAAGAGAATTGACTTTATCGGTGGTATCAGAGGTTTAAGCGAACTTGAGAGAAGAGTAAAGAGCGATTGCAAAGTAGCATTCTCAATGTACCCTACATCCATTCAGGAGCTTTTTGACGTAGCAGATGCAGGTATGCTTATGCCACCTAAGTCAACATGGTTCGAGCCTAAGCTGAGAAGCGGCTTATTTTTACATAGAATAGATTAAAGGAGAGTAATATATTATGTGCGGAATCGTAGGATTCACAGGAAAAAACGAAGCGGCTCCCATACTGCTTGATGGCCTTTCCAAGCTTGAATACAGAGGATATGACTCAGCAGGCATTGCTGTACGAGATGGCGATAAGGATGCAGAGGTAGTAAAAGCCAAGGGCAAGCTTAAAGTACTGAGAGAAATGACCAACGATGGTCAAGCTGTAAAAGGTTCATGCGGTATCGGTCATACAAGATGGGCAACCCACGGCGAACCTTCTACTATAAACTCCCATCCTCACTCCAGTGATGATGATAACGTAATCGCTGTACATAATGGCATTATCGAAAACTATCAGGAGCTGAAAGAAAAACTCACAAAGCACGGCTACAGCTTTTATTCTCAGACTGATACAGAAGTTGCGGTAAAGCTTGTAGATTACTACTACAAAAAGTACTTGGGTACACCTGTTGATGCTCTCAACCACGCACTTGTAAGAATACGTGGTTCGTATGCTCTGGCAGTTATGTTCAAGGATTATCCCGGAGAAGTTTACGCTGCACGTAAGGACAGCCCCATGATTATCGGTGTAAAGGATGGGGAAAGCTATCTTGCATCCGACGTTCCGGCAATCCTGAAATATACAAGAAACGTATACTATATCGGTAATCTGGAGCTTGCACGTCTTACAAAGGGTGACGTAACCTTTTTCAACCTTGACGGCGAAGAAATCCAGAAGGAAATGAAAACTATCGACTGGGATGCGGAAGCAGCCGAAAAGGGCGGTTATGAGCATTTTATGCTGAAGGAAATCCATGAACAGCCCAAGGTTATCAAGGATACAATCCACTCAGTTCTGAAGGATGATGCAATCAGCTTTGAACGTGTTGGTCTTACAGACGAGGACATGAAAAATATAAATCAGGTTTACATAGTAGCCTGTGGTTCTGCATATCATGTAGGTATGGCTGCACAGTATGTTATGGAAGCACTTACAAGTGTGAATGTACGTGTAGAACTTGCATCTGAGTTCAGATACAGAAAGATGAAGCTTATCCCCGGAAGCCTTATGATTGTCATTAGTCAGTCAGGAGAAACAGCAGACAGCCTTGCAGCTTTAAGAATGGCTAAAGAGATGGGTATTAGGACTCTTGGCATAGTAAACGTTGTAGGCTCTTCCATCGCCAGAGAAGCTGACAATGTACTTTATACACTTGCAGGACCTGAAATTTCCGTTGCAACAACAAAGGCATATAGCTGTCAGCTTGTTGCATCCTATCTCTTAGCACTTCAGTTTGCCAAGGCAAGAGAAGAAATCACAGCTGAGCGTTTCAGTGAGCTTCTCAGTGAAATAAATTCCATCCCTGAAAAGGTGGCAAAGGTTCTTGAAGATAAAGAAAGAATTCAGTGGTATTCAGCAAAGCTTGTAAATATCAAGGACGCATTCTTTATTGGACGTGGTATTGACTACGCAATCGGTATGGAGGGAAGTCTGAAACTCAAGGAAATCAGCTACATTCATTCCGAAGCATACGCAGCAGGCGAGTTGAAGCATGGACCTATCAGTCTTATTGAGGATGATATAGTAGTATTCAGCATTGCAACTCAGTACGAGCTTTACGAGAAAACCGTAAGCAATATGGTTGAAGTAAAGAGCCGTGGTGCGAAGCTGTTTGGTCTTACAACATACGGCAACTATGCGATGGAGGACACAGCAGACTTTACTGTATATATTCCTAAGATTGATGATCTATTTGCAGGAAGCCTTTCTGTTGTACCGCTCCAGCTGCTTTCATACTATGTTTCAGTAGGTAAAGGCTTTGATGTAGATAAGCCTAGAAATCTGGCAAAATCCGTAACAGTAGAATAAAAGAAAAGAGGGTGAATTATGAAAAAGAGCAAAGCTGTGCTATTACTCCTTACAGTGTTCACCCTCATATTCATATTTTCAAACTCACTGTTTGATGTTGAATCCTCAAAGACTCAGAGTGAAGGCGTAATGAATTATATAGAGCCGTTTCTGGAGCTGTTTGTAGGCAAGGGGAATGTAACGCTCCATATAGTGCGAAAGCTTGCCCATTTTACAGAGTTTGGATTCTTAGGCTTAATATTGGGACTTTTTACAGGAAAACCCAAAAGTAGGATATTTCTCTTCACGCTCCTTACGGCTCTCACTGATGAAACAATACAGCTATTCACAGGCAGAGGCTCACAAGTAAAGGACGTGTGGATTGATTTTGCAGGCGGATGTACGGGTATAATTGCAGGAATAATTCTGCTTTTTATAGTAAGTAAGTTTATGAAAAAAACCGAACAGGAGGAATCAAAATGAAAATTCTTGTAACAGGTGGTGCAGGGTATATAGGAAGCCACACCTGCGTGGAGCTGTTAAATGCAGGCTACGACGTTGTAGTAGTAGACAATCTTTCAAACTCATGTTCAGCGGCACTGGATAGAGTAGAGCAGATAGCAGGGAAGTCCATGACCTTCTATAACATGGACATCCGTGATAAAGAGGGTATGAAGCTTGTATTCTCCGACCATAAGATTGACGCTGTAATTCACTTTGCAGGTCTTAAGGCTGTTGGCGAATCTGTAAGAAAGCCACTTGAATACTATCAGAACAATATCGCAGGTACACTGACTCTCTGCGAAGCTATGCGGGAAGCAGGATGCAAGAATATCATTTTCAGTTCTTCTGCAACAGTATACGGCGATCCTGCTTTTGTACCAATTACCGAAGAATGTCCCAAGGGCACCTGCACAAATCCTTACGGTTGGACAAAGTGGATGCTAGAGCAGATTCTCACAGATCTTCATACCGCAGATCCTGAGTGGAATGTTGTTCTTCTCCGTTACTTCAATCCCATTGGTGCGCACAAAAGCGGCATGATAGGCGAAGACCCCAAGGGTATCCCAAACAACCTGCTGCCCTATATTGCACAAGTAGCAGTAGGCAAGCTCCCATATCTTTCTGTATTCGGTAACGACTACAACACTCCCGACGGCACAGGCGTGAGAGATTACATTCATGTAATGGATTTGGCTGATGGTCACGTAAAGGCACTCAATAAGATAAAGGAAAATTGCGGTGTCAAGGTTTACAATCTTGGCACTGGCAACGGTTACAGTGTGTTTCAGATAGTCGCTGCATTTGAAAAGGCTTGCGGACATGCTATAAGCTACAAGATAGTAGAACGCAGAGCCGGCGATATTGACTGCTGTTATGCAGACCCTAAGACTGCAAATGAGGAGCTGGGTTGGACAGCTGTAAACGGGATTGAAGAGATGTGTGCGGATTCTTGGAATTGGCAGTCAAAGAATCCTAATGGTTATGATGAGAGATAAAAAATATTGAGAGAAGAACAACGGGGTGAAAGAATGAACATACGAAGATGTTCGCTTATTCTAATAGATACATTGATAATTATTTCTGCATATATGGTTGTTGCAGTCATGGGACAGCTTGATATAAGTTCGCTTAAAGTTAATGGTGAATTTACATTAGTAAAATTTGTAGTTATATTTGTATTGCTGACAATTGTACGTATAGTGTTCAAGATACACAAGCCCGTATGGCGATATGCAACGGTACGAACCTATCTGCGACTGTCACTTGCAGATATTGTGGCAGGTATGCTTTATTTGTTGGTAGGCGTATTTGCACCGGATTTCAGTATTGGTTTTGGCTGCGGATTGATTTTCTTTATGGGTAACCTGCTTCTGACGTTGTTCAGTCGTTTTATGTATCAGGTACAGTATGCTTATCGTGCAAAGAATGCCGACAAGTCACAGAATAAGATTAAAATCGCAATTGTAGGTGCAGGCAATGTAGGTGCTTTGCTTGCAGAGGAACTTATCCGCAATCCCAAGGCACACTACATTCCTGTATGCTTCATCGACAAGGACTCTAACAAGGCAGGAAATTTCATATGCGGTATTCCTGTATATAAGGGAGATGAAACCATAATAGAAAAAATTGCTAATATGGATGTACAGGAAATAGCAATTGCTATCCCTGATGCTGAACAGACTGACAAGAAGCGGCTTTACGAATTTTACGAGCGGACAGGTTGCAAGGTAAAGATTTACGACTATCCCTTCTCCGAAAACGGACAGACAGGGGAGGGCAGAAAAAGTCTTCGTGAGTTCCGGATTGAGGAGCTGCTTTTCCGTGATACAATTAAGGTAAAGAGTAAGCGTACAGCTGAGTTCTATACAGGCAAAACCGTTCTTGTAACAGGAGGCGGCGGTTCTATAGGCAGTGAGCTTTGTCGTCAGATTGCAAAGCACAGCCCCAAAAAGCTTGTTGTAGTAGACATCTACGAAAACAACGCCTACGACATCCAGCAGGAGCTTATCCGCAAATACGGCAATAAACTAAGCCTTGAGGTATATATCGCATCTGTGCGTGATATGCAGCGTATGGAACAGATTTTCCGCAGTGTAAAACCGGAGCTTGTATTCCACGCAGCAGCTCACAAGCACGTACCTCTTATGCAGGTAAGTGGATGCGAAGCCATAAAGAACAATGTCATGGGTACATACAATGTGGCCAATCTTGCTGAAAAGTATGGTGTAGAGAAGTTCTTGCTCATTTCAACTGATAAGGCAGTTAATCCTACAAATATAATGGGTGCTTCCAAGCGTCTGTGCGAGATGGTAGTTCAGTGCAGACAGAATAGCAGAACCGAATTTACTGCCGTGCGTTTCGGAAATGTTCTCGGAAGCAATGGTTCAGTTATTCCGTTGTTCCGCAGACAGATTGAGGCAGGCGGGCCTATTACACTGACTGACAAGCGTATCATCCGTTACTTTATGACTATTCCCGAAGCTGTAGGACTTGTTATGGAAACCTGCTGTATGGCACATAATGGCGAGTTGTTTGTGCTTGATATGGGCAAGCCCGTAAAGATTCTCGACCTTGCAGAAAACATGGTCAAGATGTCAGGACTTAAGCCGTATGAGGATATTGATATTATCGAAATTGGTCTCAGACCCGGTGAAAAGCTTTATGAGGAGCTTCTCATGAAAACTGAGAAGCTTGACAAAACCGACAACAACCTTATTTTCATTGAACGTGATAAGGGACTCAGTCGTGCCGAGGTAGATGAGAAGCTGCGCATTCTGATGGATGCGATAAATAACGAAACAAATATTCTTGACGCTGTACGTGCAACCGTTCCTACTTATCATGACCCGGATGAGCTTAACAATAAGGCTGCTGAATCTGAAGAAATGCAGAATGTGAAGAAAGTTGCGGCAGTTTAATAATTAAAGTAGGAGATGCAGTTCTCCTCCTGTATTAAATAGCAAAAAAAGCAGAGACTCCCGTAAAGGGGACTTTGCTTTTTATTGTACTGACCTTTTGTATAAAAGTTTTAGGGGCGTGCATTTTTTAGTTAAGGCTTTAACAATGATGTATGATGCTCATGCAAATTTATTCGCCATTGCGGATTCCTGTGACATCACTGTCGGATGCTATAAAAAAACTTTCCCAAAGGCTTGACAAGTTTCCTATAATGTGGTATTATATTAAAGCTGAGGGAGTAGCGAGCGTGGAAGCGTAGCAAGTCAACATACTGATTTAATAAAATCTGGCTTGTTTTAAATTGCGAGACTCATGTGTAACTGAAAAGCTATACGTGGACTTTCTCTAGATAAATGTAAATGTTCGGGTATGGTTTGTCGTGCCCGTTTTATTTTTATATTTTGGAGGTTTATATCATGGAATGGAGCTTTGTTTTTTTGTTTAACAGCATTTGTCTTGGTGTGGGACTTGCAATGGATGCTTTTTCTGTTTCTCTTGCAAACGGAATGTCATATTCCTGTATGAAGAAAGAGAAAATGTGTATTATTGCAGGTGTATTTGCCTTTTTTCAGGCTTTGATGCCAATGCTTGGCTGGGTATGCGTACATACTGTGGTACAGTGTTTCGAGGCGTTTAGAAGCTATATTCCATGGATTGCTCTTGCACTCCTTCTCTTTATCGGTGGTAAAATGCTTATAGAGGGTATCCGTAACAAGGATGAAGAGGCGAGTTGTACAGCTCTCAGCTTTGGGCTACTTCTTGTACAGGGCGTTGCTACGTCCATAGATGCATTATCTGTAGGCTTTACTATTGCTGATTACGATTGGCTTATGGCTCTTGTATGTGCAATTATTATTGCGGTTGTTACCTTTATCATATGTATGGGCGGACTCTATATCGGGAAGAAATTTGGTACACGGCTTGCGAATAAAGCAACAATTTTCGGTGGCATAGTACTTATTCTTATTGGAATTGAAATATTCCTTACCGCTTGACACAAGCTGCTCAGAATGATATAATTAAAAACATCACTTTGAAAGGAAACGCAAAAATGGAAATACAGGCATACAGCAGAAATGTATATTACTATGAAACCGACAGAATGAACGTAGTCAGCCACACCAACTATATAAGGTGGATGGAAGAAGCACGAGTGGATTTCCTCACACATGCAGGTATACCTTACGATAAGATTGAGGAAGCGGGGTTTATGCTACCGGTTCTCGGCGTAGACTGCACCTATAAGCACTCACTCACTTTTGGCGATTGGTTTAGTATTGTAGGAAAAATAGCTGAGTATAACGGCTTCAAGATGCGTATTACCTACAAAATCTACAACAAAGCGACTGGTGTTCTCTGTGCGGAAGCGGAATCACGCCACTGCTTTACTGACATGAATATGAAGCCTGTACGTATATCAAAAGCAAATCCCGAAATCCATAAAGCTTTCGTAAAGGCAATGGATGCGGTAATCATACGATAAAAAAAGAAGCTCCTGTCATATGGCAGGAGCTTTTGTATTTAAGTTATTCAGCGGAAACCTGTTCACTGACTGCGGTAGGCTGACCAAGCTCTAAGAAATACTTGTCCAGGTGATCGTGATATTCCTTCTGGAAAGTTTCATCAGTCTTTTTGAGCGTGTGGAGGTAAGCATGAATATCCCGCTTCTCAACAATCTCAATAAGACATCCCGCAATATTTGAGCAATGGTCAGATACTCGCTCGAAGTTTGTAAGCAGATCCTGATAGATGTAACCCAACTCTACAGTACAAGCGTTATTCTGGAGACGCTTAATGTGTCTGTTTTTAAGTTCAATGCTCAGAGTATCAATCACCTCTTCCAACGGCTCAACCTTATGAGCAATGCTCAGGTCATCATTGATGAAAGCATCAAAAGAAAGGTTAATAGTCTGAGTAAGAGCGTCAATTACAACACGAACCTCGTTCCTAGCATCGCTGGAAAAGCTTATGCCCTTATCGTTGACTTCCTTAGCTGATTCCATGATGTTCAGGGCGTGGTCGCCGATTCGCTCAAAGTTTCCGATACAGTGAAGCATTTTTGAAACGGTCTTACTGTCAGCACTGGAAATGCTGTGTTTGGAAATACGTACAAGGTAAGCATTAAGACGGTCCTCGTAGGTGTCAATCTCATGTTCGAGTTCACGGATTTTTTCAGCTTCTTCTTCGTTGTAGTTGAACTGTATTTCCAAGGACTTGAGAATTGTATTTCTTGCCAGCTCAGCCATACGGATAGTAGCGGAACGGCAAGCTTCAATAGCAACAGCCGGAGTATGGAGCAGACGTTCATCCAGGAGAATCTTTTCTTCCTTTTCCTCTGTCTTTTCCTTGATAAACATGTAAGAGAGATTTTCAAGCTGTTTTGTAAAGGGCATGAGTATTACTGTAGTGATAATATTAAATATGGTGTGTACTACTGCAATACCTACGTAATCAATTACTTTGTCACTTAATGAGAGTGCAAATGCCCATTCAACGAGTAAATAAATAGGCAGAATAATAATAGTACCGATTATCTTTGATGAAATGTGAATTACAGCAACACGGCGTGCGTCACGATTTACACCGATACTGGAAATCAGTGCTGTAACACATGTACCGATATTCTGACCCATGATAATTGGAATTGACATACCGTAGGTAAGCTGACCTGTAGCTGAAATAGCCTGAAGTATACCAACGGAAGCGGAAGAACTCTGAATAATAGCGGTGATGACCGTACCTGCAATAACACCGAGAACAGGGTTATTGAAAGCTGTCATAATGCTTCTGAATTCTTCTGAATCCTTGAGAGGAGCAACAGCGTCGCTCATAAATGTCATACCTGTAAAGAGAATTGCAAAGCCTGCTAAAATACGACCTATGTCTTTTTTCTTTGAGCTTTTGCACATCATAACCATAATAACACCGATAAGTGCCATAATAGGAGCAAATGAGCTTGGATTGAGAAGTTTGAGAAAAGTGTTATCGCCGTCGATTCCCGTCAGAGTGAGCATCCACGCTGTGATTGTTGTACCGATATTAGAACCGAAGATGACGCCGATAGTCTGACTGAGCTGCATAATGCCTGAGTTTACCAGACCGACAAGCATTACAGTTACAGCAGATGACGACTGAATCGCCATTGTAACGCCCAGACCAAGGAGAAGTCCCATAAACTTATTTGATGTCATTTTTTTGAGGATACTTTCAAGCTTGCCGCCTGCTAGCTTTTCAAGCCCCTCAGACATAATGTTCATACCATAAAGGAAAAATGCGAGTCCTCCGAAAAGGGTTATAACAGAGAAGATATCCATATTTTACGCTCCTTTAAATGTGTTATGTAATAATACATACACAACTATTATATCCTGTCAATGTAAATTTGGAATACATTTACAGTTAATTTTATGTTAAGATTTTCCTTTAAAACAAGCTGATTGTCTTGAATCAAAGTGCAAGCGGAATGTATACCGTGACCGAAGTACCGGCACCGGGAATACTTGAAAGTTCAACGGAACCTTTATGGTATTCAGCTATATGCTTTACAATTGAAAGACCGAGACCTGTACCGCTGTTTTCTTTGGAACGGCTCTTGTCTACACGGTAGAATCGTTCAAAAATCCGTTCCTGCTCTGATTTCTGTATACCGATACCGTTATCAGTTACAGTGACAGCTGCGAATTTTTCATCATGGCTCAGTGAAACACGTACCCATCCGCCATCGTCATTGTACTTTATGGAGTTGTCGATGAGATTAATAAAAAGCTCATTAAGATAGGTTTCATTTCCGTTTATAGTTATATCCTGAAGCTCCGGTATAATGGCAACATTTTTTTTGTTGGCTTTGGATTTTATAATTGTGATTGCATCCTCGGCAGTTTTTTTAAGATTAACAGGTTGATATACGAATTCATTTTTTTCTTCTATTTCCGACAGCCTTATAATATCGTTGATAAGAAAGAGCAGACGCTGACTTTCACGTTCAATAACAGAGCCGTATTTTTTTACATCGTCAATGCTGTTTATCATACCACTGCCAAACATTTCACCATAGCCTTTGATTATGGTAAGAGGTGTTTTCAGCTCATGTGAAACATTAGCAGTAAAGTCACGCCTGATATCTTCTGCCTTGACCATGTCCGTCATGTTGATGAGAAGAATTATAGTTCCGTTTCTGTCTGACATGGCAACGCGCTGAAGCATTGCACGGTATTTCTCATCGCCGATAGAGATAAGTACTTTTATTCTGCCGTCTTTCTTTGACTGTCTTACAGCCTCAAGAAATTGTTCATTGTCGGTGAGAGTGAAGATGGAGTGAGTATCAAATTCGTCGCGTTTTATATTCAGAAGCTCCGTAGCACTGTCATTTGCAAGGATGACCCTGTCTGCGTCATCCAGTATGAGGATGCTTTCACTCATATGCTCCTGCAAAAGTCTTATGGTACTTTGTCCGTTTTTCATTTCACGTTTCAGACGGCTGTTTGTGTTTTGAAGCTTTTTGATTCTTGCTTCACGGTTTTCCATTTCTTTAAGGCAACGAACCTTAAAGCCACTGAAACGGAAACTCATGACAATGATAACACCGATAAGAAATAGTATAATTATAAGGAGTATTTCCATTTGCAGTTACCTCGTAATTACAAAAGCTTATATCCGAAACCACGTACGGTTTTGATTATGTCACAACAACCGCCGCTTTCAAGCTTCTGTCTGAGTGTTTTCACGTGAACATCAACAGTACGTGTTTCCCCCTCAAATTGTGCCCCCCATACTTTGCACAGAAGCTCTTCACGGGATACGGCATTGCCGCAGTTTCTTGCAAGGAAGGAAAGAAGCTCAAATTCTTTATAAGTGAGCTCGATTTCATTTTCACCGTAGTGAACGGTTCGCTTTTGTAGATTAATGGCAAGGTTATCTATTGTAATCAGGGAAGAACCTGCTCCCGGACTGTTTTTTACACGTCTGAGTACAGCTTTTATACGCGAAAGAAGCTCCATTATACCAAATGGTTTGGATATATAGTCATCTGCTCCTGCTTCAAGACCTGTAACTTTATTTATTTCACTTGAACAGGCTGTAAGCATAATTACAGGAATATCAGAATATACAGAAGAGCTTTTTAGCCTTTTGAGTAGAGTTATTCCGTCAGCACCGGGAAGCATTACATCCATTAGAATCAGGTCGGGAACATTTCTGTTAAGCTCTTCAAAGAAGCTTGTACCATTTCCAAAGCCCTTTGAATCATACCCGCCCGAGCTTAAAGCACAGCTGATAAGCTCACGGATTCCCAGGTCATCTTCTACACAGAAAATAAGCGACATTTTATCACGTCCTTACTTAGATTATTACTATACTATAATAACACATATCCAAATTTCGGTCAAGTAAATATTTTTGATTGACTTCTATGGATTAATGTGGTATAATAAGAAAGATTTCGAGCTGAACTGACAACAGATAAAGGAGCTTTTTTATGATATACGACAATATACTTGATGGTATAGGGCATACCCCTCTTATTCGTCTTAACAGAATGGTTGACGAGGACAATGCAGAGGTTCTTGTTAAATTTGAGGGTCTTAACGTAGGCGGTTCGATAAAGACCAGAACTGCTTACAATATGATTACCAAGGCAGAAAAGCAAGGTCTCCTTGACAAGGATTCAATTATTGTAGAGCCTACCAGTGGTAATCAGGGAATCGGTCTTGCGCTTATTGGAGCGGTAAAGGGTTATAAGACAATTATCATCATGCCGGATTCTGTAAGTGAAGAACGCCGCAAGCTTGTAAAGCATTATGGTGCAGAGGTTATCCTTATCCATGATGCAGGCAACATTGGCGACTGCATTGAAGAGTGTTTACAGACCGCATTGAGACTTAAAGCAGAGAATCCTCATGTATATGTGCCTCAGCAGTTTGAGAATAAGGCTAATCCACAGGTGCACCGTCACCATACGGGTCTTGAAATAATGGAGCAGGCGGGAAGAGAAATCCACGGTTTCTGTTCCGGTATAGGTACGGGCGGTACAATTACAGGTATTGGGGAAGTACTCAAGGCTCAGAATCCCGATATTGAAATATGGGCAGTAGAGCCTGAAAATGCAGCGATTCTTGCAGGTGGCACAATCGGAACACATCTTCAGATGGGTATAGGCGATGGCGTTATACCGGATATCCTTAATCGGAATATCTACGACAATATTTATGTTGTAACTGATGATGAAGCTATTGAAACAGCACGCAATCTGTCAAGACTTGAGGGTATAATGTGTGGTATATCCAGCGGCACGAATGTAGCTGCTGCGCTCAAGCTTGCCAAAAAGCTTGGCAAGGGAAAGACAGTTGTAACTATTCTTCCTGATACAGCAGAGCGTTACTTCTCCACACCATTGTTTGATGAATAATATGAAAAATAAAAAAATATACAGTTTTCAAGAGACGGCGTGACGGAAGTCACGCCGTTTCCTTTTTGGTTTAAGTTTTCATACAGTTTTTATAATCGTTTCCACCCTATGCTGTTTGTGCAAATTGGCTATTGTATAGTGACTTATAGAAGCCGTTCTGTGCCATCAGTTCCTCATGGTTGCCACTTTCGATTACATCACCGTCTTTCATAACAAGAATCAAATCCGAATTGCGGATGGTGGAAAGTCTGTGTGCGATGACGAAGCTGGTCCTGCCCTTG
>CAZQMA010000046.1:9078-13911 GCA_964594275.1 uncultured Ruminococcus sp. | reverse complement strand
TGACCTGCATCCTTTGTAGCCTGACGCTGAGCGTCGGTGAAGTATGCGGGAACAGTGATAACAGCCTCTGTTACAGGCTGACCCAGATAAGCCTCAGCGTCTGCCTTGAGTTTCTGAAGAATCATAGCAGAAATTTCCTGAGGTGTGTACTTCTTGTCGTCAATGCTTACCTTGTAGTCATCGCCCATGTGACGCTTGATAGAGGAGATGGTCTTATCAGGATTTGCAACTGCCTGACGCTTAGCAATCTGACCTACCAGTCGCTCGCCTGTCTTGGAGAAGCCTACTACTGAGGGAGTTGTTCTTGCACCCTCTGCGTTTGTGATTACTACTGCGTTGCCGCCTTCCATAACTGCTACGCATGAATTTGTTGTACCAAGGTCAATACCAATAATCTTTCCCATAATAAATCTCTTCCTTTCATTGTTCGCCCGTATTTACGGGTGGTTTTATATTTTAATTTGTTTGTGCGTTAGCTTTTAACCGCAACTACTGCCGGTCTTACCAGTCTGTCGCCCAGCTTATAGCCTTTCTGGTAAACCTCGCAGACGGTGTTTTCTTCAAAATCGCCTTCTTCAACCTGTCTGATTGCGTTGTGGAGATTGGGGTCGAATTCCTGTCCTACGGGGTTGAGTTCTTCGATTCCCAACTTCTCAAACGCTTTATGGAGTTGGTTGTAGGTCATTTCTACGCCTTTTTTATAGGTTTCGTCTGTACATTCAGCAACTACTGCTCTATCAAAGGTATCAGCTACTGTAAGCAGTTCCTTTACACAGTCAACCTTAGCGTCACCGTAGATTTTCTTTTTCTCCTCGGCGGTACGGTTGCGGTAATTCTGATACTCTGCCATAAGTCTCAGGTGAGCGTCTTTTGCCGCCTCCAGAGCTTCTTCTGCTTTTTTAAGCTTTTCGGCAGTGTCGTCAGCCGGAGCTTCTGTCTGTGCCTCTGTTGTCTCTGCCTTTTCTGTTTCTTCCGAAACCACTGCTTCATCGGCAGCCGGGTCATCGCGCATCAGCTTTTCAAGGTCTTTATCCTTCATTGGTGTCATCCTTTCCCTCGCCCTGGTCTGTAAAGAACCGGGTGAGCTTTTCTGTAAAATAATCTATATAAGGAATTATTTTTGCATAGTCAAGGCGCATGGGTCCTATTACACCCAGTGAGCCTGCTGTTCTGCCGCCATTGCTGTACTTGGAAACTATCATGCTGGAGTTTCCGATTGCAAATCCGTCGTCCTCTTCGCCGAACATTATCTGAACGCCGCTCATGCTGTCATCAAGAATTTCACGGAGTTCATTTTTCTGTGAAATAAACCTTACGATTTCGCCCTTGTCAAGGTCACGGTAGGTGAGAAGATTCTGCTCACCCGAAACGTAAACCTCGTTTCGCTGTAAATCTCTTGACATTTCGCATATACCTTTAATAAGAGGAGACAGGGCTACCATATAGGTTCCCATTGCTGTGATGAGCTTTTCAAGTCTTTCGTCTGACAGCTCTGAAACAGAAACGCCTTCTAAGTTTTCCTCCAGATATCTTTGCAGGAAATCCATGTGCTCTTGTGTAAGGTCAAACTCCATACGGCAGGCTTTATTCTTTATCTTGCCGCTTGATGTGATAAGCAGTACAACATAAATCCGCTTGCCTGTGGGGATAACCTCAACCTTTGAGATAACCGAATACTTAGGTGCTAGGTTTGATACAACCGCCGCACACTTTGTAATCTCTGCAAGAGCTGTACCTGCGCTCTGGAGAATCAACTCTTCGGTGAGGGAAGCCTCATCGCCAAGCATTTCATCAAGACGGTGACGTTCTTTAGCGTCAAGCTCGGTTTTACCTAAAACCTTTTCTATATAGAGTCGATAACCGCTGAAGGTAGGGATTCTGCCTGCGGATGTGTGAGGCTGCTCTAAAAGACCAAGCTCTTCCAGCACTGCCATGTCGTTTCGTACGGTTGCGGCGGAAACCTTGATTTCAGGCATCATAGAGATTGTCTTTGAGCCTACCGGCTCGCCTGTCTTTATATAATTGTCAACTACCGCTGCAAGTATTCGCAGCTTTCTGGCGTCCACCCTTTCATTCCTCCGTTCTGGCAGATTTGCTTTTTAAGTGTTAGCACTCATAGCTTTTGAGTGCTAATATAAATTTATCACAACCGACGCTTAAAGTCAAGGGATTTTCAGAATTTCAGCATGTTGCACAAATATCGCTGTTGATATGCAACCCCGGCATTCTTTTCGACAATAAATAAAGAAACAAAAAGCCTTATTGATATTTTTTAAATGTGGTATACTATTATAATATGCCCATATACTCCGCTATTCATCCTGCACAAAAAGGAATTGTGAATTTTGTGCGTTTTGCAGTTTTGCCAAAAGTGATGAACTATTTTTGAGGTGCGTTATTGACAATCGGCAAAAAGCGTGTTAAAATAAAAGAACATGAGGAAAATTCCGGGACGGGTTTGTTTTTAAAGTGAAAGACTTTAGCCACTCGGAAACCACACACACATACGTACGCAAAAAACTTAAAACTCACAAAGGAGATGTAACGCAATGAACATTTTCAAGAAGGCAATATCTGCCCTCACCGCAGCTGTGGTAGCCGCTACTGCTTCGGCATCACTGTTCACAAGCTCTATCTTCACTGCTGATGCTGCGTCTATGACAGCAGTTGAAATGGTTGAGGATATGGGTATAGGCTGGAACTTGGGTAATTCACTCAGCTGTTCCAACACATGGACAAATCCGCTTACACCCGATGCAATCGAAACCGCATGGGGCAACGTAAAGACAACTCAGGCTATGATTGACGAAATTGCTAAGACCGGTTTCAAGACTGTTCGTATTCCGATTACCTGGTATCAGATGATTGACTCAAACGGCAACCCTAACTCTGAGTGGATTGCTCGTGTTAAGGAAATTGTTGATTATTGCTATAAGAACGATATGTATGTTATTATCAACACGCATAACGAAGCAAGTTGGATTAACGGTACGGGCTGCCTCCCTAAGTTCCAGACTCTGTGGAAGGCTATTGCTGAGTATTTCGCTGATTACGATGAAAAGCTGATTTTCGAGTCCATCAATGAAATCGAACTGGATAACAGTGTAATCATGCAGATTAACCAGGCTTTCGTTGATACAGTACGTGCAACAGGCGGCAACAATGCAGACCGTCTTCTTCTGGTTCCTGCTTCCAATAACAATACATACAAGCTCTATGACGGCACATTCTCCGCACCTACAGATTCTGCAAACATGATTGCAGTTTCCTGCCATTATTATGAACCGCCTCAGTTCTGCGTTGCTGAACAGGGCGCATCATGGGGCTACTACTCCACATGGGGTACAAATTCCGACAAAACAAAGGTTTCCAGCGACTTCGCTGACCTGAAGAAGAACTTCGTTGATAAGGGTATCCCTGTAATTATCGGTGAGTACGGCGTTGTTACAGATGAAGGCAAGGATCAGGATTCTATCTACGCTTTCCTGGAAACTGTTACCAATGAAGCTCATAATATGACAGGTATCTGTCCTATTGTTTGGGACGACTCCGACGGCGGCACTATTGAACTGTTCAGCCGTAAGACTCTCTCCTGGCATGACTCTAAGTACGGCGAAATCTTCAAAGCTGCTGCTAATGGAGGTTCTGTTGAAACTAACAAGACTGACCGTATGACATTCAACTCCTCTAATGCGACAGTTACGAGCGGCTCTGTTCTTATCGACCTGAAACCTTATAAGGCAATGGGTCTTACTGTTAAGAATGTTGTTGTAAACTATGATATGTCCTCCACATATGCAACATACGGTGCAGGTGGCGGTATGGGCTATAATATGGTTGAAGCCGACGGTACTACTCATTGGGCTTCTACCGAAATCTACTTCACAAATGATACCGATGTTGTTACCGCTGAAATTCCCGAAACAATTACTGTTGAAGACGAAGATGGTAATACATACACCGGTACTCTGGATATGGACTATCTGAAAGTTGAAAAATGGTTTACATGGACTGAACCTACAGGCGGTACTGTTGATTTTTCCTTTGGTGATGTAACTGTTATCTTCGACAAGGAATTCTACACTGATGATATTCCCGAGGGTGACAGTACTACAACAACTACTGAGGCTACAACAACCACTACAACCGCATCAACTGAAAAACCTGACGTTACAACAACAGCAACCAAGCCGATTGACCCTGAGTCCGTAGTAGGCAATGTATGGCTTGCAGGTCAGGGTGGTACATACCAGTTCTGGAGCAATGATGATGATGGTCAGGTTCCTGCACAGGTAACAGGTAACGGCACATATACTGCGTCTTTCAATATCACAGAGGGCGATGGTACAGGTTCTATTGAGTGTCTGATTCTTGAATCCGATATCAACGCATATGCTTTCTCACCCGAAGGCTCAACTGACCCGCTCAATGACTGCGGTATCTCCATTACTGTTGACAGCGTTAAGGCTGACGGCAGCGAAATCGAATACACAGGTCCTACAGACGGTGCATTCCGTCTAAGCGATGACGGTTCTTCTCTCCGTGTAAACATCTACAATACATGGACATCACCCAAAATTAAGGATATTGACGGAACAGACGTTTCTCTCACAAAGACTTTGGAAGTTACATTTACAATCGCAGGTCTGCCCGGCGATGCTGACGTAACAACAACTGAGCCTGAGGAGACTACAACAACTACTACAACTACAACAACAGCAACCGAGCCGATTGACCCTGAGTCCGTAGTAGGCAATGTATGGCTTGCAGGTCAGGGCGGTACATACCAGTTCTGGAGCAATGATGATGATGGTCAGGTTCCTGCACAGGTAA
>CAZQMA010000046.1:0-8978 GCA_964594275.1 uncultured Ruminococcus sp. | reverse complement strand
ACCACAACTACAATCACAGGCGTAAATCCTGAGGCTAAGTATGGTGACGTGAACGAGGATGGCAAAATTGGTATTCTGGATATCATCAAGCTGAACAAGGCTATTGCAGGTCTTGTAGACCTCAGTGATCAGGCTAAGGCTAACGCTGACTGCTACATGGATCAGAAAATTGATGCAAACGATATTCAGGCTCTTATGAAATACATTGTTGGTCTGGTTGCTTCCATTCCATATGTTGATTAAGATTTTATAAGATTATATAAGAAAAGACCACGGTTTTAACTGTGGTCTTTTTTTGATGTAAAGACTCATTTACTAATCTTTATTAAACATAAAAGTTCATAATTTATTCTTGACATAAAGGCAAATGTGGTATATAATAAATTCATGGCAGAGAGATGTAATAAATCTGCCAAGTCCATATAAAGGAAGTGGTGTAATTTGGGCGAACAGCTTATCCACGAGCTTGAAAACCAAACGGTTTTTACCCTGCCCTTTGACATTCCGATAGTTGGTCCTGTGAGGATACATGAGTCTGTGGTGGTTACATGGGCGATTATGGCGGTTATTATGGTTACAGTGTTGCTTATGACACGAAAGCTCAGTGTTGTACCGGGAAAGGCTCAGGCTCTCCTTGAAAAGGGCGTTGAGTTTGTGTACAGGTTCTTTGAGGGCAATACAGGTCCTGCGGGCAGACGGTATGTGCCCTATCTCAGTACGGTGCTTCTTCTCATGGGTATATCTAATATGATTGGTCTCATCGGTTTCGGCATAAAACCGCCTACCAAGGACATAAATGTTACTGTTGCCTATGCGCTTCTGAGTATCATACTTATTGAAATGGCGGCGTATACGGGAAACGGTGGCTTCAAGGGATTTATGAAATCCTTTACAAAGCCTATGGCTGTCATGCTCCCCCTCAACATAATGGAGTTGGCTATAAGACCCCTTTCACTCTGTATGCGATTGTTCGGTAATGTGTTGGGCGCATTTGTTGTAATGAAGCTTATTGAACATGTCTGCGGGCTTATTATTCCAATGGTGTTCAGTATGTACTTTGATGTGTTCGACGGCGCAATTCAGGCGTATGTTTTCGTGTTCCTGACATCCTTGTTTATTGGTGAGGGAATGGAAGAGGAAAATCACAAGCTCAGAAAGCTTGCTGCGGCTAAGGCTAAGCGAGCTTAAATACATAATAAGAAACAAATTTTTCGGAGGTAAAAAATCATGATTGCTGCAAGTATAGCTGTTTTAACAGGAATTGGCGCCGGTATCGGTATCGGCTTTTCCACAGGTAAGGCTGTTGAAGCCATCGCACGTCAGCCTGAGGCTGCCGGTGACATCAGAAGTTCTCTTCTGCTGGGTGCCGCTCTCGCCGAGGCTACTGCTATTTACGGATTCGTTATCGCTCTGCTTATCGTATTGATGGGCTAAACCTTGGAACTCAGGCAAAATTTAGATTTGGAGTTGATAGATAGTGCTGGAATTTGATTTCTGGACAATATTGTTTTCACTTATAAATATTCTGGTACTCTTCCTCTTTCTGAAAAAGTTCCTCTTTGGCAGAATAAATGCCATCATGGAAGAACGTGCTCGTCTGGTTCAGGAGGATATGAATAAGGCTAAGGCAGAAGCGGAAAAGGCAGAGGAGCTTCGGACGCAGTATGAAACTGCTATGTCCGACGCTAAGGAAGAAGCAGGCAAAATTATTATCGAGGCACAGAAGAAAGCCAATGCTCAGAGCGCAGCTATTACTCAGCAGGCTCAGGAAGAGGCTAATCGCATTGTTGAAAGCACACGCCGAGAGCTTGCTATGGAGCGTGAACGCTCTGTTGCCAGCGCACAGAATGAGATAGTAAGCCTGGCTATGGAGGTAGCTCAGAAGGTGCTTGGACGTGAAATTGACGATGAGGCAAACCGTGCCATTATGGATGCGTTTCTTGACGAGGAGGAGCAGGTGTGAACCAGCTGACAGGCACGTATGGACAGGCTCTCTTTGAAATAGGCGTACCTGTAATTGATGTGGACAAGGCGGCGGAGATTTTTGAAAGTTGTCCTCAGCTTATGGATGTACTGTCAAATCCTGTTATTTCACAAGACGAAAAGGACAGGGTTATTGACAGACTTATGCCGGAGTCTATGAGACAGTTTATAAAGGTTGTATATCGTAACGGCAGGATTATGGATATTATGGAAATCATACGTTCCTACAGAAGCCTTAACCGAAAGATTGTTCACTGCATCAAGGCAACGGTTGAGTACGTAACTCCCCTTACAGAGGAGCAGAAGGAAAGACTTATCCGTCTGGTTCAGAGTAAAACAGGCTATGAGAAGGTGGAACTTTCGCCGGTTTACAAGCCGGAGTTGCTTGGCGGCTTTGTACTTAGAGCAGGCGATTTCCGTTACGACCGCAGTACACGTAAAATGATGAATGAGCTTAAACAGAAGCTTACCCGTCGTGACGGTATTATTATGGGCAGGAGAGCGGCATCGGTGCATTCTATCCGTGCAACGGTTGAATATGTAACGCCTCCCACCCCAAAACAGCAGGCACGTATTATAGAGCTTGTAAAGAAAAAGACGGGCTACAACGCTGTGCAGCTTAACCTTGTGGAAAACAAGGAGCTTATCGGCGGCTTTATACTTCGGGCAGGCAATCTGAGAATCGACCTGAGTGCCGCTCAAAAGGTAAAGAATATGCGCCGTGAGCTTATGCGGAGGTGATGAAGGATGGCTATAAATGCCGGTGAAATTATATCGGTGCTGAAAAGCGAAATAGCTGATTTTGACAGAAAGACGGCTCTTACAGAGACAGGAACGGTTGTCCGTGCAGGCGATGGTATTGCCACTGTATTCGGACTTCAGAATGTTATGTACGGTGAGCTGGTTGAGTTTGAAAACGGTGTACGGGGAATCGTACAGAATGTAGAAATGAAAACCGTAGGCGTGGTTATGCTGGGAAGCGACCGTGGTATTACGGAAGGAACACAGGTTATGCGCACCAAAAAACGTGCAGGCGTAGCTGTGAGCAATAATATGCAGGGAAGAGTGCTGAATGCATTGGGTGCAGCCATTGATGGCGGTCCTGAGATTGTGGCTGAGGACTTCTATCCCATTGAGCGTGAAGCAGCAGGTGTTGCTGACAGAAAGTCGGTTTCCGTGCCTTTGGAAACGGGTATTCTCTCCATAGATTCAATGTTCCCCATAGGAAGAGGTCAGCGAGAGCTTATTATCGGCGACCGTCAGACGGGCAAGACTTCTATCGCTGTTGATACTATTATAAATCAGCGGGGTAAGGATGTTATCTGTATTTATGTTGCCATAGGTCAGAAGTCCTCCACTGTTGCTAAGGTTGTATCCATGCTGAAAAAGCATCACGCTATGGAATATACTGTTGTAATTTCCGCGTCAGCAAGCGAACCTGCCCCTGTGCAGTATATCGCACCCTATTCGGGTACGGCGATTGCGGAATATTTTATGGATCAGGGAAAAGATGTTCTCATCGTATATGATGATTTGTCGAAGCATGCGGTGGCTTACCGTACAATGTCCCTGCTTCTCCATCGTCCCCCGGGACGTGAAGCTTATCCCGGCGATGTTTTCTATCTCCACTCAAGACTTTTGGAGCGTTCATGCAGACTGGAAGACAGCCTCGGCGGTGGAAGCATTACTGCTCTGCCTATCATCGAAACTCAGGCGGGAGATGTTTCTGCGTATATTCCCACAAATGTTATCTCTATCACAGACGGACAAATTTTCCTGGAGTCCGAACTTTTCAATGCGGGTATGAGACCTGCTGTAAATGTTGGTCTGTCGGTAAGCCGTGTTGGCGGTGCTGCTCAGACAAAGGCTATGAAGAAGGTTTCGGGTAAGATGCGAATTGACCTTGCTCAATTCAGAGAGCTTGAGGTGTTCACCCAGTTCAGTTCTGAGCTTGACCCCGCTACCCAGGCACGTCTTGACCACGGTCATGTGCTTATGGAGCTTCTTAAACAGCCTCTTTATAATCCTATTCCACTGTGGGAACAGGTTGTAATCCTTGCTGCTGCGTCTAATGGCGCACTGGATGGACTGCCCCTTAAAAAGATGCCCGCATATAGAATGGGTCTTATGCACTTTATTAAAGAAAATTATCCCGAGCTTATTTCTTCCATCGAGACTACAAAAGAGATTTCTCCCGAGGAAATAGCGAAAATTGCGGAGATTGCCTCTATGTACAAGGAGCAGGTGAGCTGATATGGCTAATATGCATGAAATACGAGAGCGTATCAAGAGCATTAATGACATCAAGAAAATCACCAATGCCATGTACCTTATCTCCTCTTCAAAGCTGAAAAAGGCACGTAAGGATCTTGACAATACTGAGCCTTACTTTGATAAGCTGTTCTATGCCATGCGAAGTATCCTGTCTCGTGCACCTGAGGAGGCTGACGAACTTACGTTCTTTGATGAGCGCAATCACATCCCACAGGGAAAGCGCAAACAGGCGATTCTTATTATCACAGCCGACAAGGGTATGTGTGGCGCATATAACCATAACGTACTGAAACGGGCTGAGGAATTTATTGATGATGCCGGCATGAGTTATCTCTATGTTATGGGACAGGTAGGCAGAATGTATTTTGCACGAAAGCAGAAGTCCGAGAACATAAAGCTTGCGGATTCATTCTTCTATACAACCCAGAATCCCACTCTTTACCGTGCAAGAAGCATTGCTGAGGAGCTAATGGAACGTTTCCGGTGCGGCGATGTTGACGATGTGTATATGATTTACACTGACATGAAAAAAGGCAATGATTATGAGGTACGTGTTCAGCAGATTCTTCCTTTGGACGCAACTCATTTTGTGCGCAAGGAGAGCGATATAACAAAGCACCATGAAGCGGAGTTTTTCCCGAGTGTTGAAGCGGTTATGAACCATCTTCTGCCCAACTTCATGAAAGGCGTTATCTATGGCGCAATGGTTGAATCTTTCTGTAGTGAACAGCAGGCGCGAATGACTGCCATGGACAGTGCAACCACCAGTGCCAAGGATATGCTGAGTACGCTGTCGTTACAGTACAACCGTGCAAGACAGGCGGCTATTACTCAGGAGATTGCCGAGATTTGCGGCGATTCACAAGGGATTATGTGAGTGTTAGTGTAGTAAACAGTAATGCGGTCAAGCCGGTAGCGGCTTGTTTGATCCGGTGGGTTGTTTAAATTTGTATAATTAGAATACGCTAAACTAACCCTACACTCCAAAAAGGAGGTCATACATATATATGAATAACGGAAAAATAGTTCAAATTCTCGGTCCTGTCGTTGACGTGTCATTTGAAACAGGTCAAATGCCTATGGTGCGTGACGCTCTTATCGTTGACCACGACGGCAAGGACTGCGTTATGGAAGTTGCGGCTATTCTGGGCGGAGGTATCGTCCGTTGCATCTGCCTCTCCTCCACCGACGGCTTTCGCAAGGGAATGGAGGTCGTAAATACCGGTGCCTGCATTCAGGTGCCGGTAGGTCCTGCTACTCTAGGCAGAATGTTCAATGTCTTGGGCGAAACAATTGACAATAAAGGTCCTGTTGAAACGGATATGCGCCGTGAAATCCACCGTGCAGCACCCACTTTCCGTGAACAGAGTCCCGCTCAGGAAATACTGGAAACAGGCATCAAGGTTATTGACTTGCTTGCGCCCTACGCTAAAGGCGGTAAAATCGGTCTTTTCGGCGGTGCAGGCGTTGGCAAGACAGTTCTTATTCAGGAGCTTATCCACAATGTTGCAACTGAGCATGGCGGGTACTCTATTTTTACAGGCGTAGGTGAGCGTTCTCGTGAGGGTAACGACTTATGGCATGAAATGATGGAATCGGGAGTTATCAGCAAGACGGCTCTTGTTTTCGGTCAGATGAACGAGCCGCCCGGCTCCCGTATGCGCGTGGCGCAGACAGGTCTTACCATGGCTGAGTATTTCCGTGATGAGTGTCATCAAGATGTACTTCTGTTTATTGACAATATTTTCAGATATATTCAGGCAGGCTCTGAGGTTTCGGCACTTCTTGGACGTATGCCCTCGGCTGTAGGCTATCAGCCTACCCTTGCAAATGAACTTGGTGAGCTTCAGGAACGTATCACTTCAACTCGCAATGGCTCTATAACCTCCGTTCAGGCTGTATACGTTCCCGCAGACGACCTTACTGACCCTGCACCTGCTACTACCTTTGCCCATCTGGATGCGACTACCGTTCTTTCCAGAAAAATCGTGGAGCAGGGTATCTATCCTGCGGTTGACCCGTTGGAATCCACCTCACGTATTCTTGAACCTGATGTTGTAGGCGAGGAGCATTACCGTGTTGCACGTAAGGTTCAGGAGCTGCTTCAGCGTTACAAGGAGCTACAGGATATTATTGCCATTCTTGGTATGGAGGAGCTGGACGAGGAGGATAAAATCGCTGTTTACCGTGCAAGAAAGGTGCAGAAGTTTTTGTCTCAGCCCTTTAACGTAGCTGAGGTCTTTACTGGTCAGTGCGGAAAGTACGTTCCTGTTGCGGAAACAGTGCGGGGCTTTAAGATGATTGTTGACGGTGAGATGGATGACTACCCCGAAAATGCTTTCTTTATGGTGGGGACTATTGACGAGGTAATTGCTAAAGGCAAATCGGAGGACGGTATAAATGGCTGACGCTGTGACAAAAACTTTTCGTCTGGAGCTGTTGGCTTCCGATCGCCCATTTTATGTGGGCGATTGCGAACATATTATCTATCCCTCTGAGGACGGATTGATTGGTATTATGCCGGGTCATTCCACTACGGTTACTATTGTAAAGCCAGGTGAGATAAAGTATAAGGTGGACGGAGAGTGGCGTTACTGTGCTATAAGCGAGGGCTTTGCTGAGGTTAGACCTGATTATGTTCTCATACTGGGTGATGCAATCGAGCTTCCCGATGAAATTGATGTTAAACGTGCCGAGGAAGCGGCAGAACGTGCTCGTGAGCTTATGCAGCAGAAGCAGGGTGTTATGCAGTATTACCATACTCAGGCTGCTCTTAATCGTGCTATGAACCGACTGAAAATTTCAAAGAGACATTCCCATGAGATATAAAATAAATCTTAGGAGGCGCATATTTGATGCGTCTCTTTTTTTGTGCAATGTAAAGTGATTGACAGGATTATCGGCATATTTTCACCTCTTTCCGGAAATTTATATTTCATTCCAAAAAATTCAAGACATTGCAACAGAAAAACAGAAGATTCCTCTTGACGAAATCGGTAAAATAGGTTATAATTTATCTAATAAGTAAACGACGATAAGACAAAATAAAGGTCTCGTCAAATGTATGGAGGGCGATAATATGGTAACTGAAATGTGTTCTGACAAGTTCGGCAAGCAGGGTCTCACTTTTGACGACGTTCTGCTCATTCCCGGAGCTTCCGACGTAACGCCGAATATGATTGACTTGCACACAACACTTGTAAAGGGTGTTACTCTGAATACACCTGTTATGACTGCTGCAATGGATACTGTAACAGAGGCAAAAATGGCTATTGCTATTGCACGTGAAGGCGGTATCGGTATCATTCATAAAAATATGTCAATTGAACAGCAGGCTGAAGAGGTTGATAAGGTTAAGCGTTCCGAAAATGGAGTAATTGCTAATCCTTTCTCTCTCACTGAGGATCATGTTGTTGCTGACGCTGACACACTGATGGGCAAGTATAAGATTTCCGGCGTGCCTATTGTAGATAATAGCGGAAAGCTGGTTGGTATCATCACAAACCGTGATATGCGTTTCCTCTCTGACTTCAATCAGAAGATTGGCGATGTTATGACTAAGGAAAACCTGATCACTGCTCCCGTTGGTACAACCATGGATGAGGCTCAGGCTATTCTCCGCAAGCATAAGATTGAAAAGCTTCCTCTGGTAGACGATGAAGGCTACCTCAAGGGACTCATTACTATAAAGGATATTGAAAAGGCTGTTCAGTACCCTAATTCCGCTCGTGACTCTAAGGGCAGACTCCTCTGCGGTGCTGCTATCGGCATTACAAGTGATGTACTGGAAAGAGCGAAAGCACTGGTTGAGGCTCAGGTTGACGTTCTCGTTTTGGATTCTGCTCATGGCCACAGCAAGAATATCATGGAATGCCTGAAGAAGGTTAAGGCTGTATTCCCCGATACTCCCGTAATCGCAGGTAATATTGCTACTGCTGAAGCTGCTGAGGATCTCATTGCAGCAGGTGCAGATGCTGTTAAGGTTGGTATCGGTCCCGGCTCTATCTGTACAACACGTGTTGTTGCAGGTATCGGTGTACCTCAGATTACTGCTGTATATGATGTTGCTAAGGTTGCTCAGAAGTATGGTATTCCCGTAATTGCTGACGGTGGCATCAAGTATTCAGGCGATATTGTTAAGGCTATTGCAGCAGGCGCAAGCGTTGTTATGTTGGGTTCGCTTCTGGCAGGTTGCGAAGAATCTCCCGGCGAAACAGAAATCTACCAGGGCAGACAGTTTAAGGTTTACCGTGGCATGGGCAGTCTCGCTGCTATGGCTTGCGGCTCCAAGGACAGATATTTCCAGTCAGGTGCTAAGAAGCTCGTTCCCGAGGGCGTTGAGGGTAGAGTACCTTATAAGGGCGCAGTTGCTGACAGCGTATTCCAGCTTATCGGCGGTATCAGAGCAGGCATGGGCTATTGCGGTTGTCCTACAATCCCCGAAATGCACGAGAGAGCTAAGTTTGTTCAGATTACAAGCGCAGGTCTTATTGAGAGCCATCCTCACGATATTCAGATTACAAAGGAAGCTCCCAACTATTCTGCACACGTTTAATAGAAATAAAAAAAGGTTGCTTTTGCGACCTTTTTTTATTTTTTGCGTTGCGCACTTTGTGATAGTATTGTGATAAAGTGCAATTTAGCTATAAATATGATGAATATTTCTACAAACTTCGACTTGACAAAAAGTTAAAGACATGGTATAATAATAAAGCTGTCGC
>CAZQMA010000045.1:0-14755 GCA_964594275.1 uncultured Ruminococcus sp. | reverse complement strand
CACCGTTCATGAGATGGCAAAGGACGAAGCACGCCACGGTAAAGCATTTGAGGGTCTGCTGAACAGATACTTCAAGTAAATCGAAAACTTGTGTATTTTAGTCAATTTTCGCACTTTCGCTAAAATCAGCGGAGAAGTTAAACTTATAAAAATGGCAGGTGTTTTGGTGGGTATTTTTGAATGTCGGCGAGCAGTTTCTTGACTGCATCATCCACACATACCCACCGCTAAATAAATTAAAAACGCTTCTGATTACTCACGTAAATCGGAAGCGTTTTATTATTTCAAGCTGAAGAAACTCAACATATTTTTCAAGGTCGGAAATGCTTTCGATTGAAAGGTGCTTTGTATCATTCATCAAATTTATTATATTTTTTCAGTACGCTTGACAAAGGCAGAAAAATATGTTATTATATTATTAGGTTAGTTGCAACTAACCTAATGAATTAAATCATACCGATGAGGTATAGAACGAAATATATATTTACTGATTTTTTAATATCGGCAGTGATAAGTATAGCAAGTAAATATGCCGAAAAATATTAAGTGGGAGATGAATTAGTTTTGAATATAGTTATAGTCGGAGGACATGATTGTATGCACTGTCAATACAAAAAAATATGCAAAAAATATGGGTGCAAATGTAAGGTTTTTACGCAATGTCCTGCAAATTTCCAAAATCAAATCGGAAATCCCGAAATGATTGTTGTTTTCACAAAAACCGTTGCACATAAAATGCTGAACTGTGCTCGCAGGCAAGCCGAAAGATGCGGTACCAAAATCGAATATGTTCATTCTTCGAGCGCCAATGCATTGCAGGAGGTTTTAACACAACATTTTTGCTGAATATTGTTACCGTTCTCTGCTTACCAAAATCAGATTTTATAAATAAAAAGCGGCTGACATGGATTTGATTCCGGGTCAGCCGTTTTTGTTTTATTTTATGAACATGAACACTGCATACAGCACACCGTAAATCACGGGCTGATGGAGCATATAGATTATAAGAGAGTGCCGTCCCATAAATTCCAGGGGCTTGCATTTAACCTTTGAAAAAAGCTCTAACCGCTCTTGTTGCCTGAATACACTGCAAAGGAAGTAACCCGTCGCATAGAGAAAAAGCCAGGGCAAAATCGGGAAGTAGTCACAGGAGTAAAAGTCTGCTCCGGGAAAGCCAAAAAATGCAGTAAAATCGTTACAATACCACTCAGACGGCAGAGACATAAAATGAAGTCCCATAAATCCCAGTCCGCCGATGGGTACATTATGTGTCACGAAAAACAGCCCAAAAGAAACTACTGCGCCTATAGCAGGGTTCACCTTTGAGAAAGGCTTATCCAGAGGTATAAGAATCAACATACCTCCGGCAATCAGTCCCAGAACACCATAACGTATAGCACATTCAGACATAAAGAATATAGTTACAATGCTGATTATTGCCGCTCCGCCGAGAACGATAAGACCACGCTTCAAGTGGTGTGTTCCGAAGCCACGGCAGAAGCCTGACAGGAGAATAAATGTCCAACAAATGGACTGTTGCCAGATAAATGCACCATTAGACCTATACCAGGGCAAATTCACGCCCCACAGGTTTACCAAATCCCATACTGCGTGGTAGGTTATCATACTTATCAGTGCAATTCCTCTCAGGATGTCAAGAGCTGTAAGGCGTGTCTTGGTCATATCTGCTTCCCGACTTACTTAGTACGGTTCAACTTTATAATTTTGAACACAAATACCTCAATTGCAATAAGACCGATAAGAACTCCCGCTAAAATAATAACCGTCTTTACAGGGAAGCCTTCGCCGCTGCCTGACGCAGAAACAGAGCTTACTTCGCTGCCATTGTAGTTGTTGGAAGCCTCATCGGAAACCGAAGGTTTGTCGGTGTTCTGAGCCTTATCACTTTCGGGTGTAGCCGCACTTACTGCGCCCACCTTGATACCGCCGTTTTCTTCGCAGAGGAAGCCTGTGAGCCATGCCAGAGGCGCATTCCAGTTGATAGTACACTCGTTTACAGACCACGCTTCAACATTATCCATGTAGCACTTAGCAGGAGCAATCGTGCCTTTGACCCAACCGCTACCCATTACCCAAGGGTCTTGCATACCGGAGTTGGGACCGCCTACCAATACACCGGCAGGTGCCTTAGGGAAGCCCTCTACCGCCTGTGCACACCAGTAACGGTGGTGAGGATTCTCGGCTGCGTGGTCGCCGTAGCCTGTAACGTAGCTGTAATCCATGGGGTTACGTCCCAGAAGATAGTCCATGGCACTTACTACGCCATCCATATACTTCTGTTCACCTGTAATGTCATAAGCTGTAGCAATTACAATAGCGTTGTCGGCAACAAAGGAGTTTGAACCCCATACATAGCCAACAGTTGAATCGTTGTAGCTGATTTTGCTTGCACCGTAGGGCTGACCGTAGCCCTGCTCACCCTCCAGAGTGATATAGGTATCAGCGGCAGAGATAAAGGCAGACTTCACCATGTCAGCATCACCTGAATCAATGCTGTCAAGATTTGCCGCAAGGGCAATTGTACCCAGAGTAGCAGTGTTGCCCCAGTCAAAGCTGCCCACAACTCCATCATTTTCGCCGCTTGTAAGAGAAGTTGGAACGCTTAAAAACCACTCTGACTTCTTAATGTCCTCATAGTAGAAACTATCACCTGTTGCAAGGTAAAGCTCACATGCCGCCCAATAGAATTCGTCACTTGAATCATCGTCACCATATGCACCGCCGCCTACAGACTGGTCAAGAGGTGCGTACATATCAGGATGAGCCTTAGCTGCTGCATAGGCTGCCTTTGAAGCCTCAAGACACTGAGCGGCAAATGCTGAGTCATAGCTTGCCCAGAGACGTGACGCCTGTGCAGCTACAGCCGCAAGGTTAAGGGTTGCACAGGTTGTGGGCGGCTTTATAATACGCTCTTCCTTGTCATCTGCGGGAGCAAGACCCAGAGCCGTCCACTTGATATCGTGTACCTTGTGGTAAACCATGTCCTTGTATTCGCCGTCCTGAACAATCATTTTCAGCATCCACTCAATCTCCCAACGAACCTCGTCAAGAATGTCGGGATAGCCGTTTGCATTTTCGGGGATATTCATACTGCCGTCTGCAAATGCTGCGTCACTGCCATTGGCAATAGCACGTTCAAACTGATTCTGCATAAGCCATACACTAATACCGCCGTTCACGATATACTTACCATGGTCGCCGGCATCATACCAACCGCCTGTTACATCCTGCGTGCCGCCGTTACTGTTTACATCGTTCCAGTCGGTAGTGATTCTTGCAACATCGCTTGTATGACCTGCCGCATGGGCAAGAGCCGCTGTATCACCTGATGTGATATACCGACTTTCAATTTCAATAGCACTTCTATTCTGATAGAAGTAGTTGAGGGCGTCATAGAGCAGACCTGAGTAGGTATCTGTACCGCCTACGGTAAACTCGCGACTTACAGAATCACCTGCCTTCAGGGTAAATGTACCCTCTTCATTGAAATCGGAGAAGTCAAGTACCTGAACAGAGTCGCCGGAGTCGGAATCGTTTCCCATAGGCTTTGACTCGCCCTTATATACTTCCTTTCCGTTTTCATCAAGAACGTAGAACTTTTCGCTCTTTTGGTTTTCAGTAATCCATGTGGCCTTCTTGGATGCGTCCTTGAAGTATCCTACCTGGTTTGTAACGATAGCGGCTCTATTCCACTCTTCTACGGGAACATAGTCGTTTTCATCGCTGTTTGTACAGATAAGAGACATATTATCAAAGACAAACTCTGTGCCGGCGGGTACAGTATCGCCGCCGATATGGAAAGCCCATTCAACCTCAGCGGTTCTATTGGCTGTAAATGTACCCTTTACAGATGTAGTCTGACCTGCTTGAAGCTGCTGAACATTCCAGTAACCATCATATGAGCCGTCATCGGGATTACCATGCCAGTCCTCGGTATAAGGCTCTGCCATGTCACCGATTTTTGTGTAGTAGGTGCAGTCATTACTTGCGGTAATATCAAAGGAAACCTCATAGATACAACCTGAAACCAGCTTTAGACCTCTGTGACGAAACTGACAGTCCCATCTGTCCTCACCGCCGTTTGACGCACCGCCCGGGTTTACGATTTTGATATTATACTGACCATCGCTGATGGAAAACTCCATTTCACCGGGTGCCGACTCACAAACGTGCCAGGGCAAACCTACGCCGCTTTCAAAGTCAGTCTGTCCAAGCTGCTGACCTGCAAATGCAGTTAAGCTTCCCGTCATACAGCCAAGGCTCATTACAGCAGCTGCAAAAATGCCCGCTGCTCTTCTCAAAGCTCTTTTCATTCTTTTTCTCCTCAATAAGTAGTATTCTGCGTATTCTGCGAATTACGCTTTCCTTATTATAATGGAAATTTTACCCAAAATAAAGGCTTTTTCCGCCGTTTGACGCATTTTCATAGTCTTGCACAATCCGCCCCTACTGTGTACGATTTTTTTTAGATTTATTTACAAATAAAAATTCCACAGGATTATGTTCTATAGGAAATCTTAACTTGACTTTTTTCCGAATATATAGTATACTATATTTTATGCAGTCTTTTTAAAGCTGCAATTATTTTTAAAGGACGTGTATATATGTTGCTTGACAGATTTCTGCCGCGTACAGAATTTGACAGCTACGAAGATTTCAAAGAAAATTACCGTGTAAATGTTCCTGAGAACTTTAACTTCGGCTTTGATATAGTTGATGCATGGGCTGAAACTGAGCCCGAAAAGAACGCTCTGGTCTGGTGCAATGACGAGGGCGAGGAGAAGCGTTTCACTTTCGCTGATATTTCCCGTATGTCCGCTCAGGCTGCAAACTACTTCAAGAGCATCGGCGTAAATAAAGGTACCGTTGTAATGATGATTCTCCGCAGACGCTGGGAATACTGGGTTTGCGCAACCGCTCTCCATAAAATCGGAGCAGTGCTTATTCCCGGTTCACTCCAGCTTGCCAAGAAGGATCTTGTATACCGTGGCAACAGCGCAGGTATACACACAATCATTTGTGTAAACGATAAGTACGTTCTGGAGCAGGTTGAAGCCGCTGAACCCGAGGTTCAGAGCCTTACCAATAAAATCATCGTTGCAGGCGAAAGAGAGGGCTGGAAATGCTTTACCGAAAGCGTAAAGGCTTTCCCTGAGGTGTTCAACCGTCCTACGGGTGCAGACGCTACCCACGCCGATGAAATCGCCCTTGTATACTTCACATCAGGCACTACGGGCAATCCAAAGATGGTACAGCACAACCATGCTCACCCTCTGGGTCATATCGTAACAGCAAAGTACTGGCAGCAGGTTCAGGAAAATAAGCTCCATATGAGCGTTTCCGACTCAGGCTGGGCTAAGTTCGGCTGGGGCAAAATTTACGGTCAGTGGATTTGCGGCGCAACCGTCTTTTGCTATGACTTCCTAAAATTTACCCCGTCAAAGCTTCTGGGAATTATCGAGAAGTATAAGCTTACTACATTCTGCGCTCCTCCCACAATGTATCGCTTCATGCTCCAGGAGGATGTTGCATCATATGACCTTTCAAGCGTACAGAACTTCGCTACAGCCGGTGAACCTCTTAATCCCGAGGTTTACAACAAGTGGCTAGAACTTACAGGCAGAGAAATCCGTGAAGGATTCGGTCAGTCTGAGGGTACAGTGCTAATTGCCAACTTTCCATGGCTCGACCCTAAACCCGGTTCAACAGGCAAGCCCTCTCCTCTTTATGACATTCATCTTATCACAGACGATGGCAAAGAGGCACTTCCCCACGAAACAGGCGCACTGACTATCTGCAATCTCAATAGATACTACCCCACAGGTCTATTCACAGGGTACTATATGAATCCCGATATGTCAAGCGAGGTACTTGGCGGCGGTGAGTACTGTCCTCACGATGTTTTCAAGCCCGATGAAGACGGCTACTTCTGGTTTGTGGGCAGAAATGACGATGTTATCAAGTGTTCCGGCTACCGTATTGGACCATTCGAGGTTGAAAGTGCGCTGGTTGCACATCCTGCTGTTGTTGAATGTGCCATCACAGCTGCACCCGATCCCATACGTGGAAACGTTGTAAAAGCCACAATCGTGCTTGCAAAGGGTTACACTCCAAGCGACACTCTTACACGTGAGCTTCAGCAGCACGTTAAAGCCACAACCGCACCCTACAAGTACCCCAGAATCATTGAATACGTTGACGAGCTTCCTAAAACCCTAGGCGGCAAAATCAAACGTGCTATGATACGCAAGGAAAATTTCAATAAATAAAACATTCCAACCGGTGAAAAGCTTATGAAACGAATTTATCTTATCTGCAACCTGATTTCGGGAAAGGCAAGCACAGGAGCTCAGCTTGCAAAGATTACAAATCGTTTTACCGAGGCAGGCTTTGAGGTCACTGTTCACCCTACACAGTGCAGAGGTGACGGTAGAAAGGCGGCAGCCTACGCATGTGCTTCGGATTTTGACATGATAGTGTGCTCAGGCGGAGACGGCACTCTCAATGAGGTTATAAGCGGCTGTATGGAATCTGAGCGCAAGCTCCCCATCGGCTACATCCCCGCAGGCTCTACCAATGACTTTGCAAGAAGTCTGGGCATTCCCACAAACGCTATGGACGCTGTTGAAGCCATAATCGGCGGTACGCCTTCTAAATGTGATATCGGACAACTGGGAAATCAGTATTTCACCTACATTGCGGCATTCGGTGCTTTCACAGAGGTGTCCTACACCACCGCTCAGCCTGTGAAGAATGTTCTCGGACATACCGCTTACATTCTCAGCGGCATGATGAGCCTTACCAAAATCAAAACAAGCCGTATGCGCATTGAGATTGATAACCATGTTATAGAGGACGAATTCATCTACGGCATGATAACCAATACCTCCTCTGTAGCTAAGCTGCTCTCCCTGCCTGAGTTCAGCAAGGATGACGGTCTTTTTGAGGTTACACTTATACGCAAGCCACGTAATATCATTGATTTGCAGCACATTATTGCAGGTCTTACCAATTTTCGTCTTGGCGCAGAGAAGGAATACTTTGAGTATTTTCTTGCGTCAAAACTTAAAGTTACCTGCCTTGAAGATGAGCCTGCTCCATGGACTGCTGATGGTGAATTTGGCGGAAACTCCCGTGAATACGTTATCAGAAACCACCGTGAGGCACTGGAATTCATCCTGCCTGCCCAGATAGACCAATCAGAATAAACCGAAACTGTCCCGAGAATTTTTTCCCGGGACAGTCTTTTTTTATTTATACGTTTTGCGGGCTTCTTCAATGGCTGAGCGGAGTCGTGACAGTGTTTCCTGCTCATAAGCTTCTGCAAATAGAAGCGAACCATTCTTGCCTGTGCCCGGCTTAATCTCCGGTTTAATTTGGGGTCCGTGGTAGTCGGAACCTATGGTGCAGAATAGACCGTATTCATCAGCTATTGCACGGTAGTACTGCACGTTCTCCTGTGTGTGTCTGCTGTAGTAACACTCAATGCCCTTGAGACCGCTTTCAATAAGCTGACAGAGCATTTCACGAAATGGCTTGTCGGTGAGATTCAGTGAAAAGGGATGTGCAAGAACCGCAACGCCTCCAGCCTGCCTTATCATGCTGATTGCATCACGTGCCCAAGGCTTGGGACGTTCAAGACAGTAGTACTCAGGGGTTTTCAGGTAACGTTCAAAGGCATCGTTCACACTTTCAGCATAACCCATTTCTACGAGAGTACGGGCAATATGAGGTCGTCCACTGCTTTTTCCATCGTTCACTTCTTCTATTTTCTGAAGTGTTATGGGGATTCCGTTTTTATTGAAAAGTTCTATAAGACGATCACGCCTTGCAATGCGGTGGCTACGGTTTTCATTGTAGAATCTTATAAGTCCCTCATCGTTTTCACGTACACCGTAACCAAGTATGTGCAGCTCTCTGTTATCCCTGGCACTGACTTCAATTCCCGGTATAAAACCTATACCAAGATGCTCGGCGGTTTCTCTTGCTCTTGTAATACCTCCAATGGTATCGTGGTCGGTAAGAGCCATAACGGAAATGCCTGCTTCCGCTGCAATCTTGACAAGCTTCTCAGGCTCGTCTTGTCCATCGGAAATTTTACTGTGCATATGAAGGTCAATCATTCTTCTCACTCTCCGTTATATCAAGATAGGCAAAAGCCTTTGTATTTTCCATGGTATCTCCGTCACAGATGAAAAGCACCTGGTTAAAGCTCTCAGGAGCAAGCAATTCTGTGATAGGTCGATCAAGGCATGTTATGTCAATGACGGAAATATTGGTATAATGCTGTACAAGAAATGGCAGCATAGCATCGCCCCGAGAATCCTTTATCACAAGAAGATTCTTCTCACTCGGACTGTCTGTCTTTATATCGGTGAGAAGCGCAGGCTCTCCTGCGTAGAAATACTGAGGACTGCTTTCCAGACGTGTTTCATCACAGAGAGAACGCTTTTCCGTTACAGAACCATCGAAAGACTCCATAGAAATAACGGTACAGCTGTTTTCATAGGAGTACACATCCAGAATATCGGGCACAACCTTATCATAAAGACAGTCCCTGTACAAATCACCGCAGAAGTCGTTCTTCACATGAGAAATAAAGCAACTGTCATAGGAAATGGGATAGTAGCCCATCTTGCGAATAAGATTTCGATAAACGCAATAAGCACCATAGGCGGTACAGCCTGAGTCGGTACGGTAGTAGATATAGTCATCCTTAAAGGTTGAGAGGATGTGATAAGCGTCTATTGTACGGATTTTCGAATCAACAAGGCTGTATAACTCTTTAATCTCACTGCGCTGTGATGGCACAGTAACATGCTCCGGCAGTGATTCAGTATAGATTTCAGCCGCCTCGGGAAAAAGCGTCATACAGGTAGGAACAGAGTATCGAGTGTAGAAAGCGTTAATGTGCATGACAGTATTTGAAAGTGCCTCTGAGTCAAGGCTCTCAGGCTCACGAAGGAGACGTTCCTCGCTTATATAGACGTTGCCCACCTTTCTACTGCCTATACCGAGAGTCAAAGTGGTACGCAATCTCAGTGCGGACTCATACCACGGTAGCGCATCGTCAACGGCGGAGTCAGCCGCTTCCCAACCTGAACTTATATGCGATGTATCAGAGGGTAATTCATCTTCGCTGCGGAAAATTCCCACTAAAACCCATACCATACCCGTCAGAAGCAGAGGCAGCATTATAAGAGCGGTAATTCTCTTCTGGAAGTTCGGCATTTCCATATTACATCACTCCCTTTCTTGCAAGGGCTATTATATCGCTGTTTGTAGCCAATATAGCCGTACACAGCAGGAAAAGTCCCGGAATGGCAAAAATTGACAATACCGCAAAAACCTTTGAAAGCCACGGCACGGTCTTTATCTTATCGGTAAGCTTTCTAAAATTGCCTGTCGCACCGTAAAGGGCAATAAGCAAAATAAGCCAGCCGCTTTGTATGAAGTAAAGGTCAGTCTGAGCAATTACGCTGCCACCTCCTCCAATAAGAAGTCCAAGACGTCTAACACCATCGGACAGCGAATCAGCCATAATAAATGTCCACCCGGGGAATAATGCCAAAAAGAACATCACACCATAAACCAAGCTCGGAATACGTGCAAAGCGTTTTCTCATAAGCCTGTCTGCGCAGATCCACAGACCCATCCATGCTCCCCATACCACAAGCGGAAGCTCGGGTCTCATCCAACAGCCTATAAGCGTCCAGGATAAAATTCCTCCAAGACAAGGCAGAATACCTCTTCCCTTTTCAAAAATCCCGAAACAGCCGCTAAACCATGAGACAACTGTCATATTCCAACCCTTGTCAAAAACTGAAAGAGAGCCGGACAGTACAGGGTAGTCGTAGCTTTTCGGCAGACGGAAACCGTAGCAAAGAGCTATGCCCTCTGCCATCTCTGCAAAGCCTGAAACGGTGAAGTAAAACTCCAGCGCAAAAGCAGCTACTGTAAGCAGGCTCATAAGCAAAGAAGGGCTTTTGTCCATGGCATACTCTGACAGAAATAGCATACCCAGAGTATCAGCAATAAGCACCTTTTTACTCAGCCCCTTTACAAAGACCGTCATACCCTCACCGATACTGTTAAGCGTAAATGCGGAGGTTCTTACCATTTCACGGTGTTCATTCATAGACTGAACGGGACCCATCACAAGGCGTGGATAGAAGAGTAGATAGCTGAGTATTTCGGGAATTTCCCGCTGCATGGGAATTCTGCGTTTCATTACGTCCACAACATATCTTATGCCTTGAAGTACAAAAAATGCAGTGCCAAATGGCAAGTAGCTGAAAAATAATCCCGCTTCACCAAAGACATGTCTCTGATAAGTACACCACAGGAAAAACTCCGTTACAAATCCTGTAAGGAGCAGGATAGAAACTAATATAAAAAGCGTTTTTTTCTCTCTGAGACGCTCGCTGTATTTGCCGTAAAAAGCGGCAGCCACAGCAAAGAGCATGAGTATAAGCCCTGAAGCCCAATCGGTTACAAGGAGAAATACCGCACTTAAAGCGGTAAATCCTGTCTCACGTGCTTTAACCGGCAGAAGCCTGTATATAAGCAGTGATAGCGGCAGAAAGAGACATATAAAGGTTATTGACGCAAACAGCTTTACTCACCCCTTTCCCCGATAAAAAGCCTTTCCAGAAGTACTGAAAGTTCCTCTTTAGTCATCATAGTATTAAGCACCTCCAGAAGAGAGGAAGCTGACAGAAGCTCAGGGAGTCCCAGGTGTCTTTGAAGAATGCGCCGCATCTCACTGCTGTTATTACAGCCTGAAAGTCCAAGCTCAAATAAATCTGTCTTAGTTATAGGATCCACAGAGGGCTTGCTTTCGTCAGCAGTTATTCCTGCTTTTGCAAATGCTTCAAGTAGAAGCTCTTTGCTTATACCCTCAACTCCAAGTTTACCCTCGGCAGAAGCCTTTTCCTTGCGAGTTTCCTTGCCATATATGTCGGGGGAGTAGACATTATAGACCTTGCCGCCTTTTACCGCACCTTTAATGTAGTTTCGTATTTTAAAGCCTGCTCTGTCAGAATCGGTGAGCAGGATAACACCTGTAGTTCCTGCATAATAGCGTATCAGCGCAAGCTTCTCTTCGTCCTTAAAGATACGGAAGCCATTGGTCACAATAATAACCCCATCAAGTATGGACGAAAGCTTTATCTTGTCATACTTGCCCTCAACTATAATCGCCTGTTTGATTTTCAGCATATCAGTGGTCACTCCTTCCTGACGCAATTTCCAGCATTTCTACAATAGCGGCTTCAAGGAGTATTCGCTCGTCTGCCGCTGAAGAGTTTAACTTCAGTTCCAAGTCACGCAGTACAGTCATACAGTCCCGCAAACGCTCAGGCTGTATTTTACGGCAATCACGAAAAGCATTCCGCACTACAAAGTCAAATCTGTAGCCAAAGTCTTTCTGCATCTCCTGCTCTGTCTTTCCGTTTCTCCATGCAAGGGACGCTCGATATAAATCCAGAAAGCCCGAAGCTATGGCATGGACAATAAATGTCCTGCTTGTACGCATAGCATAGAGCCTGTCAAGCTCTGCAAGAGCCGCCTTTGGTCGCAGTGCAACCACCGCTTTAGTAAGGTTGAAAACCGTGGTTTCAACAGAGGGTGCGACAAGTGTTTCAACCATTTCACGGGTAATAGGCTGACCGTTTGCAAAAGAGCAGAGCTTATCAAGCTCGCTCATAAGCTGTACAGTGTTGCCCATACAACGGGAAATAAGCTCATCGGCGGCATACTTGTCCATAGGAGAACCTTTCTTCTGTGAAAGTGCAGCTATCCATCTTGCAAGCTCATTGAATGTCCGCTGAGGAAACTCACAGACAGTGCCTGATTTTGCGATTTTGTCAATAAGCTTCTTATTCTTTGGCGTTGGAGTTTTCTTACCGTCCTTCACGTCAAAGCCTGTATTGCTGATTATAAGGACAGTCTCCTCACCCAAGGCTTCACATACTGCAATAAGGGCTTTGTTCTCATCGTCACGGTGTTTTTCGGCATTGTAATCACTTATGAGAATGCAGTTATACTCCGACATCATAGGGAACATCTCCGCTGCAGATGCAAGCTCGTCCATATCAAGACTCTTACCCTCGTACCGAGTGAGTGCCATATCTTCATTTCCGCCTGTAGCTTTACGAATAAGCTGACGGGTATGGGCTTCGGTAAGGACAACATCTGCACCATAGAAGTAGTATACGCCGCCTATGTCTCCTGATTTGATTTTAGCAAGCAGTGCTTTTGAATCCGTTACCGCCATGGATGTCTCCTTTATCAATCAAAAAAGCCCTGAGCATATCTCAAGGCTTTCGAGCGTATTTTCGTTTTCCGGCTCATTTGCCTTAGGTTAATTATACACTATTTAATAGGAAATGTCAACACCTGACGGCAATTGAAAATTTTACGACAAAAAAGCAAGCCCTGCAAAAGCAGAGCTTGTTTCAATATGTTTAAATGCTATTGCTTAAAGGACATCTTTGCCCCAGCCCATCTTCACGCCTGCCAGCATATGGAAGTGGAGATGGAACACAGTCTGACCTGCGTCCTCGCCACAGTTGGTTACAATGCGGTAACCCTGTGTCAAGCCCTCTTCCTCAGCAATCTTTGCTGCAACCTCATAGATATGAGCTACAACAGCAGAGTTTTCAGGGGTAATCTTAGCAGCACAGCAGATGTGCTCCTTTGGAATAAGGAGATAGTGCACCGGTGCAATAGGTGCAATATCCTTGAATACATAGACAGTTTCATCCTCGTACACCTTAGTGCTTGGAATCTCTCCTGCCGCTATTTTACAAAACAGACAATCTTCCATGATAATTCTCCTTACTTACAAATCATATCGCTTACAATGCTTTCAAGAGACATAAGAGCCTCGTCAATCATGTATGTCTGAGGTGCGCCCGCCATTGCAGAATCAGGACGACCACCGCCCTTACCGCCAGTAATAGCTGAGATTCTCTGTACAATCTTACCTGCGTGTGCACCCAAATTCTGTGCAGCCTTTGTACAAGCACAAACCATATTGCCCTTATCATCAGCCACGCCTGCAATAACCGCTACAACAGGCTCGTTCATAGCCTTTATGGAATCGCTCATGCTTCTCAGCATCTGAGGTGTTGTCCCCGTCATCATTGCAGATACAACCTTGATTCCGCCAACTTCCTTGGCGTTGTCAAAGATTGCGCTCATCTTCATATCAGAAATCTTCTGGTTGAGAATGTCAATCTGTCTGTCTCTTTCCTTCAGCTCGATAGTAAGTGCCATACACTTTTCAGCAATATCGGAAACATTTGAGAGCTTCAGTGTCTTTGCAGCAGCGTTCATGGTGTTCTTGTAGCTGTTCAGAAGCTTCAGTACGCCTGTACCGGTAACAGCCTCAATACGTCTTACGCCGGAAGCAACGGAACTTTCGGATACAATTCGGAACAGACCGATATTTGCAGTGTTGGAGATATGTGTACCGCCGCAGAATTCAACAGAAAAATCGCCTGCGGATACAACTCTTACAACATCGCCGTACTTCTCGCCGAAGAGAGCCATAGCACCCATATTTCTTGCTTCATCAATAGCCATTTCCTGCATTGTAACAGGAATAGCCGCAAGAATCTTCTCGTTTACGATTGCTTCAACCTTTTCGATTTCCTCTGCTGTGAGAGCTGCGAAATGGGAGAAGTCAAAGCGGCACTGCTCAGCATTTACAAGCTGACCTGCCTGGTGTACATGGTCACCCAGAACCTCACGGAGTGAAGCCTGGAGGAGATGCGCAGTTGTATGGTTACGCATAACAGACTTTCTTGTCTCCACGTCAATATCAGCAGAAACGCTATCTCCTACGCGGATTTCGCCCTCTTCCATTGTACCGATATGGAGGTAATGTCCGTCCTCATTCTTATTTGTAGTCTGAACGGCAAATGTGCTACTGGGAGTAGAGATAACGCCTGTATCGCCGACCTGACCGCCGCTTTCTGCGTAGAAAGGCGTAGTTTCCAGAACGATAATACCCTGCTCGCCCTCAGAAAGAACGTCAGCCTCTTCCTGTCCCTTGATAATTGCAACAACCTTTGTTTCAGCTGTAAAATCAGTATAGCCTGTGAAAACAGTAGCAGCGTTTGCAAGCTTTACGCTGTTGTCAGCCCATGAAGAGCCTGCCTTTGCAAGGTGATCCTCTCTTGCTCTCTTTTTTTGCTCCAGTACCAACTCATTGTAGCGGTCACGGTCAATCTCAAAACCACGCTCTGCTGCAATTTCCAGAGTAAGGTCAATGGGGAAGCCATAGGTATCGGAGAGCTTGAATACATCCTCACCTGCAACAACCTTGCCGCCCTCTGCTTCCAGAGCATCCAGCACCTGTGTGAGAAGAGCTTCGCCGTTGCCGATAGTCTTTGCAAAGGATTCCTCTTCGTTTCTGATAACCTTGAAAATATAGTTCTTCTTTTCTTCCAGTTCAGGGTATGCGTTCTTGTTCTCATTGATAACAGTCTCGCATACCTTATAAAGGAACGCTTCCTTTACGCCCAAGAGCTTGCCGAAACGTGCAGCACGGCGAAGGAGACGTCTAAGAACATAACCTCTGCCTTCGTTGGAGGGCATAACACCATCGCCAACCATAAAGGTTGTGCTTCTGATGTGGTCAGTGATAACACGGAGTGCAACGTCAGTCTTTTCATCTACGTGGTACTTAGCACCTGTAAGGCGGCAGATGTGATTCATAATGTTC
>CAZQMA010000044.1:0-14907 GCA_964594275.1 uncultured Ruminococcus sp. | reverse complement strand
GAGCAACTGACTCTTAATCAGTGGGTCCTGGGTTCGAGTCCCCGATGGTGCACCATTTTGGCCCGTTGGTCAAGCGGTTAAGACTCCGCCCTCTCACGGCGGCATCACCAGTTCGAGTCTGGTACGGGTCACCAAAAGCTTTCATCTTGTGATGAAAGCTTTTTTTGTTATATACTAATAAATAGGATACATAAATAGCCCCTCTTCTAAGAAAGAGGGGCTTAAATGTTTTAGTTTAGACTTTTATGAAAGAGCCTCGCCAGGATATGAATCAATCAATTCAAGTGCGTTTGTATCAAATGCAACCTTGAATAGCAAACCAACTAGACCAGGGTTATCGCTTGCAGTGAGTGTAACCTTAATGGTGTCACCAGCATTTGCTTTTGTAGAGCTTGCAGCGATAGTAAACTGACCAGGCTGAACCTGAGAGGATGCTGTAGGCTGTACTGAACCAACTGTAACATAACCATCAACAGTCTTTACATCCAATTGTTCTTCATCCCAGTTTACAAAGTCAGGGTCAGAAAGAGTGATAGCATAGTTGCCGGAAGGAGTGTTTTCCTTAACCTTGAATTCAAATACATAGATTTCACCGTTGAACACCTTGTCATATTTGCCATCACTGCCCTTTGTCATATCCAGCCAGTAGATGTAGTCAGATAGGATAGAGGGAGTGTAGGGCTGAGTAACAGGTTGTACTTCTGTAACGACCTCAGTAATAGTTGATCCCTTAGCATCGGTAGCAGCTTCACCGCCTGCTTCAGTCACCACAACTTCTTTTGTAACTACAACAGTCTCAGTAACTGCAGGTTCTGTAGCATCCTGAATATTGCCTGTAGTATTGCCACCGTCCATTGTAGGAGCAAATACGATTTCATGCTTGAGAGTGCTTTCTAAGTCATCTGTTTCCTCTTCAGCAGTATTGTCATCATCGTTGTTTACGGTTTCAGTTGACTCATTGTCCTCTGCGCTGTTATCCTTATTATCAGTAACTGCTGCGCCTTCAGTAGCAGGTGTAACGCTATCCTCGTCGTTGCTACATGCGCTCATTGTAATCCCCATAGCTGCAACTAATAAAATAGCTGCTATACGTGTACGTATTGTTTTCATATACGTCCATCCTTTCTGTTATATTTATTATATTATACACTCAATGCCCGAAAAAGTCAATACTTTTCGCAAAATTATCATATAAGCCTTTATGTCTCATCAAAATTCATAATATCTCATAAAATAACTTGCTTTTTTATTTGAAATAGAGTATACTTATTTATATAATTATTACTACTGTCACGGAAGGAGATTTAAAATGATAGAAAGCATTTTTACCATTGACGAATTGAAAAAGCACTATGAGACTGTGCAGCGCCTTATGGAGCAGCTCCAGAAAGACCATCTGCATACACAGAAAGCTCTTGATATGCTTGAACGTCAGAACGGACAGACAGTGCCTGGAGATATAGCAGGTCAGGCTCGTGCAAATGCTGTAATGGACATTGTGAAAGTGCGTGAAACCACCAACCAGAAGCTTCTTGATGCCTACATGAAGATGTATGATGACCTGAGAATGGTTATTTTCCGTGATACAGAAGAATAAGGAGGATTGCTGAAATGGGAAAATCCGACCTTGAAATCGCTGTTGCATACACATGCGAGCTTTGTAAAGGTTATCAGACAAAGGGCAGACATATTCCGGGTGTTACCATGGCACTTGACGAATATGCCCGCTTTGCTTACCTAAAATATATGCTCTGTCTTGCTAATTCAAACTGTAATATTAGTGATGATGAGATAAGTTTTATTGGCAGATGTATGGGCTATGATGTTTCAGCACACTATATTAACCGTTTCCTTGCCACAAGCCGTATAACTGTGACCAGTGCCGGTGACAGCCTTATTTCACTTCTTGAGCTGTTTACTGATGCTGATATGCTTGAGGGTGATCCTACAGGCAGCATTTCTCTGCTCTTTGTGGAAACTGTAAACTCAATGGGACTTATGCTCAGTGCAATGGATGGCACTGCTGATATATTCCAGACTACTACAATTGCACAGATTATGGTAAGGCTTCGTTCAGCCCGTAACATGAAGTTGAAACTGTGGTGCAGCCCTTTGAAAAGCTGTATAGCAAAGGTACCTGAGAGTTTCACCATTACCGCAAACATTCAATCTGTTGCGCCTTCTTCCGAAGAAAATGAGACAAACACCTCTGTTCATGTTGCGGATGAATCCGCTGAACTGCTCGAAGAGCTTATGGAGAAGCTTCACAGTCTCACAGGTCTTGAAAAAGTAAAGGCGGAGCTTGAATCTCTTATCAATCTTATCAAGGTACGAAAGCTCCGTGAGGAGCGTGGACTCCCTGAAATTACCCTGTCTCTCCATATGGTATTCTCGGGAAATCCCGGTACAGGCAAAACCACTGTTGCAAGACTGCTTGCTAAAATCTACTCAAAGCTTGGTATTCTTGAGAAGGGACATCTTGTTGAAACGGACAGAGCGGGTCTTGTAAGCGGATACGTAGGACAGACTGCCATTAAAACCAAGAAGGTAATCGACCAGGCTATGGGTGGTGTACTCTTTATTGATGAAGCTTATACCCTTACTGCGGCATCAGGTTCCAATGATTTTGGCATGGAAGCGGTAAACACACTCCTTAAAGAGATGGAGGATCATCGCAACGACTTTATCGTTATTGTTGCAGGTTATCCGAATGAGATGGAGCAGTTCTTGGAGTCTAATCCCGGGCTTCACTCACGATTCCGTACAAAGATTCTATTTGAGGATTATAAGCCTCATGAGCTAATGGAGATTTTCCGCAGTATGTGCAAGAAATATGCTCTCACACCTTCTCCTGAAGCTGAAGCGCATGTTATAGGCTTCTTCCAGAAACGTTGTGCCCTGGCAGATGAAAACTTTGCCAATGCACGTGATGTCCGCAACTTTGTTGATTGTGCTATTTCCAATCAGGCTAACCGTATTGCTAAAATGGCAGGTGATATCTCCGATGAAACCCTAACAACCCTTACCATAGAGGACGTTCAATCGGTTAGGCTTAGCTGATGTTAGAATAACTATAAAGGCTACATGGTGCATTCTTATGTGCCGTATAGCTTTTTTTATTGCGTATAATATCATTTTTCTTAAAAAGACTTGACTTTTTTCACTAAATGTTTTAAAATTGTTATGTGAAATATAGTAAGTTTAGATTTCACGGAAATTAAGGAGGAGATATAAATGAGTTTTTTTAAGCGATTGCTTAGTGTAGCAACCTGTGCAGCAATGCTTAGCGGATTGGCTGTTATGCCGGTTACAGCTGAGGAAGCGGCAGCATCAGAGACCGAGGTAAACTTTGCCAAGGCACTTCAGCTGTCAATGTATTTCTACGATGCAAACAAGTGCGGTGACGGCATCACAGGCGGTAACCTGGAATGGAGAGGTGACTGTCACGTTGAGGATGCTGAGATTCCGTTGAAGCCAATGGGAGAGGACTTCAAAGGAACCAACCTTTCACAAGAGTTTATTGACAAATATCGTGATGTACTTGACCCTGACGGCGACGGTACAATGGATCTAACAGGCGGATGGCATGATGCAGGCGATCATGTTAAGTTCTGTTTGCCCGGAAGCTATGCTTCATCTACAGTGGGCTGGGGTTACTATGAATTCCGTGATGCGTTTATTGATGCAGGTCAGCAGTGGCATATAGAGGATATTCTCCACTGGACCAATGACTTCTACCTTAACTGTGCGTTTTATGATGAGAATGACGAGCTGATTGCTTTCTGTTACCAGGTAGGTGAGGGTAACATCGACCACAATTATTGGAATGCACCTGAGCTTCAGAACGAGAACCTTCTGGATTTTGCCAGACCTGCATATTTTGCAACCACTGAAACTCCTGCATCTGATATGTGTGCAGGCGTTGCCGCATCACTGGCTATCAACTATCTGAACTTCAAGGAAACAGAGCCTGAGTACGCTGAGCGTTCACTTAAAGTAGCTCTTGACCTTTACGATTTTGCAAGAGAAACCCATTCCGAGGAAGATGGTAATATTGTTACAAGTCTTGGATATGACGGCGGTTTTTATACTTCAAGCTACGACTATGATGAGCTGGCATGGGCTGCTGTATGGCTCTATGAGTGCACAGGCAATTACGACTACATCGACCATATTATTCATGTTGACGAAAGTGTAACAGGTGATATGGGTGCACATCCCTATACAGGCTACCTGAAGAGGATTATCACTGACACAGGTAACTGTTGGCAGAATATCTGGGTTCATTGTTGGGATACTGTATGGGGCGGTGTGTTTGCAAAGCTTGCTCCTATCACAAACATTTCACGTGATTGGTACATTTTCCGCTGGAATCTGGAGTACTGGTCAGGCATGACTGAGAGTGAAGCGGCAGAAGCACACGCTAACGCTGAAGCAAACGATATCAATTATTGTCAGAATGTTCCGGCAGTTACATCCCATAAGTACTTCGGCCCTGACGATGTAATCTGGAATACAACCATCACTGCTGAGGAGATTGCTGACCTGCCTGAGACAGACGGTGCATTTCTTGCCAAAACTCCAGCAGGTTTTTCAATGCTTAATAACTATGGTTCTGCACGTTATAATACAGCTGCTCAGTTGTGTGCAATGGTTTATGCAAAGGAAACGGGCGATATGACTTTTGTTGACTGGGCGTATGGTCAGATGCAGTACATCATGGGTGATAATCCTATGGGCAGAGCTTATATCGTAGGCTATGACCTGGAAAACGGTGCTTGTCATCCTCACCATCGTGCAGCTCACGGCTCCAAAACACTTAACATGGATGAGCCAGCTGACCAGACACATGTACTCTGGGGTGCACTGGTAGGCGGTCCGGATCAGGATGATTTCCATGTTGACATTACTAAGGACTATATCTACAACGAGGTTGCTGTTGACTATAATGCCGGCTTTGTAGGTGCTTGTGCAGGTCTTTATGAGTTCTACGGACGTGATGCGGGTCACGAGCCTATGGATAACTTCCCGCCCTCCGAAGAGAGTATGAAGGGTGAAATCAACGAATACTACATTACAGCCCGCGTTGTTCAGGAGAATACAGCCCGTTCTCAGATTGAGGTTAAGGTTTATAATGACACGTCTCTTCCGCCTAGATATGTTGATGACATCAAGGCACGTTATTACTTTGATATAAGTGAGCTTGTTGCGGCAGGTCAGACGATTGACGATGTTATTGTCGAAATCTACTACGATGAGGAAAACGCCAACACCAACGGCGAATCCTTTGCCACCATTTCTGAGCCTGTACATGTAAAGGACAATATGTATTACGTTGAAATCAGCTGGGAGGGCTGTGAGTTCTATGGTACACGCACTTTCCACTTTGGACTCATCGGTGACATGGATGCAAATTTTGAAACCAACTGGGATCACTCTAACGACTACAGTCGTGAGGGTCTGGAAATAAGTGAGGATACGCTTCTTCTTACAGAGCTTATTCCTGTTTATGTTGATGGCGAATTAGTATGGGGCATTGAGCCGGACGGTACAACACCTGATGATAAGCCCGCAACCACAACTACAACCGCAACATCCGTACCGGCAGACGCTTTAATCGGTGACTTGAATTTGGATGGCACAAGAAGCATGGTTGACCTTGTATATCTTAATAAGTACAATGCGTCACTACTTGACCTAAACGAAAAACAGCTGATAAATGCTGACTGTGTAAGCGATGGACTGGTTTCAGCTAGTGACGCAGGCGCACTACTGAAATTTATGCTTGGCGTATTCGATACTCTTCCCGTAACTGCATAACAGACAAAGAAACACCGAGGCATTCGCCTCGGTGTTTCTTTATGGTTTAGTACTTTTAAGCTGGGTATATGACATTGGCTTTGCGTAGTAGTAGCCCTGAGTATACTGTATGCCGTAGCTCTGAACTATCATTTGTTCTTCGACGTTCTCAACACGTTCAGCAATCATCTCTGCTCCCAGACTTTCAGCAATAGTTGCAATGGCTTTAAGGCAGACCTGCTTTGTCTTGTTCTTGTCGCAGTTTATTACGATGTCACCGTCAATTTTTATATAGTCAGGCTTTATGCGGATTATAACCGACATATTTGAGTAGCCTGAGCCAAAGTCGTCGATAGCAATTTTTATGCCGTATTTGCGGACGTGGTTTATAAAGACTATCAACTCATCAAAGTTGTTCAGTTCTTCTGATTCAAGTATTTCAAATGTGATTCTGTTACAAGTCTCAGTAGGTAAGTTCTCAAGTAAGTTATATATAAATTTGCGGGTCTGTTCGGAGTTTATGTCATATGCCGAAAGATTTATAAAGACAGCCTCCTCACGTCCCTTGAAAATCTCAATTGTCTTTTGAATCATAATATGTGATATTTGCAGGTAGAGGTGATACTCCTTGGAAATTTCCAGAAATTGACCGGGTGAGTAGATTCTGCCGGTACGGTCAGCAATTCTCATAAGTGCTTCGTAGTGATGACATTTCCCGGTATCGTTAGCATGTATCGCCTGAAAATAGGGTATAACACGGTTGAACATTATAGCGTCGCTGATAACGTTAGTCATGAAAATACGGTCATCCATCACCTTTGCCTGATAGAAGTTGTCGGGATTATAAACATGGTAGCGGGCATTATCGTCAACACATGATGATATGCAGAACTGTACTTTTTCAAGTAGATTACGCTCGTTCATTACAACATAGAAGTTGTTTATCGCAGTAATGTTGAAGCTTTCTGTGAAGCAGGAGCTGCATGCTTCAAAAATCTGTTCTGTTTTACTGAGAAAGAGCTTGTCGGGGAAGCTTGCCGGAGCGGTTAAGAAGAATGAACATGAGTCGAAAATGTAGAGGCTGTAGTCATCGTCGTCCAGAAGCTCACGCACCTGAGCTATATTTTTGCACAGCAGATTGGTAAGTGCCTTTTCTCCCAGTCTGCCTGCAATTACAACCGCCTTTTCAATTGAAATCATGCATATCTTATTGTACTGCTTATGAACTTTGTCGTATCGGTACTTTGTGATGTTTTCAAGTCCTGTTTCCTTGTCGGTGAAAATAGTATTGCAGATGTTCCGCTCCTGTTCCAGAACTTGAGAACTTATACGGAAGTTCTGGCTTTCTGTGGATTTAGTCTGGAGTCTCAGCATGTGCTGATAAACGTCGTCCCAGTCATCGTCAAGAATCTGAATATTCTCAAGTGGAGCAGGATTGACAGGCAGATAGGTGTAATCCGATTCAGAGAAGCCTAAAAGGCAGTTTGAACCTGTGGAAAGGAGGTTGGTTCCTTTCCATGAGCCTAGCTCGCCGTACATGAACGCACCACAGATGTTGCACTTATTAAATGGAGTAAGCTCCCATTCCGAGCAGTGATTGAGAAATGTCTTTCTGAAAACGCAGGAATAGGAGAAGATAACCTGACAGGGCTTGGTTTTCAGCTCATAACAGATTTGTTTCAGCTCCGATGCCGCAGTTAGAGGACTTAAATAGCTGATTCTGAACTTCTGACCTGCAATCATGCTTGCAGAGTATGTAGAGAGGTTATGAGTTTTTTCTGAGTAGTGCAAAAATCGGCTGTAGTGCACATTATCAGAGAGAACAATTGGGAATCTCAGCAGGGAATCCACCTTTACATCTTCGGGAGACATGTCGTTCTGAGTAAACTCTTCAATCTGAAGCTTCTCAGAAAACCACTGTGCCGCAGGTTGAAGGTTTACGCTGATAATCTCGTTATCTTTCATCTCAGTGATAACATATTCATCGCTGAACGGCTCATGACCGCCTATGATGCTTGCATAGGTGTGAAGATAGTCACTGTTAAAGGTAGCAAACATGAGAATATCAGTGTAAGAACCGTATTCGTCAAAGACAAATGGTCCTGCATGGTTGGGGCTTACAAGACCGCCTGCAATCGGGAATGTTATTTTCAACTCCCGCAGCTCATCAACGTATTCCTGAGCATGGAAGTATGCACCTGAGAAAAACGCCATCATAGCTGTTGTATTAGGCCTCAGGAGCAAGTATTTTGTAAGGTGAGCTATTTCACCGGGGGAGTAGTTAGTATAGACGACTTTGTGTACCTCTACCGTGGATTTGTCAAAGTGAGTGAAAATAATAAGGCACTGGTCGTCGTATATGGTGCCGTTGTAGATAACGGATGTCGCACTTGTACCGATAATACGTGCATATGGTAGGCAGGCGTTTACCTCCTGAGCAATGCGCTGAGCTTCTTTTTTGCCGTGGATACAGGTGTGTATGCATACAAGCCATTCACCGCGGTTTTTTTCGGTGATACTGCAATGCCTTCGTATAAATGATTCAAGGTCTGTCTGGTCAGTATATAGCAGAGACAGAGAGTATAGTCCCGTTTTATGCATTAGTATTCAGCTCCTTTTACGATCTTCTAAGCTTCTTGCGGTTTACTTTATCCTGATACATCATATCATCCGCTAACTTTATCATCTGCTCCAGGGATAGTTGAGTGTATACAGGCTGAGCACAGAAGCCGATGCTGGCTTCAACGGAATAAGGCTTGCCTGCTATCTTGTTATATTCATCAAGACAAGAGCGAAAACGCTTTTTGAAGCTTTCAAAGTAGCCCGGTGAATATGAGACGATACCTGCAACGGTAAATTCATCTCCTCCGAATCGTGAACAGATTTCACCCTGTATTGCGCTTGTGACAAGGGCGTGACCAACTGTAATAATAGCATTGTCGCCTTCCTTGTGACCGTATGTATCATTAATGTGTTTCAGCTCGTCCAAGTCAGCGGAGATTATTATTATAAACAAATCCCGTCGTTCATTTGCACTTTCATATTGCTCTTCAAACTGACGGTAAAAACCTCTTCTGTTAAAGAGACCTGTCAGGTGGTCGTGTATGTAGAGTTTTTCAAGCTCATCATTGGCGCTGGTAAGCTGAGTGTTGATGTATTTTATATTCATTCTGTTCCGGAATATACCCAGAGCGGAATCTATGGCGTACATGAAGCTGTTTACTTTTTCGTATTCAATTATCTGCATTTCTGGCTGCATGACGCAGTAACCCAGAACCAGGTCAACAAAGTGTACAACACAGAATATGATAGGGTCTGTATGTTCGAGAAATTTTTCCAGCTCAGGAGCAAGAACACTTCTGCGTACAATACAAGGCTCATTTAATACCCAGTGGTAACGCTGACAGATGATATTGACATTGTCGGAAAAAGGTGTGTCTCCTTTATACTTATTGGCTGTGTATGGCGGACGGAAAATATCTTCGTTGATAGCCAAAACAATACTGTGGAATACGAATTTATCTATAATAATTTCACGCAGTTGGGAGATAGTTTTCATGTTTCCTATAGCAGTCTGAAGCTCACACATGGCGGCTTCACGAGTCTGACCACGTTTTAGACGTTCAAGGAGATTGCTCATCATCATATTTGTATTATACGGCATGGTATTTATACAGCCGCAGGATTGAGCTTTTTTCATATGAAAAGCGATAGAATGGTTCATGCTGAAAGGCTCACCGGCAGAATGTTTTTCAATTACCTTGATAATTTCCTTGCCTAAGGTTTCGTAATCCTGAGTACAGGTGGTTATGGGCGGAATAAAATACTCTGCTTCCATGATACCGTCAAAGCCTGTTATAACTATATCCTCGGGAATATGGTATCCTCTGTTTTGGAGAAAACGTCCGGCAGTAACAGCCATAGTGTCGTTGGCACAGATAATAGCTTGCGGTATGTCAGGATTTTCGCAGTCAAACCATTTCTCCATAACGGCTATAGTTGGTTCATCCCAGAAATCGCCGTAGCCTAAGTATGCACTTTTGAATGGTATGCCGTTTTCTCTCAGGGCACGTTTATAAGCATCAATACGTTCATCGGAGAATCGGTTTCCCTTATATCCGGCAATCATGTTTACTCGTTTGAAGCCGTGATCCTCAATGATATGGCGGCAAAGTTTTTCAAAGGCATTGGAGTAGTCAAATGCGAAATTTATACAACCATTTACATGATAATCAATGGTTATTGCAGGTATTCCACAAGTATGGCAATTGGTGACTATTTTATTGATTATAGAATCGTCACGGATACTTTCGCCGAAGATAATCATAGCATCAAGAATATCATAGGGAATCAGACTGAAAACCTGGCTCTCAGTCTTTTCGTCAGCATTTTTCTGAGCGTAAAGGTCGGAGCAGGAGTTGAAAACGAGTATACGATAGCCATTTTCAACGGCGTGCTTATTAATTGCACGTACACATACGAAGTTGCCTTCCTCCTGGATTCTTGCAATACATAATCCTATTAATTTGTGATTTTTATACATAAGTTCACCTCGGTTCTTTATTAGTATGATATAATTATATTATATCATACTTTTTTTTATTTGTAAAGGGCTTAGTTGTTTGAGTTGCACAAATCTTTTATGCATATGTATATAACTATTACCAATAGAGGAGCTAACTAGCTTAAATGTAAGAATATATAGTGCAGTAATTCTTAATAAATATCGTATAAAATACGTAGAAATGTTTTGTGCAGAATGTAATTAAAAACTTGTTTGAGTTAGTAGGCTTTGCACAAAAAATCTTTCACATTGAAACAAACTATTGACAATAAATAAAGAGAGTAGTAAAATAAAGAATAGGTATGGTTTTGTATTGGGAAACCGTGCTATAGAAAAATTTTTTTGGAGGTTTTATTAATGAAGGGAAACAAAGTCACAGCCGGACTTCTCAGCGCAGTGTTGCTTGGTACGGCAATCGTTCCGTCAACGATGGTCACACTTCCTGCTGATGCGGCATCAGAAGCAGTGATTATCTATTCAAACGATTTTGAGGACGGCAATGTAAGCGATTTTACAGGCAGAGGTGGCGTAGAAACAATAGCAGCCGTTACTGACAAGGCAAACAGCGGAAGCAAGTCTATGTGTGTAAGCAACAGAGAGAAATCATGGAATGGTCCTCAGTTTGCGGTTGAGGCATACTGCGAAGCAGGAGTTGAGTACACAGTAAGTGCGGCTGTATGTACAGAATGGTATAACAACATTAATATGAGCATGGAGTACACTGACGCAGGTGGCACACGCCATTACAGTAACCTCAAGTCTGTAGTAAGCCAGGGCGAATGGCAGAACTTTGAAGATGTAAAGTTCAGCTTTACAAATGATGTAAGCAAAGTTTATATCTACTTTGAATGTAATGATACAGCAAAAATTTACGTTGACGATTTCGTGCTGAAAAGCGCCGCTACATATGACATCCAGACAGATATCGCATCACTCAAGGATGTTTACGCAGACTATTTCAAGTTCGGTACAGCTTGTACAGCAGCTGAGCTTGCACCTAAGACAACACAGGATCTTATTCTCAAGCACTTCAATAGCATTACCGCAGGCAACGAAATGAAGCCTGACGCTCTTCTTGACAGGGAGGCATCTATCGCTGAAGGCAGCAACGTTAATCCTCAGGTTGATCTGAGTTCGGCAAGAAGCATCCTTAACTTTGCACGTGACAACAACATTCCTATGCGTGGACACGTTCTTGTATGGCACCAGCAGACACCTGACTGGTTCTTCCGTGAAAATTATGAAGAAGGCGGCGCATGGGTTTCCGAAGAGGTAATGCTTCAGAGACTTGAAAACTACATCAAAAATGTTTTCACAGCACTGAAAACTGAGTATCCGGAGGTTGAATTCTATGCATACGATGTAGTAAACGAGTGCTATCTGGATGATGGCTCTGCTCGTAAGCCCGGTGCAAACTCAGGTAGCGAACAGACCTCTCCTTGGGTACAGATTTTCGGAGATAACTCTTTCATTGAGTATGCTTTTGAATATGCAAGAAAGTATGCTCCCGAGGATACTAAGCTCTACTACAACGACTTCAATGAATATATGCCCGGCAAAACAGCAGCTATTATTGAGATGGCTAACAACTTAAAGGAGAAGGGACTTATTGACGGTATCGGCTGTCAGTCTCACCTTGACGTATCATTCCCGGGAGTTTCTGCCTATGAAAAGGCTATAAAGGCATTTACTGAAACAGGTCTTGACGTTCAGATTACAGAGCTTGATGCAACTACAGCTGACGTATCTGAGACTGGCTTTGAAACTCAGGCTAAATATTACAGTGACATCATGGATGTTCTTGTAAAATATTCAGATTCTATTTCCGCAGTAGTTCTGTGGGGTACAACCGATGACAAGAGCTGGAGAGCTGATAGGTGCCCTCTGATTTTCAATGGCGACTACACAGCAAAGCCTGCTTATTATGCTATAATTGATGGTCTCGAATCAAGCGGCACAACTACAACTCCCACAGAGACTACTACAACTACTACAGAAACAACAACAACTACTACCGAAGAGATTACTACCACTGAAACTACAACCACCACAGACGAGCTTACCACAACTACAACTACAACCACAACTACAACTACAACCACAACCACAGCCACAAGCGGCAACAGTACAGAAGCAAGCCTCATCGGCGATGCTAATGCAGATGGCAAGCTTTCCATGGTTGACCTTGTTCACATAAACAAGTTTATTGCAAATCTGGTTGTATTCAACGAGGTTCAGACACTGAACGCTGACTGCTATGCTGACGGCGTAGTAAACAGCTCTGACGCAGCCGCACTGCTTCAGTATCTCCTCAGCGTTATCAATGAACTTCCTGTACAGCCCTGACGGCTTATGGAATTAAAAAGCTCGCATATTAATAGCGTTGATGTAAGAAACAATCAAAAAGCCGGTAATCATCGCTTTTAAAGAAAAAAATCCACAGCATCCCATGAAAGTAGGGATTAGCTGTGGATTTTTTCATTATTGATGGTCAGGCAGTGCAACAATGAATGTTGCACCTTTTGACGGATAACTGCGAACAGTAACAGTTCCTTTGCACAGATCCATGATTCGCTTGACCAGTGCCAGACCCAGCCCGTTTCCTTCGGCTTTTCGTGACGGGTCGCCTTGATAAAATTTTTCAAAAATATGTTTTTGCACTTCATCGTTCATACCATCTCCGTGGTCTGTGAAAGTTACATATATTTTATCGTCTTGCCGATTAGCGTTGAGCGTGATAATGCCGCCCACAGGAGAATGTTTGATTGCATTGTCTAGCAAATTCAGCCATACCTGCTCCAACAGGCTCTGGCTCCCATAGTAGGTCATTTTGCTCAGATTAATATCCAGTTCAATTTTCTTTTCCATCCATTTATTTTCCAGCATGAGCACGCATTGACGAATTTGTTCATCCAGTCGAAACTCTGTCTGATCTGGCACGGTTTCCTGATTTTCCAATCGGGATAACAGAAGAATGTTGCCTGACATACTGCTAAGCCTGCGTGAATTTTCAAGGATTTTTTCTACATAACGCTCATGCTTATCCTTAGATAGACTTGGATTTTGCAGCAACGTTGCGTATCCTTCGATTGCGGCAATGGGAGTTTTGAACTCATGGGAAACATTGGCTACAAAATCGCTGCGCAAGGTTTCTATGTGAGAAAGGTCATAAGTCATGGCATTAAATCGCTGTGCCATTTCCCGAATTTCCATGATTCTCTCATTTTCCCGTATCTTTACGTCAAAGTTTCCTTTGGAAAGCTCATCAAAAGCATTGCCCATGTTTTGGATGGGACGGATAATCAGTTTGCCAACATATATATCGATAATTCCGCCCAACAGCAAACTGCCCAAAGCAAATATAATAAACATGATCTTCTTCCCGGTTCGGGTGTTAACAACTATTATACATAGTCACAGTACATCTAATGGAAACGGTATTGCTTCTGTTGTAAAGTGTATCATTCATATATAGTGAGGGTGAATTACGTCCGGAGCTGGAAGCATTGATCGCCGAGCTTCATATGCAGGAGCGCATTCTCCTGCCGGGAAGAGTAAAAAATGTTGCAGATACAATCAAATCTGCAAAATTGTTTGTCCTTTCCTCTGATTATGAAGGGATGCCGAATTTTTTAATGGAGGCGATGGCGTTGGGGCTTCCGTGCGTCTCCACGGATTGTCCATGTGGGGGACCGAAGATGTTATTTGGGGGTACTAATCAATCGCTGCTTGTTCCAGTTAGAAATGTCGAAAAACTTTCGAGTGCCATGCGTGAAAATATGAAAGATGAGCAGACGGAAATTTGTAACAGGATGCGAGAATGCGCTAAATTGTTCAACACAAAAAGTGTATTCGCAGATTGGGAAGTATATTTAAAGTTGATTTGAGTGTGCATATAAAATGGTATTATACATTATTTTGCTTATAGCGTTGTTGTACGGTGGATTTATGGAAGTATACCTCAGGGCAACTGTTGAAAAAAATGTTTTAAGTTTAACAAACAATGTGCGAATACGATATTATTATATTATTCCACTAGTTCTGATTCTTTTTTAGGAGCTTTCAGAGAAACATCTGTTTGTTATGATAGCGTCTCATACTATAATAGCTATTGGTTACAGGTATATAGATATTCATGGATCGATTTGATGACAGATTTCTCAATCGATAATGGTTTTTACATCGTATTAAAATTAATAGCAATATTCACGGATGATTATTGGACAGCAAGAACAATTCTGTATTTGTTGACTATTATTCCATACATTTCACTTATAAAAAGTGAATCACCATATCCTACAGTATCACTACTTATATTCGTTGGATTGTCTGTGCTGACATTGATATTTGGCATACAACGTCAAGCGTTGTCAGGACTACTATGACGTTTCCATCAAGGAATACTGCATTCGCGAGATCGAGAAACTTACCGCCGCGCATTCAGACTCCACATGGGAGTTCGCCCGCGGCAATCGCGCAGATCGACGGGCTATTTGAAAAATATCACTTTTCCGTAGTCGTAAATCTCGCCGCACAGGCGGGCG
>CAZQMA010000043.1:0-15846 GCA_964594275.1 uncultured Ruminococcus sp. | reverse complement strand
TAATTGCGGCAGGCTTGTTATTATATCATCACCATCTAAAATAGTAAGATATACGAATACGTATATGCAATTAAAGCACAAAAAGGACTGTCCAAGCGGACAGTCCTTTCTTTTATGATTAAAGATTCTTCTTCTGATTTTCAATCATAGCCAACAGATCGTCAACAGATGCTGTATCAACCTTGTTTCTGCTTCTTGCAGCTGCAAGAGCGGATGCGGGCTTCTTTTCAGGTGCAGGAGCGGGTGCTCTTCTTTCAGCAGGCTCAGCCACAGGACGTGCCAGCGGATCGCCATTCAGAATGTCATCAACATTGGGACGTCTAAATGTACTTGTAACAGAGCTACCGCTCTTGAATACTCTGCCTCCGGATGTACCATCAGCCTCGTGTGTACCTCTGTAGGGAGTAACAGGCTGTTCCTGTACATATGCATTTGCTGCATCATCGTAAACAGGCATAGCGGGCTGCTGTACAGGCTCTGCGGAATACTTTCCAACATAGCCTTCCTGTGCCTGAGGCTGATCATAGGGTGCATGATTAAGAATCGGGACATCCTTCTGTGCCTTGAACTGCATTGTTCTTGCTTTCTGATAAGGAGAGTTGGGGTTTACTGCCTTAGGTGTAAAGTTCTGTGCAATGGAAACACGCTTGCGGTCAAGTGTGCTTGTGTTGCTAATTTCGGGAGAGTAGAGAGGAGCCTGTGCAGGCTGTTCAGAGGAGTAGTCCTCTTCGTACTGTTCTTCCTCTTCATATTCCTCATCAGCGTAGTCACCATCGTAAACATCCTCACCGGGAACCTCGTCGTAGCTCTCTTCAAAAGCATAGGCACTTTCTTCAAGTCTGCGGTTTCTGGAACGAACCATCTTTGCAATGAGCATTACTATCAGTAGAACACAGGGCAGAGCCAACAGAAGCAGAATTCCGGGAAGTGACTGTACAAATGTGATATAAGAATAAAGTCCAGCATGTTCAAAATCACAGATACCCAGAATAGAGCTACCTGTGATAGCAGGCTCAGTACCAACACGGTCAGCCTGCATTGTTGTTGGGTAGTAAAGCAGTTCGCCTGTTTCATCGTTAGGCTCAATACTGAGAATTCTACGGATAGCATAGCCGTTGGAATCCTTATCCTCAACCGGTGAGCTGTCATCGGGTGCCAGAACACAGAGAATTGCATTATTTACGGACAGAGGGTCTGTACCATTATATTCCTTAGCGAAAACCACGGTTTCAGCGTGGATGGAAGCAGCGTCATCATCGTTGTCTGCAACCTCCATAGCAGTGCTCTTCTGGAGATAGAGATAATATCCGAACAGATTAGGTGTATCCTGCTTTGAAAAAAGTACTGTAGTGAGCAGTGTTGTAGCCGCTACAATAATAAGAATGATTGAAACAATTACTCCAAGTGCGGAGACAGCTCTATTTTTCTTTTTCATAATGTAACCTTCCTTTAGACTTAAAATTAGTTACGTTTATTATAGCACACTCCGTCTGAGAATTCAATAACATTTTTGGAATTTCTCAGTTTTTTTGTAGAAAAATCTATAATGCTGACTTTTCATAGCCAAATCCCGTCAAATCGCCTAAAAACCTGCTGTTGCTGCGGTAAAGCGGTAAAATATCTCACATCCTCACTTGACAAATCAAGTCTGCTGTGTTATAATATCTGTTGTAAAATTAAGTAATGCTTGTGTAGCACAGTGGTAGTGCAGCTCATTCGTAATGAGCAGGTCGCAGGTTCAAATCCTGTCACAAGCTCCAGAAAAAAATCCGTCTGAACTTTAGTTCAGACGGATTTTTCATATATGCTTGTTAATTAAGCAAGTACTGTATCCCAAGTAGGCTGAAGTCCGGCAGCATTTTGTGCGTAGTACATGAGAATAGCAGTCGCATCACTGAGATCAATGATACTGTCATTATTTACATCAGCATTTATACGCTGCTGCTCAGTATAGCTATCAACAGATAGTCCTGCTGCAGTTCTTGCATAAATGGAGAGGGCATTTGTGGCATCATCAATGTCAATTGTCCCGTTTTGGTCTATATCACCAATCTTAGATTCATATGAATTTGTTTCAATGGTACAAAAGATAGTGACCGGATTGAGATCAAACCAGAGAACTAGTGCAGTTTTCAAGTGCGCATCATAAACGTTACCGGAGTTTATCAGATACCTTTCAAAATTAAATGTACAATCCAGAACGCGGGTTACTTCATAATCATCACCATCTACTATGAAATATTCTCCATGTATCATATCATCAGGATACATAAACAGTTCTGCCATATTGCTTTCTTTATATGATTCGTCTATTAATACGTGGAGTATAAATATGCTCTCTTCATAAGATGAGGACTGTTCATAGTAAGCATAAGCCTCTGCCACTTCATCGGATATAGCACATATTTCTTCTTTAGAAAGTTCCATAAATTCCTCAAATGTGTAGGTTTCAAGGATGTTGATTGTTTCTTCTGCACTTGTTGTAACGGATACGAGTGATGTCAGAAGTATTATAAAAGAGATGAGTACGCTAAATAATTTCTTTTTCATAAAATTACCTCCTGTGATTTTTTAGTGTTCAGGCTTTAGATTGCATATTTTAAACAGTCTCAACATCCATAAAACACACCATATGCTGCATTGGATTCACCTCCATGATAATAGACGCCACGTCTTCATATACAAAGCGATTCAATCGTTATTATAATTATAACGCATTTTTTCCAAAAAAACAAGACATTTTTGTAAAACTATCATCAATCCCTAACGTCACCCTCATTGATTATCCTCACACCCCAACTATAATAGCCCTCACAAACAAATCCGCAAACTGCTGAATAATTGAATAATATAAACACAATTCGCATACAATTAATATATACCATATATAAAAGGCGGTGCGAAATGGATAAAAGAACCAAATGGGCAGAACTATTTATATTCATAGTGGGAACAGAGCTTGTAGGCGTGCTATCAAGCCTGCTCTCAGGTAACTTCTCCTCATTTTACAATACTCTTATAAAGCCTCCCATTGCTCCTCCCGGAATAGTCTTTCCAATCGTATGGGCGGTACTCTATGCTTTGATGGGTATTTCGGCATATATGGTAAGCAACGCCGAGGTCTCAATAAAAGAGAAACAAAAAGCACTCCGTGTTTACATAGCACAGCTCTTTGTAAACTTCATGTGGAGTATTGTATTCTTCCGTTTTGAACAGATTGAAATAGCTGCCGGTGTACTGGGGCTGCTCATAATCCTTATCATGACAATGATTAAAGTCTTTAGAAGAATAAATCCCCCGGCAGGCTATATAAACGTCCCCTATCTTTTATGGGTACTCTTTGCAACCTATCTTAACATCGGCTTTATTATCCTGAATTAAGAATATAATACAAAAAAGGCTCACCTAATCTTGGGTGAGCCTTGAATTTTTCTATATCGTAGTGACACTAAAAAATCAGAGTATACCTGAGATTTCCGGATTTATTATTTAATTACAAAACAATTACAGTTTATAGGTTTTCATTGACAATATATCTTTTTTATGTTATTCTTAATCTTTCAAAGAATAATTCCACTTAGTGTAAACCGAAACAATTCTAATGAAAGGAAAGCATACCATGTCAGACATAATCACAATCAAAAACATCACAAAAGAATTCAAAGTACTGAACAGGCACGAGGGCTTAAAGGGCAGCATCAAGGATTTGTTTTCCAGAGATTACAAGATAGTCCGTGCTGTTGACAACATCTCAATGACTGTCGGGCAGGGTGAAATTGTGGGATACCTGGGTCCCAACGGTGCCGGCAAATCCACTACCATAAAAATGATGACGGGAATATTAGAGCCTACCTCAGGTGAAATTCTAGTAGGCGGAAATGTTCCGTACAAGGAACGAGCTAAAAATGCCCAGGAAATAGGCGTTGTATTCGGACAGCGTTCACAGCTCTGGTGGGCGCTTCCTCTTGTTGAATCCTTCAAAATTCTGAAGGATATATACGGTGTTTCCGACGAGGACTATGAAAGCATGATGGAGCTTTACCGTTCACTTGTAGATATAGACGCTCTTCTTCACAAGCCTGTAAGGCAAATGTCACTGGGTCAGCGTACTCTAAGTGACATCCTGGCGGCATTTCTCCATAATCCAAAGATTGTATTCTTGGACGAGCCTACAATCGGTCTTGACGTTTCCATGAAGGCGAAAATACGCCTCCTAATAAAAGAGCTTAACCGTGTAAAGAATACAACCGTTATTCTCACCACTCACGACATGGGTGATGTTGACGCACTGTGTCAGCGTATTGTTATCATAGACAAAGGCAGAATGCTCTACGATAATGACATTGAACATCTGAAAGGTTTCTTCGGCTCCTACCGCACCCTGAAAATCCGTATTGACGGTGACATCTCAGCGCAGGCAGAAAAGATAAGAGCCGCTGTACCCCAGTTCAGCGTATCCTCAGACGACGAGTGGATTTCCATACTGGTCGATGAGGAGAAGAATGCTGTTATAGACGTACTTAGCAACCTCCAGAAAAGCTTTTCTATAAGGGATATGCAGCTCCAGGAAATCTCCACCGAGGAGGTTATCAAAAAGATATACGAGGGTGGTGCGGTATGAATTTAAAGAAGTATCTTACCCTTACCCGTGCAGGTATAATCGAGGCACTTCAGTTCAGACTATCTACTCTGGTTATTGTTGCAGGAAACCTGCTCTACCTCATAGTAGTCTACTTTCTGTGGAAAGCGATCTACGCCTCTGCAGGCACAGATGTTGTAAACGGCATGACCTTTTCCGACACTCTGATTTATCTTGTACTTGCAACAGCACTTTCTAATTTTATGGAGATGTACATAGTATGGGAGATTGGCAGAGGCATACAGTCAGGCAAAATCGCCCTTGACCTTTTAAAGCCCATGGAATACCGCAAATTTCTCTTCTGGTCTTACTCAGGTACATTTGTGACGCAGTTTTTCTTCACCTTTCTGCCTACCTTTATTGTGGTGGCACTGGTTACAAAGGGAGCAGTTCCACTGGGACTAAATCTCATATTCTTTGCAATATCGACAGTAATGTCAATATCCATAAACTACAGCATCGACTTCCTTGTTGGTACAATATGCCTTTACACCGAGTCAATTTGGGGAATCAATATTATGAAGCAGGTGATTGTAATGCTCCTCTCCGGCGCAACCATACCCATCGCCTTCTTCCCTGAGCCGCTTAAAACTATTGTATATCACCTACCCTTCCAGTCCATCTACAACGCACCTTTGACTGTACTTCTCGACGGTTCGCCTGAACCCATATCTCTGCTTACAACTCTTGGTACACAGCTCTTCTGGTGCGTGGCAATGCTTATTATAAGCCAACTTTTCTGGAAAGTATCACTCAAACAGATTACAGTGAACGGAGGATAAGCCATGAAAAGAAATTTTAGCTTTTATCTCAGAATATACGGCAAAATCCTTGCGCAGGACATAAAAAGCAAAATGAGCTACCGTGCAGATTTCATCATCTCCACCATAGGCATGATTTTCACAAACATTGCAGGCTTTGTAAGTTTCTGGATTATATTCAGGAGTTTCCCGTCAGTTGGCGGTTGGGGTTATCATGAGATGCTTTTTCTATATGGCTTCTCACTGGTTGCACTTACGCCTGTTCAGTGCCTCTTCGACAACAACTGGAGCTTGAGAATGTATGTTTACTCAGGAGATTTCGTGAAATACTGCTTTCGTCCTATAAATCTCTTCTTCTACTATCAGTCCGAAGTTTTCGACATAAAGGGTCTGGGACAGCTTGCCTTTGGCATAGGTACTCTCGCCTATTCCTGGTACAAGCTAGATTTAGGCTTTACACCTCTTATGTTACTGAAAGTTATCGTGTTTCTTATTACCGCATCCCTTGTAATGATTGCACTACAAAACGCAGCCGCAGCAACCTGCTTTTGGATTCAGAATTCATTCTATATCCTAGATCTGGTTACACGCTTCAAGGATTATGCAAAATATCCCATCACGATTTTCAATCCCGTTTTCCGCTTTATTTTCACTTTTCTGATACCCATTGCATTTATCGCCTACTACCCCAGCCTTGTACTACTCCGTCCCGATACAGTACCACTTCTCTCCTGGTTGTCCCCTGTTTTCGGTGTAGTATTTTTCTACCTGAGCTATAAGTTCTGGATGAAAGGCGCAATGTCCTATACAGGCACAGGTTCTTAATGCACTAACAATTGCTGTGTTGTAGCAAAAAGGCTATCGTTTTGTTAAAACGATAGCCTTTAGTTTTTTATTTTGTCGCATAACGGCAAAATCATTAATCAATTTCACAAAGCAGGACACAACAAACGTCCATTGTCAATTGAATCAAACCAGTGTTCTATCACTGCAATACTCACATTCCAACAGTGTTTCACCGATAGAAACGAAGCTCTTGGGGAGATACTTCTCAGTACAAGTGATACAGTTGGGGTTCTTGCAGGCAACGCCGCTGTAGGTCTTGCCATGGAGCAGGGTTGTCTTTGTGTTGAGGTTCAGCATGGTAATGATAAGTGCCATACGTACATACATACCGTACTTTGCCTGATTGAAATACATAGCTCTGGGATCCTCGTCCAACTCTACCTCAATTTCATCGACTCTGGGCAGAGGATGAAGCACTATCATATCAGGCTTGGCTGCCTTCATCTTCTTTACCGTCAGAACATAGGTATCCTTCTGTGCGAGGTACTCTTCACGGCTCTTGAATCGTTCCTGCTGGATACGTGTCATATACAGCACGTCAAGCTCAGGCAGTACCTCCTCCAGAGATGTAACCTCCTCAAACGGACAGCCACTTGCTTTAAGAATATCCTTGATGTAAGACGGAAGCATAAGCTCAGGGGTGGAGATAAGCACAAACTTATTGCCCTTGAAGCAGGACATAGCCTTAATCAAGGAGTGAACGGTTCTACCGTTAATCAGGTCGCCGCAAAGACCAATGGTGAGGTTTTCAAGTCTACCCTTTTCACATTTCAGTGTTAAAAGGTCAGTAAGAGTTTGTGTAGGATGGAGATGACCACTGTCACCTGCGTTGATAACAGGACAATCAGCAGAAAGCGCAGCTGCCTTAGCCGCACCTGCAACAGGGTGACGCATAACCAGAATATCTGCATAACTGCTTACAATTTTGGTTGTGTCCTTGAGGGTTTCACCCTTGGATACAGAGGAGTTTGCGGGATTGTCGAATCCGATAAGTCTACCGCCCAAACGGAGCATTGCTGTCTGGAAGGACATCTGAGTACGTGTTGAAGGCTCATAGAACAGCGTTGCCATAATCTTGCCGTTGCATGCGCCGGAATATATCTCGGGATTGTTCTTGATTTTTTCACCTAAATCAACGACCTCCTGCCACCATGATGCGGGATAGTCATTAAGGTCAATAAGATGGGGATAAGATGAAATCATTTTGAAAAACCTCCTGTGTTTTTACATTGGCTTTAAGCCTTTTATTTTAACCCTTGAACGCTTTGTTCATATGGTTATTTACATTATAATACGGTACTGCCGTTCATGATAATTTTAAACGCCATACCAAAGAATTGAGCTGAACGCTTGCAAAGAAGCATACGATCCATAAATATCTCAAAATATTCCAGCACTGAGGAAATATCCGTATCAATTTCCATTTTAAGAATAAAGCTCTTTTTGTCCTCAGAAACGGAAAGCTCCGAGCTTGTAACAGCATAATTCACACGATCGTGTATGTCAAAGGACATGATTGCAGTATTGCGTACACGGCTTCTGCGCACATCTGTCTTATCAGCAATGATAAGAGCCGCCGCTATGGGGTCAACAGGCTGAGCTGTGCGCTCGTCATGATTGCCGATTGCAGATATGACGGAACATATTTCAGACGCAGGCATATTGAGCTTATCAAGGATTCTGAAAGCCATTACCGCACCACTCTGGGCGTGGTCATCACGATTTACCACATTTCCTATATCGTGGAGAAAGCCTGCTATACGTGCAAGCTCTGCTTCACGCTCAGTATAACCCAACTCTGTGAGAATCATGGACGCAGTGCGAGCAGTCTTTTCCACATGAGCAAAGGCGTGTTCAGTGTAGCCGATTGCCGCAAGGGACTTGTCGGCTCTGCGTATATACTCCATAATATCAGGATTTCTGCGGATATATTCGTAGGTAACATTACTTGCCATAGCGTTCCTCCTTTTTGTCAGTCCCTGAAGTATACATCATACCACACAAGGAACATATATACTGTCCAGATTTTACGACTCATATCGCCCTTGCCTGCTCTGTGATCATCAAGGAGCTGTACTATTTTGTCCGTATTGAAAAATCTCTCCGCTGCATCGCTTGTAAAGGCAGACTTCACCTTGTTATAGTAACAATCCTCTTTAAGCCATACACGAATAGGCACAGGAAAGCCCAACTTCTTTTTAACAGCTGTTTTAGCGGTTTCGGGAGGAGTATCCTTTTTAGCCGCAAGACGCATAGCGTACTTTGTGGTATAGCTCATGCCCTCAGTGCTTCCCTTGTGTACAACACGAAAACGTGCAGGCATCCTCCCTGCAAGTGCCATAACTTCCTTATCAAGGAAAGGTACTCTCACCTCCAAGGAATTTGCCATACTCATCTTATCGGCCTTCAGAAGAATATCTCCTGTCATCCACATATGCAAATCAAGGTATTGCATCCGTGTTACATCGTCCTTGCTTTTTACCTTATCGTAGTAAGGCTTTGTGATAACAGTCGGGTCGGGAGCGTCTGTTTCTATTTTAAGAATCTCCTTGCGTTCCTTTGGAGTGAACATATATGCATTGCCTATAAACCGCTCTTCCAGCGTTCTTCCCTTTCTTACAAAGAAGTTCAAACCTCTTTTAGCGGGAAGTTTGCTCACAAGACCGGCAACAAACTTTTTAAAGCCCATAGGCAGATGGTCGTATAAGGTTGCACCCGGCTCGCTGTATACGTTGTAACCGCCGAAAATCTCATCTGCACCCTCGCCTGACAATACAACCTTAACCGACTGTGACGCCAGATTGCAAACAAAATAGAGAGCAACCGCTGACGGGTCAGCAAGCGGCTCATCCATGTGATATTGAATATGTGGCAAGCTCTCCCAGTACTCCTCGAGAGTTATAACCTTACTGTAGTTCTTTATACCGATAGCCTCTGAAAACTCCTTAGCCCAGCCGATTTCGTTGTAGCGTTCCTCTGTGCCAAAGCCAACAGTAAAAGTCTTGTCCACCCTTGCAACAGCTGCTGCGTAGCTTGAATCAACGCCGCTTGACAAAAACGAACCTACCTCAACGTCGGAAACCTTATGTGCCTTTACAGAAGAATGAAACGTATCGGAAATACGGTTTACCCATTCCTGAAGTTCAGGTTTTTCGTCTGCTTCAAAAGTGATTTCCCACCATCTGTGAATGATGAGCTTACCTTTTTTATAGGTAAAGCAGTGTGCAGGAGGAAGCTTATATACGCCATTGAAAAATGTTTCTACGCCCGGTGAATACTGAAAGGTCAGATAATTTTCCAGCTGAGCTGTATTAAGCTCCTTTTTGAAATCAGGATGGGAAAGAAAACTCTTTATCTCCGAACCAAACATGAAAGTATTACCCATCTGTGCATAGTAGAATGGCTTTATGCCGAAGTAGTCTCTTGCACCGAAGAGAGTCTCTGTCTCCTTATCCCATATCACAAAGGAAAACATACCCCTGAGTCTGCACAAAAGTCCTTCACCATACTCACGATAGCCGTAGATAAGCACCTCAGAGTCGGTATTGGTGGAAAATGTGTAGCCCTTTGCTGTAAGCTCACTGCGGATTTCCTTGTAGTTATAAATCTCGCCGTTAAAAACGAGGATTAGATTTCCGTCTGCGCTGTAAAGTGGCTGATTGCCTGCTTCTGTCACGTCAATTATGCTCAGCCGCCTGTGTCCAAGTGCTATGTTGTCGTCCACATACATTCCCTCTGCATCAGGTCCGCGGTGTCTGATTTTGCAGAGCATTTCATGGAGCACATCCTCTCTGTTGCCACTGCACTCTGTAAATCCTGTAAATCCGCACATGACAATCCCTCCGATTCTTTTTCTCCCATATATTATACTACATTCCCAATCATTTTGCAACAAATACCCGCAACTTTTTTCCTCTTTTCTGTCTTTATCACAAATTTCAAAAAATTCCTCCTAAACCCCTTGAAAAACTAAATAATATGACGTATAATATATTAGACAAAGATTTTTTCTAAGGAGGAAATATGAGCAAAAAGCCCTACAGCCGCCGCGACCGTTACGGCAGAAAAATGATTCAGCCCAAAGTACGATTCAGATTCAAAAATATTATTATTATTTTTATTGCCTGTATCCTCATCGGTCTGGTATACTATATGATAAAGGTAAATCTGTAATTCAAGTTACAGTTGTGCCCTTAATTAAATCAAGCCTTCGCGGATTTTATCCGGACGAATAGCTGCGTCCGGAATTTTTTCGCAAATTTTTTTGAAAAAATACTCTTTGCCTATTGACAAGAGAGAAGAAATGATATATACTTATTATCGGCAACGGATACAAGATAAGCTACATGTTTTTGAGACAGCATACAAGATTTTGTGTTTGAGAGGAGCTATATTATGATTATCCACATTATAAAGAGAGACGGACGCAAGGTACCGTTCAACATCGAGAAAATCGCTAACGCTATCTTCCGCGCAGCACAGTCTGTCGGCGGTACAGACATGAACGAGGCAATGGACATCGCAGTAAAGACCTGTGAGTATTACGAAGAAAATTACGGCAAGGAGATTCCTACCGTTGAAATTATCCAGGACCTGGTAGAAAAGACTCTTATCGAAAACGGTCATGCACAGACTGCTAAGGCTTACATCCTCTACCGCTATGAGCGTACAAGAGACCGTGAGATGAAATCAAATCTTATGAAGATTATGGGCGAACTAACCTTTGACTCCGCTAAGGACAGCGACATCAAGCGTGAAAACGCAAACATCGACGGCGACACCGCTATGGGTACAATGCTCAAGTACGGTTCATCTGCCGCTAAGGAATTCTACGAGATGAAGGTACTCAATCCTGCTCATGCCAAGGCGCACAGCGAGGGGGACATTCACATCCACGACCTTGACTTTCTGACACTGACTACAACCTGCTGTCAGATTGATCTTATCAAGCTCTTCCAAGACGGCTTCTCCACAGGTCACGGCTTTCTCCGTGAGCCTAACGATATTGCAAGCTATTCAGCTCTTGCATGTATCGCTATACAATCCAACCAAAACGACCAACACGGCGGTCAGAGTATCCCAAACTTCGACTACGCTATGGCAGGCGGTGTAAAGAAAACCTACCGCAAGAGATATCTCCGCAATATCCAGCGTGGTCTTGCTCTTATGTCCGATATGGAGGACATAAGCGATTTCGTAAAAAGCTACGCAGCTGAAATTAAGGAAGCAAAGGGCTTAGAACCCGTTCTTGCCAACGATAACGGCTTCCAGGAAGCAGAGTATGAGTACCTTATCACTAAGCTCAGCGAAGCGGATACTCATAAACTCCAGAAATTTGCAGCTGAAAATGCATACAAGGAGACCAATCGTGCTACATATCAGGCAATGGAAGCTCTTATCCACAACCTGAACACCATGAACAGCCGTGCAGGTGCACAGACGCCCTTCAGCTCCATCAACTACGGTACAGATACCTCTCCCGAGGGTAAGATGGTTATTGAAAATATCCTCCTGGCTGAAGAAGCAGGTCTTGGAAACGGCGAAACTCCCATCTTCCCCATTCATATATTCAAGATTAAGGAAGGCGTAAACTATAACGAAACCGATCCCAACTATGACATGTTCAAATTGGCATGCAGAGTTTCCGCTAAACGCCTCTTCCCTAATTTTGCGTTTTTGGACGCACCCTTCAACAAGCAGTTCTACAAAAAGGGCGATTACAGAACAGAGGTTGCATATATGGGCTGCCGTACAAGAGTTATGGGCAATAACTACGATCCCAATAACGAAATCGTAACAGGCAGAGGCAATCTGAGTTTCACTTCCATCAACCTCCCTCGTCTTGCCATCAAGGCTGACCACAATGTAGGTCTCTTCTTTGATATGTTAGAGGAGATGATGGATCTCACAATTGACCAGCTCCTCCACCGTTTCAGTATTCAGTGTCAGAAGAAAGTAAGAAACTATCCTTTCCTCATGGGACAGGGTGTATGGATTGGCTCCGACAATCTTGACGCTGACGATACAGTAGGTGAAATTCTCAAGCACGGTACGCTCTCGGTTGGCTTTATCGGTCTTGCAGAGGCACTTACTGCTCTTATCGGCTCTCACCACGGTGAAACCGAAGAAGCAAGAGAACTGGGCATGGAGATTGTTACAGCAATGCGCAACCGCATGGATTTAGAAGCAAAGCGCACAGGTCTCAACTTCTCACTCCTTGCTACACCGGCTGAGGGACTTTCCGGCAGATTTGTACGCATCGACAAGAAGAGGTTCGGCATCATCCCCGGTGTAACCGACCGTGAATACTATACAAACTCTTTCCACGTACCTGTACACTACTCCATCAGCGCAGTTGACAAGATTCGCATTGAAGCTCCATACCACGAGCTTACAAACGGCGGTCATATCAGCTACATTGAAATGGATGGTGATCCGCTCCAGAATCTGGCTGCTTTTGAAAAGGTTGTACGCTACATGAAGGAATGCGGCATTGGCTACGGCTCAATTAACCATCCGGTTGACCGAGACCCTGAATGCGGCTTTACAGGCATCATCGGCGACACCTGCCCTCAGTGTGGCAGAAATGAGGACAGCGGTTCATTTGAGCGTATCAGACGTATTACAGGCTATCTGGTAGGTACACTTGACCGATTCAACAATGCTAAGCGTGCAGAAGAAAAGAACAGAGTTAAGCACAGTCTTACTCAGAACTAAAATATAATTTCAAAGGGACTGTCAAGGCAGTCCCTTTGGTGTATAATGCAGCCGATTAGCTCACGTGCAAGGCAAGAAACGTTTTTTGGCTTGGCAGCGCTGCTGAACCGCACGAGCTGCCGGCAGCTCAACCACATTGTTTTTTCTACACAAATTCACCTTAACCCGAAAGGAGAACTTACCTATGAATCTAAGAATAGCAGGCATTGTAAACGATTCCATCGTGGACGGTGTCGGTATGCGCTTTACCATATTCGTCCAGGGCTGCCCTCACCATTGCGCCGGCTGTCACAACCCACAAACCCACGACTTCTCCGGCGGCAAGGATACCACCACCGAAGAGCTTCTCTCCAAAATCAAATCAAACCCACTCCTTGACGGTGTTACATTCAGCGGCGGCGAACCTTTCTGTCATGCATCCGTTCTCGCTTCTCTTGGAAAGGAAATCCATGCACTTGGTCTCAATGTCGTCACCTATACCGGCTACACCTTTGAAGAGCTTCTTGCAGGCTCAAACACTCACCCCGAATGGACAGAACTTCTCCGTGAAACCGACATTCTCATCGATGGACGATTCGAGGAATCTCTCAAAAGCTACGACATTCGCTTCCGTGGCAGTACCAATCAGCGTTACCTGGATGCCAGAGCAAGTCTTGCACAAAACACGGCTATAGACGCTCCCTTATTATAAGGGTAAGAAGTTTGTAATCTGCACGTGTTTTCAGTTACAAAACAGTTACAAAGAGTTCCAATTCGGAAAAGAAAGATTTACAGTTTTCATATTCACTTGCAATCATCATGGATTTGTGCTATCATTAATATATTCTATGACATAAATCTGCTCGAAAGGAGTGCTGATGATGAGCAAGAAGAATCGCTTTTTAACTTCAATACTAATACTTATGGGTGCCGCAATGCTCAGCTCCTGCACAAGTGCAGCAGATGCAGGTGCAGCTGCAACAACAGCAGACACTTCCACTTCAATCTGTGCTTACTATGAAGCGTAAATAAAGGACAAAATTTTCCCCGTGGCTATGCCTCGGGGATTTTTTAATAGTATTACATTAAAGGGCTGACAATAGTCAAAGTAAACAAGGGAATAAACATTTCCTACGGAAAAATTCACAGCTTTTCAATGAGTATTTTCTCCCAAAAGGCTTGACAAAACGAGGTTTTTAGTATATAATTAATTTTGTACTGTCAGAGAGACCGGTTAGTTATCTTGCGAAAACCGGCAGTGCAGCTTAACCCAACTGCCCTCTGCCTGGTTTCCCGATTTGGAAAAGCCATTTCGGAAACGAAGATATTTTTTATAAACTCAGGAGGAATTGACTATGTCAACAACTATGCCTAAGGCTTCTGAAGTAAGCCGCAAGTGGTATATCATTGATGCAGAAGGCCAGTCCCTGGGTCGTGTTGCAGCAAAGGCTGCTCACATTCTCAGAGGCAAGCACAAGACAACTTATACTCCTCACGTTGACTGCGGTGACTTCGTTATCGTTATCAACTGTGACAAGGCTGTTCTTACCGGTAAGAAGTTAGAGCAGAAGTTCTATTATTGGCACACAGGTTGGATCGGTGGTCTGAAGAAAATCCAGTATAAGGATATGATGGCTGAAAGATCTGACGAAGCTATGAAGATTGCAATCAAGGGCATGCTCCAGCACAACAAGCTTGGTGCAGCTCAGCTGACACGTCTGCGTACTTACAAGGGCGCAGAACACAAGCAGGCTGCTCAGAAGCCGGAAGTTTGTGAATTCTAAGGAAAGGGGCATATACAATGTACGAATCTAAGGTTAAATACTATTATGGTACTGGCAGAAGAAAGCACTCTGTAGCAAGAGTTAGACTCTACCCCGGTACAGGCAATATCACAATCAACGGCAGAGGCATTGATGACTACTTCGGTCTCGATACTCTGAAGCTGATCGTTCGTCAGCCTCTGGCTCTGACTGAGAATCTTGAATCTATGGACATCGTTTGCACTGTTGTAGGCGGCGGCGTTACAGGTCAGGCTGGTGCTATCCGTCACGGTGTTTCCCGTGCGCTCCTCGAATTCAACCCTGAGCTCCGTCCTGTTCTCAAGAAGGCAGGCTTCCTCACTCGTGACCCGAGAATGAAGGAAAGAAAGAAGTACGGTCTCAAGGCTGCTCGTCGCGCTCCTCAGTTCTCAAAGAGATAATCACACCTATCTCAATTCGCCGTATTTTCGGCACTTTTCAGACCTTGCAAATATTTTTTGGTACTTGTCTGGTCTTTATCAAGAGAATTATCCGTCCCGATTCGTCGGGGCGGATTTTTTGCTTTTACGCAAGTTTAAGTGTAACGAGGTCAGCGACTTTTGCTTTTGTGCTTTTCAGTACATCGGCATAAATATTTGCCGTAACACCTATGTCGCAATGTCCGAGATGTTCAGATACGATTTTCAGGTCAACACCGCTGTTCAATAAAAGCGTGGCATTGCAATGCCTGAGCTGGTGCAGGGTAAGGGATTCAAACTCTGTTCCCTTAGTAAAACGTTTGAGTGACTGATATACGGAGTTTCTGTCACGGTAGTTGCCAAGTGCCGATGTAAACACCATTTCGGGGTGAGCAAACTTCTTTCCTAGGGCTGCCGACATCTTGTCTATGTAGGCTTTCTGCTCCCTGAAAATAGAAGCAAGGACTTCGCTCATACCGATCACTCTGCGGCTGCTCTCCGTTTTCGGTGAACCGAGGGTGTGCTTACCGCCTATATCGGTGAGATTGTGGTTGATCGTGATCGTCATTTCTTCAAAGTCAATATCTTCCCACATAAGTCCTAAACATTCACCCGAACGCATTCCTGTGTAAAGACCAGCTATAAAAAGTCAATACCCTAAACCAAATTTTTAGGGAAAACAG
>CAZQMA010000042.1:0-15849 GCA_964594275.1 uncultured Ruminococcus sp. | reverse complement strand
TTGTTACTGTGGTTGTGGTTGTGGTTACGGTGTCGGAAGCCTTTGTGGTGGTTGTTGTTGTAGTTTCTTCGGTTGTTTCGTCAACCTCACTGTTGGGGAGACCGGAAACTGTAAATGTTACGTCAAGCTGGTCAACAAGAGAGATATTGCTGTTTACGATATCTTTGATTGAAGGGCTTGTCCATGCGTTGTAGATGTTCAAACGGAGTGTTGAACCGTCATCGTTTAAGCAGAATGCACCGTCTGTGGGACCATTGTAAGCTATTTCCTTGCCATCCAGCTTAATGCTGTCGATTGTGATATTGATACCGCAGTCCTTCAAGGGATTGGTTGTACCCTCAGGTGAGAAGGAGTATGCGTTAAGGTCGGTGGACAGAATCAGACACTCAATTGATCCTGTACCATCGCCGGATGTAATCTCATAGGAAACAGTATACTGACCGTTACCAGTGATAGTTGTGGGAATCTGACCTGCATCGGCAACATTCCAGAAGCTGTATGAACCTGCCTGACCTGCAAGCCACGCATTGCCAACAGGCTCGCCGGAAGGCTGCTGAGTTGTAGTTGTAACTACAGGCTTATCCTCGGTTGTTGTGGTAGCCTTGTTAGTTGTTGTGGTAGCCTTGTTAGTTGTTGTGGTAGCCTTGTCAGTTGTTGTGGATTCTTCAGTTGTAGTGGTTGCCTTTTCAGTTGTAGTGGTAACTTCTTCGGTAGTTGTAGTAGTTGCTTCCGTGGTAGTTGTGGTAGTTGCTTCTGTAGTAGTTGTAGTTACCACAGTACCGGAGTTACTGCCGAAATTATATGCAGAGTTGATTTCGCTGAAAGATGCAACTGCTGCGGGAATTGTAGAAGCATCACCGCCAAATGCGCTATACATACCTGCAATTGCTACTGTAAAGCAAGCATTGTAGTCCAGAGCCATTTCAGTCTGAGCGTATGCGTCAACATCATCAGTGATAGAACCGCTTGAATCGGAAGCACCGCCAACCAGTGCGCCAACCAGAGTATACTTAGACACTGCCTTATCAGGGTTAGCTGCTCTGTGATGAACACGTGTAGGATACTTGTCGCCGTAGCCCAGGAGATAGCTGTAACCTGCGGGGTTATCGCCGAGAATCCAGTCCATCTGATACTTTGCAGCATTCAGGTAAGCGTCATTATTAGCCAGTTCACCGTATGTCAGAGCGTATGTCTGCCATGCAGCGTTGTAACGTGAGTTACCCCAGCCATCAATGATATAATACTTCTGAGCGTTATTGCTAGAGTATTTGTCGGCGTTATTCTTAACCTCATTGAGGTAAGTAGAATCGCCTGTAATCTTAGCCATGAGACAAGCATAGCCGCCCCATACCTTACCCCAGCTGTAAATCCAGCCGTCGTAGTTGGAGCCGTCATAAACGCCGTTGCTTGTGGGCTTAGCGGTAGGCAGAGAATACTTGCTGCTGTCTGCGATATACATCCACAGTTCTGCCCATGCCTTATCGGCAGGAACATTGCTGGAGTCTGTAGGGTACATATCGCCCATACCGGAAGATTCATTACCGCTGTACTTCTTGCTGAAGTTGTAGATAGCGTCTGCATAAGAGAGACACTTTGCAGCATAAGCTGAGTCGCTGCTCTGGAATGAGTATGCTACAGCTGCAAGAGCGGCAGCCATCTGATAGCAGACACGGTTATTATTGTTTGAGGATGTCAGCCAGTATGTAGGACGGTCATAGGTCTGGAGTTCAGGAGCAGCCCAGGTAATATTATGGTCATTGATGTTGCTGACAGTATGACAGATAGCGGAAACATTGCCGCTATTATCAAGATAGGTTGTTTTCATGAGATAGTCTGCTGTTGTTTTCATAATTTCAAGGTAGTGGCTCTCGCAGCCTGTATCCTTGAATGCTTCGGGGTAAGCGTAGTAAGCCCAGCCCATAGATGAAGCGTTGAACGACATTGTAAGGTTGAACTTTACATGGTCGCCTGCATCATGGAAGCCGCCTGAAACATCAGCGATTCCCTTGCCGCCGTTTGCCGCATCTACAATAGCCTTGGCATCGGAAGAAAGACCTGTTGCATTGCTCAGTAAAGCTTCTGCATCGTAGGTGTGGCAGTTGCCTCTCCAAGTCAGGCAGTTGTCGTCAACCTCTGTGCCGCACTCGTTTGCGTCATAGAAGTAGAGGGACAGAGCCAGTGCCTCAGCGTAGTTCTGGTTGGCTGCATTTGCAGTAATTGGTGCTGTTGCAAGACCCGCAACAGCAGAGGATGCGCCGATTACAGCAGCAGTCAAAGCCGATGTAATCCGTTTTCTTAACTTTTTCATAATTACCTCCACAGTAACATATTTTGTTTAATTGTACCATATTTTCATACTTTTGTCAAGAGCATCTTTAATATTTGAGAATACAGTTGACTTAACATCGGAAACAGAAAAAGGACAGTCTTTAACTGTCCTTAATTATACCGTATTTTTCTTTAAAGAATCTTAAAATTCTTTACTTAAAAAGCATTTTAACAGCGCAGATTGCCAGTGTTCCCAGGACAATTGCAATCTGTACAACGTCCCAGTTTCGGTTAACGCTCTTCATCTCTCTTTCAAGCTGTGCGTCCTCTCTTGCACTTTCACGCTCCTCACGCTGCTTCTGCATCATGCCCTCGATGGTTTCACGCATCTCAGCCGTTGCCTGAAGCTCTTCCGCAGACGCATCCTGAGAAATCGGTGATTCCTCTTTCACTTCGGGCTTCATGTGGGATACAACAGGGCGTGTGAGAGGACCTGTGAATGGGACGTGGTTCAGGCGTTCACGCTCAGCTCTCTTCTTCGCTTCCTCTTTGAGTATCGCCTGAGTTTCCTCTATGCTTATCTGCTGAGGAGTTTTTGGCTTACTGTAAGTCTTGTCGGACGGAGCTGAGGTGTAACGTGAAAAGTATGCGTCACGTTCTTCCTTTATGCTCAGGTCGGGAGCCGCCGCACCCCGTCTTACGGCTTTCCTTGCAGGCTTCTCTGTAATATTCATTTCACTCATAAGCTCTCGTCGATCCTCTTCCGTAAAGACCTCTTTAAGACTATTCCGTGCAGGCTCTCGCTCCTTTGTTTTAAGCTGAACGGGCGGCACTGTCTCCTGTACAGGCACGGTGCGGACATTTTCGGAGCGCACATATTTCTCAGCGTCGTCGTCTGTATGTAAGGCTCTCTTCTGTGTGACGGAGCTGAGTGCACCAAGGGGTCTCATTTCGCCCTCGTTGTAGTTTTTCTTCTTTACGGACATAGTGATTTTCCTCCCGATTTATCAAAACAGTTTAAGTAAAAATATCTGGTAGAAGCCGCTGTCAAGAACTGAACAGCAGGCTATGAGCAATAAAAGGATAAGTGCCGTCATGGACGCTCGTACTGCGATAAGTGTGCGTTTGTCGGCTACATGGGAGACATACTCCCTCAGCTTCTTCTCCAACGGGAACACACAGATAACCGCCGCCGCCATAAGCAGTAGATTCGACTTCACCGACTCCCAAAGCACGCTGTCAGCAAGCTTTAATCCGCCCATAAAGAGCATGGACTTTATCTGCTCCCATGACTGAGCGATTCCACGGAAACTGAAGAATGCAAAGCCTATGAGAATCAGCACCTTGCTGAGAATATGTGAAATGACAGGGTTTATCCGCTGTAGGCGGTCTCTGCCCATAAGCTCCTCTATCATTATTATAATGCCGAAGTATACGCCGAAAAGCACAAAGCTCCATGACGCACCATGCCAAAGTCCCAGGAGCAGCCACATGAGAAGTGTACCCATAGCTCCGCTCCTGCCCTTGACGTAATCCTTGAAGAAGAATGTAAGTGACAGATTCCAGCGTTCAAAGAATCCACCGACAGTTCGGCTTTCAAAGGGGTGCTTGAAATTTTCCGGAATGCTGAAGCCGAATATGCCCGCACTGCCAATGGCAATGTCTGAGTAGGCTGAGAAGTCGAAGTAGAGGCAAAGGACATAGAGGATTATGCCATACCATGAACCGAGAACAGTCCCCTCACCGCTTCCGTTTGCCATAAACTCATGGGCTATTATCCAAAGCCTGTCTGCAAGGAGAAGTTTTTTGCTCATGCCTGTTACCAGTCGGCAATAGCCACGGCAGATGTCGGAGCTTTCCGTATGGCGCATGGAGAGCTGGTATTCGATGGTTTCATACCGTACCACCGGCCCGCAGGCACTCAGGGGAAACATGGTCATGTAGAGCATAAAGTCGGGAATCGATCTTTCGGCGATTATTCTGCCTTTGCGGCAATCTGCAAGGTAGGATATGGCTCTCAGTACAAAGAAACTCATGCCCATGGGCAGTACAAACTGAGGGACAGAAATTCCCCATCCTGTGAGACTGCTTAAACTCTCCAAAAGACCGCCCAGGTATTTTGGCACTGCAAGAAGTGCGATATTCACGATAATACCCAGGACAAAACCCGCCTTCGACATGCCGTCACGGCTGTAGGAAATCATCTTGCCGAAGAGGTAATTCATGAAAACGCCGAAGAGTGTGAGCCAGATATAGACAGGCTCAAATAAGCCGTAGAAAAGCAGAGAGAAAACAATAAGCACTGCGTTTCTGTATCTGGGGTTTACAAAATAATATATGCCTGTACAAAGAGGCAGCATAAGAAGCATTATAGCTGTAGTTGATATGTCCATAGAAAACACCAAGCCCAATTAATAATGATATGTTAAAGAAAATTGCGGGGCAGAATGACAATTGCCCACTCTAATTTTAATTATACACTATTTTTACTCAGGTTGCAACAGGCAAAACAAATTTTTTTATAAAAAAAGAGCGAAACTGTGGAATTACACACAGTTTCGCTCCGAATAAGCCTCGATTTACGGCATTACAGGCATTGAACTCAGCTTGCCAAGCAGGTATTTGAGAAGTGCACCTGCGTCAGAGGAATTAACACTGCCATCCGCATAACAGTCAGCGTTCAGAAGCTGCTGCTCGTTAAGGTTTACAAGGTTTGCTACGTATTTGTTCACATGAACCAAGTCAACCATTGAGATTACTCCGTCGTTGTTGACGTCGCCATAAAAAGGTGTAAGTACGGGCTTCTCTGTGGTTGTTGTGGTAGTTGTTGTTGTAGTAGTTGTAGTAGTTGTTGTAGTAGTTGTTGTGGTAGTGGTTGTTGTTGTGGTGGTAGTTTCGGTAGCCGCATTCCACTTCTGACAGCTATGGGCGGTAGGTTCCCACTGCTGAATATTCGCACCTGCGTCAGTTGCCGCAGAGCCTACTTCAACAAGACACGCATCCTTGGAAGCATGAGTGATAATGCTGTATGAGCCGTCAAGGTTCTTTGAGAAGCGGAATAGCTGTGAACTATCCTTATTGCTATAGGCGGCAATGTCAATATTTGAGCCGTTTTCTCTGCCCTCTGCTTTAAGTGCAAAGGCAGGGTCAAGATAAGAGCGAATCCAGTAGTAGTTGCCTGAACCGAAAGATTTCAGCGTCCACTTCTGACAGCTGTGACCGTTCGACTCCCACTGCTGTACGTTGGAATTGTCTTTCATCTCAGCGCCGATAACTTCCATCACCAGACCTGAATTTACGTTTTCAAAGGTGTAGATAACGCTTTCGTTCATAGCTGTACCCGGGTCGGTTACAGGCTCGAAAATCCAGCTCTGGCAACTGTTGCCGCTTGCCTCCCACTGCTGTACGTTTGCGCCGGAATCGGTTTTTGCGCTTTCAATTTCTACCGCTGAGGCATCGCCTGAAACTCTTGTACGGATAACATAGCTTCCGTCATCTGCGGGGGTCATCATGAATTGCTGATTTATACCTCCGTTATATTCGTAAATATCAATATTTGTACCGTTGTCGGTCTTTTTTCCCGCAACGTCAAGCACGTATGTACCGCCGTCACCCACGCAGGACGCAATATAATAGTAGCCGTCACCTGCGCTGTAAAGCTTCCAGATGTCATGTACTGTATCGTTGCTTGTACCCCACTGCTGAACATTTGCACCGTTTTCAGCCTTTGCACCCTCTACTTGCATATAGAGATTTGAGTTCACATTCTTGATACGAAAAGCCGCACCTTCGGTAAAATCTGCCGCAGAAAGTCCATCGGGAGCTGTTGTAAAGCCTGCACTTGGAACGCCCTTCTTCGCAAAACGAAGATACATCATGTTTCCGCTCGATGTCTGTCTGCCGCTGTATGAGCTTGTGTAGCTCTTGGCGTTATCTGCCGAGAGTGAAACGTAGGTGTAGTTGTTCTCCGGACGGAATGAGCTTGCTTCGGAGTAGCTGGGGTTAGAGGACGTACCCTGACCCTGAACCGTTCTGCCGCAGTTTGAGAACAGTGAGCCTGATTCTGCATATGCGCCTGCATAGGTGATGGAGTTCCAGTCGCAGATAACGTTTCCGCCGTTTTCGTAAACGCAGTTTTCAGCGTAGATGTCGCATCCGCTGTGAACAGTATAAGCCATGCCGAACTCGTTTACGTAGTTATTGAGTGAGTGGAAATAACCCCAGCGCATAAGTCCCGGTGCTCGTGTTTCGGTCTGATAGAACTTATTGCCGATAATGGACATACGTGGAAAGCCATCGTAATTGTTCTTTTCGTTTTCGCCGTCTGCGGGATAACCTAAGATAAGACCGTACTTGTGTGCGCCAAAAGAACTGTCGGAAACGGTGCAGTAATCTGCGTCGTAACAGCACGCAAGGAACTTATCCTCATCTACCTTTCCGTTTGAAGAGTAGCCGTAATCGCTATGACCGGTAAAGGTTACGTGGTCAACCCAGATGTTCTGACCTGAGCCAAAGTAGCATACGATGGAGTCGTTGTTGTTGGATTCAGAGTCGTGCTGCATATCGAAGTTCTTGATAATGATGTTATTGCCAACGCCGCTATTGGTTGAAGTGCAGAACTGAACGTTGAAGAGGGTATTTGCGCCGTAGCTGCCAACGATAGTCTTATTGCTGTGAACATAGATACGTCCTGCTGAGCACATATAACGTTCACCGTTCATATTAAGCTCTGTTACCTTGATGTTATTATTTACAACGATAGTGTAGGGCGTATCGGAGGTAGCGTACTTCTTCAGCTCGTCAAAGGTTGAAGCCTCTACGACCTCGCCAAAGAGACCACCGATGTCAGCAGCCTTTTCATTGCCTGTGTTGTCGTTGAAGCAGTAGCCCGCAAAACCCTGTAAACCGTCAGAATTTAAAAGCCAGAGCTGATTGCTTGCGCCTGAGTAGCTTTCAAGCGTCATGCCGCTGCTTCCCTGAGTGAGAGCAAGGCTTGTATCGCAGTAATTTACGATTTTGTAGTGGAGGTCGTTGCCCAGACGGTCTGTAGACACGGGTACAACATACCAGTGCTGAGACTTAGCAGACTCGCTTCCGTACATGATAACGCTTGTACCCTCGCTTACATTGTAATTCTTAGGGGTAAGCAGTCTGCCTGATTCAGCGTTTACAAGCTTGAAGAAAGTACCGTTGCTGTCTGTACCCACTCTGTCGAAACGCCATGAGGGAGCAAGATCGCTGCCCAGAGGTTTCATGGTGACAGCTGCACCGTCAGATGTACCGTTTTCGGTAAGGACGGTTTTGTTGTCCTTGGCTGCGATGTTCATAAGCTGTGCGGGATAGTCCACCGATACAGCTTCAGCTGTCATGGATGCGTTTGTCCCGCCGAAAAGGGGCAGTATCCATGCCGTCAGCATGATTAGCGACAGGATTATTCCCTGTCTTAATTTCTTTGATAATCTCATATAAATTTCTCCTCCCTGAATTGGTCAGAACGCATAGTTCCGATGTGGTATGTTAATATAATTATATACCTTTTTTCAGCACCCGTCAATTGCATAATGCGCCATCTTTGTTGCATTTTAGCTTTTTTCAGAGAAGAGGAGTGACGTTGATATTATAATAAAAACAGTACAGCGATTTTTCAGTTCATCGCTGTACTGTTATTCAGCAGTGTATCACTGTACATGAAAAGCACATCCTGGCTGTCGAATTTTATCAGCTGACCTATAAATGCGCTCTTTACATAGCGTATATCTATAACTGTGATTTTACGGTAGCCCTCAGCAAGGAGAGGTGCCAGACTGCTTCCGAATGAGTCACGGAAAAGTACAAGCTCTGCGTCCGTTTCCGCCTTACCATTCTCTATCACCAGAAACGGTTCTGAGCCTGACAGAAAAAATTCATAGGAATCCTTGCCATCCGCCTTATCGAAATTGTAGACAACCGACTCCTCAGCCTTGCCCGTTGCATAGCTCGTAACAGTTAGGCTGTCAATAGTGTCATTTGTCAGATAACGTATAATGTCAGGGTCGCTTTTCCATGCCGCCTGACCGCTGTATACGCCGTAGAAAGGGTCGGGTAAGACATTTATTTTATACTCCGCTTCAGCGTTTCTGCCCATGCTCTCCGCCAAATACCATGCAACGTCCGCTACCCTCTCTTGTCGCCAGTGAGTGTCGGTGAAGTAATAGTCATTTTCGTCGAGAAGCCCTGATATGTCGATATACTGCAAATACGGCGTTCTCTCCTGCATCTCCGCACAAAGCAAGGGATAATCAAGGCGAGGATGACCGCTCTTTTCTGCCAGAAACCAATTCTTGTCGGGGATTACAGTAAAATAAAGATTTGTATTCGTGCCTGCAAGGTAGGCGTCGTAGATATACTGAAACCTCTCCCCTGCGTAGTCAAGGCTTTCCTTGTAGATTACCGATTCGTACTTTGAAATATGCCCGTCCTGCTCATAGAGCTTATTGTAGTCGGAACGGCAGAAGAGCTTCATTGATGTCAGTGCTTTAAGACTGCGAAATTCCTCTCGGTATGGGAATTGGTCGGAGACGTACGTTTCAAACTCCTTCATAAAGCTTCCGTCAAGTATACGGCTTACGCTCGCCTTTGGCATCTGCGCAAGGAGACGGCGTTCTGCCGCTGAGTATTCTTTATCTTTATCGGTAAGGCTTCTAAGGCATAGTCCCGATACAAGGACTGCGGCTAGAGTAACCGTTCCGATATTTCTGATTCTGTCTTTAGTACAAGCTTTCATAGCATCTCACCTCTTAAAACCTGAAATAGAGGAACGGGCTGAATGAGCCGTCCACGGGATAGGATGTAGCAATAAGAATCATTGCCGCAATAAAGAGCGGCTCACCTATGGTACAAATAAGACTGCCAGCGTTTGTTGCACGCAGCTTACGGTAGAGCGTTTTCGGGAGAGGCGTTGCACAAACAAGCCCCAGTAAGAACACCACGGCATAGCTCTTCATAAAGTATGCACTCGCCCCGTTTATGAGAGACAGACCGCCCATACCAAACATATCCTTTAATATTCGGATTGCAGAGATGTTGTCCGCACTGCTGAAAATTACAAAGCTTACAAGTATTGCGGGTACAACATAAAAGTAGCGCAGGGGCTTGCACTTTTCGGTTAGACGAAGCACCGCTTTTTTCTCTATTATAAGGAGTACCGCAAAATAAAGTCCCCATACAACAAAGCTCCAGGACGCACCGTGCCATAGACCCGTAAGCATCCATACTACCAGAAGATTGCGTATGTGCTTTACAGTTGTGGTACGGCTGCCGCCAAGGGGGAAGTATACGTAGTCACGAAACCAGGTGCCAAGGGTTATATGCCACCTCCGCCAGAACTCGGTTATACTGTCCGAAATAAGAGGATAGCGGAAGTTCTCAGGCATTTCAAAGCCAAGGATACGCCCCAGACCTACTGCCATATCGCTGTAACCTGAGAAATCGAAGTAAATCTGCATGGTATAGGCGATTGCATACATCCAGGAAAAGAGAACTGAGCTGTCCTCAGTGGCAAGAAAGGACGTACACAGCTCCCCTAAAACATCTGCAAGGAGAAGTTTCTTACATAGTCCCACGGTGAAAACTCTCACGCCGGACGCAGCTTTCGGGAGTGTATGGGTGCGGCTTTCTAGCTGAGACGCTATATCCGTATAGCGTACAATAGGACCTGCGATAAGCTGTGGAAACATTGAGATGTAGAGTGCCAGGATTAGGAAATTTTTCTGTGCTTTTGCCTCTCCACGGTAAACGTCGATGACATAGCTCAGCGTCTGGAAAGTATAGAAGCTTATACCAATGGGCAGAGCTATATGGAGAAGTGGCAGTGAAAGACCTGTGAGGACATTCACCGTATCAATGAAGAAGTCGGCGTATTTGAAGTAGCCTAAAAGTCCCAGACTCACCGCCGTTTCGGCTATGAGTACAAGTTTCGCCTTTTTCGTACCGTGGAATTTTTCCGTCAGCAGTCCCGCAGTATAGCCGCAAAGCACACTTACTGCCATGAGTATGAGCAGCAACGGCTCGCCCCAGCCGTAGAAAACAAGCCTTGCAAGGATGAGCACAGGATTTTTAAGCTTCCTCGGCACTATAAAGTAGAGAAGAAGTGTTATAGGAAGAAAGTAGTATAGAAAGGGCAATCCTGAAAAGAGCATATTATTTCACCTCTTACAAAAACAAGCCGGCTGTAACCGACTTGCTTTTCTTATTATTTCCGTATCGGGCGTTTTATTCGTCAGAACCATCGGGGCTCATCAGGAAGAACACGATATTGCCGCTGTTTTCGATGAACATTTCGTCAGCCTCGGTACAAACGTTCCACGCCATATTTGCGCTTGTTTCAAGCTGTGTCTTGAAGCCGTCAATATCTGAACCGTCCTCAAGCTCAAAGATATAGCCTACAAAGGGAATCGTTCCAATCATGGGAGCGAACATTACACCTTCCTTGAAGCCTGTAATCTCTGCGTTGCTGAAGCCTGTAAGCAGTCCCGGCTCAACAGGCGTTGTTGCACCCATGAACTCTATTACGGGGTTTGCAATGAGTGCGTCAGCGTAAGCCTGCGCACTGTCAAGTGGAGCATTCTCTGTCATGTCAAGAAATTCATCCCTCAGAGTAGCACCAATGGTAAGGTCGCCTGCAACTTCTGTTGCTTCCGTAGGCTCTTCGGTGGTTTCTTCTACAGTTGAAGCCTCGGTAGCGGCTTCTGTAGTCGCTTCTGTAGACTCTTCCGTAACGGCTGCATCTTCCTTTCCGCAAGCGGCAAAGGAGAGTGTCATAGCGCACGCCATTAAAAGTGCAAAAATCTTTTTCATACTTATCTTTCCTTTCTCAGTACGAAGTTCTCAGTTATTATATCATAGTCTCCCACAAAATACAATGAAAAATTCGTATATAATAGGATAACTTATTTAAAAAACAGTGATATGCAAAAAAGTCCACGGCTTATACCGTGGACTTTGAAATGGCAGGGGCACCAAGAATCGAACTCGGGACACGCGGTTTTGGAGACCGCTGCTCTACCAGCTGAGCTATACCCCTTTATGTTTCCTGCAACGTTTAATATTATATCACATCCGTTCCCGTCTGTCAACCCTTTTTTTCCATTTTATACCCGATGGATTGTAAAAGAAATATGAACATCCGTTTCCTTTGACAGCCATTCTCCGTCACAGAGGTGATTTCAGCGGTGTGTCCGACCGCTGCAAGGAGCTTGACGTAAAGCTCCCCGATACGGTAATCTGCGGCAGGCTCTGCCTGCTCACTTTTTGTTTTTCTTCGCTTTCAGAAAAGCATCGTACTCCCGACACACCTGCTCGGTATCTCCGAAAGCTACCTGTTTACCATGGTCAAGCCACAGCACCTTTGTGGAAAGACGACGTATCTGGGCAAGTGAATGGGATACAAGAAGAGTAGTTGCACCGCCTTTGATTATCTCCGTCATCTTGTCCTCGCTCTTCTGCCTGAACGCTCCGTCGCCTACGGACAAAACCTCGTCAAGTATGAGGATTTCGGGACTTACAAGACAGGCGATTGAAAAAGCAAGTCTTGATTTCATGCCCGAGGAGAGGTTCTTAAAGAGGTGGTTTTCAAACTCGCCCAGTTCGGCAAATTCAAGAATCTTACCGTAGGTTTCGTTCATAAATTCTCTTGTATACCCAAGCATTGCACCACGGAGAAAGGTATTCTCCTTGACGGTAAGTTCACCGTCAAAGCCGCTTCCAAGCTCTAAAAGCGATGCAATACTGCCATCTACGGAAAGTGTGCCCTCTGTGGGAATCATAATGCCTGATATTACTTTAAGAAGCGTTGACTTGCCTGCTCCGTTTGTACCCACAATGCCGATAAGCTCGCCCTTTTCCGCCTTGAAAGAAACGTCCTTTACAGCCCAGAATTCGTTCTTTTTATAGGTACCGCGAATTTTCTGGATGATAACATCTTTAAGCCCTACCTCCTTGAAGTCGCCTAAAATGTACCGCACAGAGATATTGTTTGCTATGATTTTGTTTTCCATGTTCACTTCTCCTTACATTACATATAGTAGACGAATTTGTAATTGAGCTTCTTGTATATAAGACAGCCTATGCCGAGAGCGGCTATGGCATAGAAAGCGCAGAGGGCGTGGTGCCAGAGCGGCGGCACGGTCTGCTCTAAAACAATGGTACGGAAGTAGCTTATGTAGCTGTAGACAGGATTCAGATAGAAGATTTTCTGTACTACGGGAGAGAAAACATCCGTTGTATAGAAAATCGCCGACAGATACATGAGCATCAGCGTAAAGACATCGTAGAGATACTGTATATCCTTGAAGAGTACAAAGAGAGCAGAGAGAATAAAGCCCACACCTATATTAAAGAGCATCATGAAGAGTACGGGATAGATAAGCAGTACAAACCGCCATGTGATAGGTACGCCGTCAATGATTACAAAGAGGAAGTATATAATGAGGGTAAGTCCGAAGTTTATGAAGGACGAAACCTCCTTTGACAGCAGGAAAATGAACTTTGGCAGGTTGATTTTCTTGATGATATTTGCGTTCTGCATAAGGGAATGCATACCGTTGTTGGTGGATTCCTTGAAGAACGAAAAAAGGAGATTTCCCGAGAAAAGGTAGATGATGTAGTGCTCCATGTTTCGTCCGAAGAACTTTGTGAAAACTATGCTCATTACAATAAGCTGCAAGAGGGGGGAAAGTATGCTCCACAGCATACCCAAAATCGTGCGCTTGTACTTCTTCTTGAAGTCACGCTTTACCAGCTCCTCAAAGAGGAAGCGGTGCTTTTTAAGTCGGAAAATCAGTTCGTTAAACATGTCATGTCCTCTCTTTTATTATAAGGGCACAGGAAGCGGATGCTCCCATTGCCTTTACTGTAAATATAGTACAGCCTGCCGCCGATTTCGGTGAACGGACAGGAAGCATAAGCTCGCTGTCGCCTGTATTTATGGGAATTTCGGGTGAATTGAGCAAAGGTACGCCTGTGCGGCTCAAAAAGTGGTAGGAAAGGCTTATCCGCTCTCCCCCGCCGTAAACGCCCCCTTCAATGTAAACAGGCACTCTCGTCCATGCGTTTTCACAAAGGCAGATTCTTTCAGGCAGGCTAATCTGCAATTTTCCCTTGTCATCGCAGTAAACGATGACGCACGGCTCATAGCCCTTTTCCACTGCGTACTCTGCGACATAGGTTTTGTATACTCTCTGAGCGAAAAGCTGTTCCCTCGTAAGACTACGGTAAATCCTCGATTTTTCGTGGTTTTCATCTTCCGTCTTGTCGCACAGCTCTTTCGCCATACCCTCAAAGATACCGCCCGGCTCGTACTGTTCCCCGTAGTAATTTTCAAAGAGAAATTCGCCCGGCTCTACGCACAAATCCCAACTTGCAAGGTCGCCCGGCCAGCACATGGAGACGTAGGGCTTGGGACAGAGAAGCTCAGGGTGATGGTGATGCAGAAAGTTAAAATAGGTTGTCCACTCGCAGTAAGGATTAAGTTCAATTCCCGGGTGGACGCAGAGCATTTCAAGGAAAACCCGCTTGTCGATAACCTGCGGCTGGTGGGAGGAGTACTGGAGTGTGGGGTAGCCTGCCTCCGTCAGAAAGGCTCTCGTTGCAAAGACGCCACGGTCGAAGCTTGTATAGTCGTTGTAGGTGCCCTGCCACTCTCTTGTATCGTAGAAGTAGTAGCCCTGATACCGTCCGTCCGAGATGAACACTTCCTCCGTCAAAGGCTTCATGGGACGGTAGTCGTCATCTGTCATAATAAAGGCATCGTCAAGCTCTTCCCTTTCCATAAGACAGCATCTCAGAAAGAAGTTTCGGGTCTGGTGGTCTTTCGGAAGAGGTCTGCCCTTTAAAATCTCGTCATCGGATATAAAGCGAAGCGACAGCCTGCCCTTGTATTTTTCACGGAAAGGCGGGATATTCTTTTCAGGACAACACACCACAAGCTCTTCTATAAAGCTCATGTAGCTTTCGATAAAGGGAAGTGTCGCCATTATATCGTCATTTCTGGCGGTGAGTACAACCATCTGACGAAGCTGTACAGGCACAGTAAGGCTCTCGCTTTCAATGTCCGCTCTCAGTATACACTTTGAAGCTATCCCTGTTTCCTCGCAAAGGCTTTTGTAAGCATTGAGGGTTTCCTCGCTCTCAAAAACCGCTATGCACTCTGAGGACATAACCCTGCCGAGACGTTTCATAGCGAAGAGAACCTCACGCTCTGTATAATCACAGGGTCGAATAACAGGCAAAAGGTCGTTATTATCAATAGCAATATATTTCATTCTTCCGCTCCTAACACCCGTTTGAGGGCTTTTTTTATGCCCGTGGGGAGCTTACGGTAAAGCGGGAGCAGCTTTTCCATAAGTCCGGGGCTACTTTCCCGACTGCCGCCCCTCAAAAGGCTCTCGGGACAGCCCTCTACCCTTTTACCCGCATTTTTCTGCTCATCGCTTCCCATTATGCCCCTTAAAACAATCTCCGCAAAAGCCTTTTTCGGGAGCACAAGGTATTCACTAAAGTTTTCCCGCTCTTCATCTGTTATAAACCTGTCAAGGAGCGTAATATAGGCACATTCCAGGAACTCTTCATTGGTAAGGTCGGCACTGAGCAGGCGTGTGAGATTCACTTCATCACACTTTTCGCTTAGGTAATACAAAAATGCAGCCCTCGGGTGAGTAAATTCCTTTCCTGACTGCTGCATCTTTCTTTTCGTTATTTCAAAAAGCCTGCCGTAAACTTCCTTTTCCATGTAAACGCCCCGTTTTCTCTACGTTTTTCCCGCATATTTTGCTATCATAGTATACCACATCATGGAAGAGATGTCAAGTGAAGATTAGTTCGGCTTAAGTTGCTCTGTTATCCCTTTTTAGTCAGATGACACGTCAAAAACGGGCAGTTGACTTATTCCCACTCACACGGAACTTTCACCCAGTTTTCACTGTTAATGATATTATTGTTTATATTCTCATGATATAATTACAAAATCACAGGAAAAGAAATACTCAATGAGAAAGGAAATAATCATGCTTGAACTCAAAGGCATAACCAAGGATTATCTCGCAGGAGAAAACACCGTCCACGCTCTCAAAGGCATTAGCCTTACATTCCGACAGAATGAGTTTGTATCCATTCTGGGACCCTCAGGCTGCGGTAAGACGACAATGCTCAACATTATCGGTGGTCTGGACGGCTACACAAATGGCGATCTGCTCATCCGTGGCAAGTCCACCAAGGCTTTCAAAGACCGTGATTGGGACAGCTACCGCAACCACTCCGTTGGATTTGTATTCCAGAGCTACAACCTCATTCCCCACCAGACCGTACTCCAGAACGTTGAGCTGGCACTCACCCTTTCAGGCGTTTCCAAGTCTGAACGCAAAAAGCGTGCAAAGGAGGCTCTTCGCCAGGTGGGACTTGAATCCCAGCTGAAAAAGAAGCCCTGTGAGATGTCGGGCGGTCAGATGCAGAGAGTTGCCATTGCAAGAGCTTTGGTAAACAATCCCGATATTATTCTCGCCGATGAGCCTACGGGCGCACTTGACACTGAAACCAGTATCCAGGTTA
>CAZQMA010000041.1:0-16355 GCA_964594275.1 uncultured Ruminococcus sp. | reverse complement strand
ATTTAAGCAATCAAGAGCGAAAGGTAATTATGGCTTATCGCACCAAACCAGACCTACAGAAAGCTGTAAACATTCTTTTGGGGTTAGAGTAAATACTCGTTCTCACCTAAAAATGCTTATACTTTCCCGCGGTTAATAACGGTTAAAGAACCGAGTTGTTAACTTTGCTGAATTAGTGTTTGATTTTCACTTGCTGTTTTGTTTGAATTTACCAATCAAGCTGTTTTTTGAAAAAACCTTATATATTATTGACGGCACGGATAGGACTGTTCTTTCGCCTCTTTTGTCGGTACATTATGCAGAAACTTTCTGTGTGCTTTTATAGTAAACGACAAATTTATTTGGCGTTTACTATTTGCCGATATGCACGCAGCGAATGTAAGTGAGCGAATGTGCAAGGAATTTTAAAATTATATATAGAAAAAGCCATTGACTATCAAAAATCAATGGCTTTTGTATATTCAAAAATGGGTAAGGTGGGTAAGAAATTTTCATATATAATAAAAAATACAACGTTTTTTATATAATATATCTTTTTCCCTTACCAACCCACCCAAAATGCCTAAAAATTGATGGGAGTGATGTTTAATCGGTATAAGAATCATATAGATGAACGTAATCTTTTGAAAACGGAGGACAGTAGATATACCACTTTCCGCTTTTGATACGAGGAAAGGTTTTTCCTGTACGTTTCTCTATTTTTGGAACAAGCTGTTTTCCGACGCTCACGCTGCTGATATTCAAACTGCGAAATTCTTCATTTAAATGTTTAGCAATTTGTGCAGCAGTAAGGCGCACTGTCCAACAAGATATATCGCAGTCTGTATCAAACATTGTCATGAACTCATCTTCGCCTTGTACAAGTGTTTCAAATTCCTCATTGCGAAGATTTACCGAATCCTGTTCCTCTTTTGTCAGCAAATATCCCTTTGGATTTTCCAGATATTCAGCTTGAATCTGCCGCCATAGCTGTGCATACCATTCAGAATTGTATGCAAATACTTTTTCCAAGTCAATGCTTTGAATAGGAATTGTCCAGAAACGTCTGTTGCCTGTTTCGTCTGTCAGAAAGGCAGTGGGATTGACTGTACCGCAAAATGAAGTACGGCGGCAACGATGAATTTCCTTCGGGGCATATGGTTCACGGAAGTTATCGGTCTGTTTGCTCAGAAACCCCTTCAAAGCAGACTGCTTTTTTCTTGTTGTGCCGTCCATTTCTCCCAGTTCGCATATCCACACCCTTGTGGCAGCCATAAGAGTATCTTTGTTCTGCATATCTAGTACAGCTCCGCCGAGGAAAAACTCATTTTTGATTGCCAGGTGGCGGAATAACTGAGTTTTTCCAACACCTTGTCCACCTTGCAAAACAAGCATATTTTCTGCAAATACCGGATTAGAGCTGCTGTTGTAAAGAACCGCAATCGTCTGCAATGTCCACTTTTTTACAAGTGTTTTATGGAGAGTTTCAGTAATTCCCATTATATGATATAATTCGTTCAGGCGGTCGTTTCCGTCCCACTGTTTCTCGCTCAGAAGTTTTAAAACCGGATGATAGTGGTTCTCATTTGCAATCAGATTCAGAATACTGTGAACAGATTTGTCTGATACTCCTTTGTAGGAAAGCTTTTTCGCCGTATCAATCAGAAGTGTTTCAAGTAATCTATCAGCTTCTTCCAGATTGAATTTAGATGGCAGACCATTGATTTCATGGCAATTGTTCATATCGTTTAATCTGACAGTAATTCCAAATGCCTGAAGAAAAGTTCTGCATACATCAATATTGAATCTGCGGTTTTCTTTTTCAACAGAAATCAGTTTAGCAAGAGCATTTCCGTCAGTAACGTCTAATTCAAATGGGCTATATTGCTGCGGAGGTACATAATTCACATCATTCTGAATGGTCTGATTGTAAAACTTGCAGGCGCTTTTCCATATGTCATCAAGCTCTGTTTCTTCTAAAGGCGGCGAACATCTTTCAGATTCCTTGAGAAACGCCTGATATGAAATGCCGTTATTCTCTCCATATCGTTTTAAAATGCGGTTTGCAAATTTCAGCATGGTGGTGTTGCGTTGTCCCTCAGGTATGATATCAGTGTCAGGAAGTTTCTTTTTGACTGCGTGTCCATTGTCTGTATTGACAGATTTCATAAAATCATACAAAAGCGTATTCCCGTCAAAATATTCAACCGTTGGATTTTCTACGCCATAGAAAAATCGTGCCGCATCTTTAGCATTAAAATCAAAGTGAAGAAAATATCTGCAAACAGCTTCTTTATACTGTTCATATTCTAATCGGTCTTTGATTTGCATATCTGGAAAATAGATATGAAATTTTGGTCGGGGCGTTTTTCCGTCTTTTGGCTTCATATGATTACGGGAATAAGAAGCATAAAAGGGAACGTCCGGAAAAGCTTTTTGCACATCTTCTGGTGTTATCCATTCTTCGGGATTATCGGTTTCGCTGTTGTCCACATCAAACATAGCACAGTCTGACTGAATATAATTGCTCTTCTTTCTGTAGTTATTCTTATATTCAGCGCAAACATGGTCATAGGCAACAGCTTTTTTCAAATCCTCCGTATTGAATATGACCAGTTTGTTTGGATATTTTGCATTCTTTGCGTTCTGACGAACAGTATTATAGTATAAAGTCATATAAAAGTTGCTCATAGTTATACCTCCTATATGACCATTCATTTTTATACATAGCGATACACATAGCTGTCAGCCGTTTTGCGGCAGTTTAAAGCAAGGAGTATAATTTTCATGGACTGCTTTTAAAACTTTCAGCAAACCCGATTGCGGTATGTCTGCATTGAAATTATAATGTACAATACGAATAAGTGCTTGTCCTATGCACAAAATAAAAAATGAATGGTCGCTCCTAAGTTTTTTTGCGATTGCCATCCATTTATAATAAGCGATATTTGATACATACGACCTGGAAATGCCCATCTTCCGTGCAATCTCTCTCTGAGTGAGGGGGGCGGTACCATAGAGACCGTAGCGAGCAATGAGGATTTCCCGTTCTCTTGGTTCGGAAAATTCCTCAATGTATTTGTAGAGTTGCTGAGACTGTATGCGGTTGTCTATCATATCGTCAAGATTTGTACCGTCGTCAATAACGTCCATAAGAGTGAGCTGGTTTCCGTCCTTGTCGGTTTCAAGTGCATCACCCATAAAAACAGTGTCAGCCTGCTTTTTCTTTGCACGAAAGCTCATGAGAATCTCGTTTTCAATACATCTGCTGGCATAGGTTGCAAACTTGATACCCTTCTCGTAATCAAAAGACGAAACTGCCTTTATAAGTCCCACAGTTCCTATGGAAATCAGATCGTCCTGGTCACAGCCTGCAGCATAGTATTTTTTTATGATGTGTGCCACAAGGCGCATATTGTGAAGGATGAGCTTGTTTTTTGCATCTTTGTCACCCTCAGTCATAAGGCGGAAGCATTTCTTTTCCGCATCGGCAGACAGCGGTTTTCTGAACGTACCTGATTCCTCAACGTGGAGAAAGCAGAGTAGTATGTGCTGCAAAATTTCCGATAACATGACATATCACCTCATGATAAGTCTATGTCGGGAGTAAGTTGTCTTATGCGAGCAATTTTTGACGTATTCAAAAAAACCTTGCAGCAAATCTGAAAATATGGTATATTAAAATTATTATAAATCTGTACGTAAAACATGAACTGAAATGGAGGATAACATCATGAAAAGGTTCATAAAACCTCTGGCTATGCTTCTGTCTGTTTCAGCAGTAGCAGGTTTAGCAATGCCGCTCAACGTATAAGCAGAAATAATACCAAACCCCGTAATAAGCCGTGAATCTGAAAAGAGTCAAGCACAGGCTTCCGCAGGCAATGACATCCATTACTTCTCATTCTGGACAGGAAACGTTTCCGATTATCGTGTCTATGATTACAGTATCTTGAATGGTGATGGCAGAGTGAACATTTTCGACCTTTGCGTACTGAAAGCCATGCTTGTAAAGTAAGTTGTTTGTATATTAGAGATAAAACCGTCACAGTCTCTATAGAGCCGTGACGGTTTTATCTGTGTGTAAACTCAGTTTTTTACTTCGTGAAAGTTTAAATGAATGTATTGAAATTATTGAATTGTATATTTCATTTGTTTTTTCTGATTCGTTGCTCAAATGAATCTGCCAATTCCTTCAGATATTCGGAAGTCGTGCGTTCTGAATGAAAAGGACTGAAAAAACGATATTTTTTTGTTGTATATTCGTGTTGACTGCGAATATGAGCCTTTAATGTTTCATATTTAATGACGACATTATATTCTTCTGCAAATTGTTTGAGCTTGGCAACCAGTTGTACTGAATGTGCTACATCCAAAATGAACACACCGAAAAACAATCCGATTACAAAAGAGAATGCCAGATTCTGAGACAGCCATCTAACTGCGTCAACAATATACGGATGAATCAAGAAATAGTAAATTGCGCCAAGTCCAGCCCAGATAAGAGAAAACCTCGGACAGATAATTCCCTGAATATTTCCCCACTCGTCCGTATAATCCCATAGTCGAACATTGGTAATCTTCAAAACCATAATGCCAGCTATGTATTCGATAACAGTCATACAAATTGCCATAGCTATAAACAGAACGACTTTGTTCCACATCGGATTCTTAATAAGGTTCCATTTCTCAAGACCGGCAATAAAATACATCAGGCATAATCCACAGCCATACAGTGGTAGATAAGGACCGGTACAAAATCCGGGGTTAATCCATTTTCGTTCGGGATTGGCATGAGAGATAAAGCGTCTGAAAAACACTTCAAGCCCCCAACCTGCCACTGAACCGATAAAGAAAATAAATGCCAGTTCCAAAAATAAACTCATTTCTGTTCCACCTTAATTTTGCTTGTATTTATTTGCTTTCTTAAATCACCTGGACGAGCAGAACCTTTTGGTATCATCCAGGAGTGTCCAAAGCGTATTGTCCCATTAATCCGCTGCTCACTACACAGTTTCTGTACCCAGCGTTCCGTGATATGCCACTTTTCCGCTGCTTCCTTTACGGAAATGTAATCCATAGCATTTTCCTCCGATAATCCGTTCAGTAAAACGAATAGTATATACATATATTGTATTCGGAGAAACGAATTGTATCAATGTTTTTTCTTGAACATTTTATGACGCTTTACATTTGTTGTTTTGGTGTTTCGTGGAAATTGTCGGTATAGCGTACATTTTTGATTGACTCATATGTCACAGTATCACGAGGCACTTGAAAAGAGCTTTGCTGACGGGCAGAAGGGAACATTCGAGAAGTTTCACGATTGAAAGTAAATTTAAAATGTAAAAAAAAATTGAATTATTTGAAAGGCTATTGACAGAAGCTCTTTGTCGTGGTAAAATAAGTGACAAATTAAATAACTCACAAAAGCTATGATGAAGAATGGTCAAGGTGATCCTGCATTTCAGAGAGCCGATGGTTGGTGCAAATCGGTATGTAAACGCTATGTCCTCTCCCTTCTGAGCTGTTCATCTGAAAGCCGATTTCGGTGCATAGGGTGTCCCGTGCATGCTACGTTAGTGCATAGAGGTTGATCGACTTCGAAAAGTAAAGGCGTTGATGAAGACGGAAACTACGAGCGATTTTCACAGAGAGTCGGGGAAGGTGTGATCCCGATAAATGACAGTAGACTTCTTATCCCTTCTGAGCCGGAAATCCCAAAGGTTCTAACACCTAGTAGGCGTTTCCCGTGTGTGCTACGTTAGTGTATAGAAGTTGTCAGACTTCGAAGAGGTGGCGGAGTGTTTATGTCCGCAATTTGAGTGGTACCGCGAGTGTTATATATTTATATAAGCACCCGTCTCAAAGCAGAAATTTAGGCTTTGAGGCGGGTGTTGTTTTTTGTCCCAAAGCCGTCATACTCATAAAATAGAAAAATTTATGAAAGGTGGAGGTTGTCGTGTTATCACTAGACAAAGTATTCAATGCGCAAACGGTTCTAAAAAATATCGTTCGTGAAACAAAGCTCGTCAGAGCTGATGGAATTGCTCCAGGTTGTGAGCTATATTTGAAGCCCGAAAACCTACAGCTCACGGGTTCGTTTAAGGTCAGAGGCTCGGCATATAAGATTGCCATGCTGACTGATGAGGAAAAGAAAAAAGGTGTTATTGCTTGTTCGGCAGGTAATCACGCGCAGGGTGTTGCACTTGCCGCAACCAAGAACGGTATCAAATCTCTTATATGTCTCCCCGACAGTGCTCCTATCTCTAAGGTAGAAGCAACCAAGGGATACGGTGCAGAGGTTTGCCTTGTAGAAGGGTGCTATGATGACGCTTACCAAAAGGCACTTGAGCTTCGTGACAGCGAGGGATATACCTTCATTCATCCATTCGACGATGAAAACGTTATCGCAGGTCAAGGAACGATTGCCCTTGAAATTCTGAATGACCTTGATAATATTGATGCTATCGTTGTTCCTATCGGAGGTGGTGGACTTATCTCGGGTATTGCATATACCGTAAAACAGATCAGACCTTCTATTAAGATTTACGGAGTACAGGCGGCAGGCGCACCGAGTATGTATAACTCGGTCAAGGATGGAGAGATTGAGTGTCTTTCCTCGGTTTCAACTATTGCAGATGGCATTGCCGTGAAACAGCCCGGTGAAAATACTTATGCACTTGTGAAGGAATACGTTGATGAAATTGCACTCGTTACCGATGACGAGGTTTCCTCTGCAATTCTTGCGCTGATTGAAAAGCAAAAGATGATTGCCGAGGGTGCGGGAGTAGTTGCCGTAGCAGCGGTTATGTTTAATAAATTCAATTTGAATAACAAGCGTGTTGTAGCTGTGGTGTCGGGCGGTAATATTGACGTTACGAGCCTATCACGTGTTATTGATCGAGGACTTCTTAAGTCGGGACGCTCATCGAGCTTGCTGATCGAGCTGATCGACAAGCCCGGACAGCTCAAGGAGATTTCCCGCATCATCGCAGACCATGGCGGTAATGTAACAGGCGTTCACTATGAAAAGGGGGATACCGAGAGTGTCAATGGTTGTTTCCTCCGTATTGAAATGGAAACAAGAGATTTCCAACACGTTAACTTCATCACAAAAACACTTCGTGATGAAGGATTCAAATTAGTATGATTTTGAAAGGAGTTAAAGCTATGAGCGAAAAGATTCAAACAAACAAAGCACCGGCGGCAATCGGTCCCTACTCCCAAGCAGTAGTCGTAGGTAATCTGATTTTTACATCTGGACAAATTCCGCTAAACCCAGAAACGGGAGTTCTTGAAGGGAAGGACATTACCGAGCAGACACATCGAGTTTGCAAGAATTTGGAGGCGGTTGTAACTGCGGCGGGATCTTCCTTGAAAAGCACCGTGAAAACGGTTTGCTTCCTTGCTGATATGTCGGATTTCGCAGCCTTCAACGAAGTATACGCACAGTATTTTACCGAAAAGCCCGCAAGAAGTTGTGTAGCAGTGAAAGACCTTCCCAAAGGAGCACTTGTCGAAGTAGAGGTTATCTCAGAAAAGGAGTAAGCGTTATGATGGATTCAAGTAAATACCGAGTGGGATATTTCCCGGTCGAAAAGAAATATAATAAATGGGTAGAAAAAGACCACATAGAAAAACCACCTATATGGTGTAGCGTGGATATGCGTGACGGCAACCAAAGCCTTGTCATTCCGATGAGCCTCGAAGAAAAGCTTGAATATTACAAAGTGCTACTTGAGGTTGGCTTTAAGGAAATCGAAGTTGGCTTTCCTGCGGCAAGCGAAACCGAGTATGAATTTCTTCGTACGCTGATAGACAATGATATGATTCCCGAGGACGTGACCGTTCAGGTGCTCACCCAATGCCGTGAGCATATCATCCGCAAGACTTTCGATGCTTGTAAAGGTGCACCGAGTGCTATCATTCACTTCTACAATTCGGTCAGCGTAGCGCAGCGTGAGCAAGTGTTCAAAAAGAGCAAGGACGAAATCAAACAGATTGCTGTTGATGGTGCAAAGCTCGTCAAGAAGCTGGCAAGCGAATATGAAGGGAACTTCCGCTTTGAATATTCTCCCGAATCCTTTACGGGAACCGAGCCAGAGTATGCATTGGAGATCTGCAATGCGGTGCTTGACGTATTGGAGCCAAGCGCAGACAATAATGTCATTATCAATCTGCCTGTAACGGTGGAAATGAGTCTGCCTCACGTGTATGCTTCGCAGGTCGAGTATATGAGTGAAAATCTCAAATATCGTGAATTTGTAACTCTTTCTTTACATCCGCACAATGACAGAGGCTCAGGCGTTGCTGATACCGAGCTTGCACTTCTTGCAGGGGCAGACCGTGTAGAAGGTACGTTGTTCGGCAATGGCGAGAGAACGGGTAACGTGGACATTATCACTCTTGCGATGAATATGTATTCCCACGGCGTTAATCCGGAACTTGATCTTTCAAATATGAACGAGCTTGTGGAGAAATACGAGAAATGCACCCGAATGCACGTATATGAAAGAGCACCCTATGCGGGATCACTTGTGTTTGCAGCATTCTCGGGCTCACATCAGGACGCAATTGCCAAGGGCATGAAATACAGACAGAAGAATAAACTCCACGAATGGAGTGTGCCGTATCTTCCGATTGATCCCAAGGATATCGGAAGAACCTATGATGCAGACGTCATCCGTGTTAACTCACAAAGTGGCAAGGGCGGTATCGGTTATCTCTTGGAGCAGACCTACGGATATAATCTGCCCGCCAAGATGCGTGAGCATTTCAGCTATATGTGTAAATCGGTATCAGATCACGAGCATAAGGAACTCAAACCCGATGAGATTTTAGCTGTATTTGAGGAAAATTATTTGAATCTTGACAGCGGTATTACAGTAACCGATTTTGACTTTTTGCGTGAGAATGATGCGGTTAAGATTAACATTACCTTCAAGAAAGACGGTGAAGAAACTGAGCTTGAAGCCGAGGGTAATGGAACGCTGAGTGCCGTGAACAACGCACTTTGTGAATATACGGGTGAGGAATATACCTTGCAGGTATTCACACAACACAGTATGCAGGGTGACGGTTCTCAGAGCGTTGCAGCATCTTATATCGGTCTTGAACGTGAGAATGGAAAAATGTACTGGGGCGCTGGCACCGCTACCGATGTGATCACGGCAAGTACCAAGGCACTTCTAAGTGCATTTTATAATATGACTAAAGGAGGCAAATAAAATGGGAATGACGATGACACAAAAAATACTTGCTGTCCACGCAGGGCTTGACAAGGTAGAAGCGGGACAGCTCATTTCGGCAAAGTTGGATATCGTTCTCGGAAACGATATTACCACTCCCGTTGCAGTAAACGAATTTAAGAAAGCGGGATTTAATTCTGTGTTTGATAAAGACAGAGTGGCAATTGTGCTTGACCACTTTGTTCCCAACAAGGACATAAAGGCAGCCGAGCAATCCAAAACCTGTCGTGAGTTTGCCTGTGCGCATTGTGTCAGCCACTTTTACGATGTTGGAAAGATGGGTATTGAGCATGCGCTTCTTCCCGAACAGGGCGTAGTTACCGCAGGTGATTGTATCATTGGCGCAGACAGCCACACTTGCACCTACGGTGCACTCGGTGCATTTTCAACCGGTGTAGGCTCTACCGATATGGCGGCGGGCATGGCTACGGGCATGGCTTGGTTCAAAGTTCCATCGGCAATCAAATTCAATTTAACAGGAAAACTTTCTTCTAATTGTAGCGGCAAAGATGTAATTCTCACCATCATCGGTATGATTGGTGTTGACGGTGCGCTTTATAGGAGTATGGAATTTGTGGGCGATGGTGTTCACGGACTTTCGATGGATGATAGACTCTGTATTTGCAATATGGCAATCGAAGCGGGTGCGAAGAACGGTATTTTCCCCGTAGATGACGTAACACTTGCATATCTTAACGGTAGAAGCGAAAGATCACCCGTGGTCTACGAGGCAGATGCTGATGCGGAATACGAAAAAGTAATTGATATTGATCTTTCAAAAATCGTTCCCACGGTTGCTTGTCCTCATCTTCCTGAAAACACACATCCCGCAAGTGAGCTTCACGACATTAGGATTGATCAGGTCGTGATTGGCTCTTGTACCAATGGCAGGATGGAGGATATGGAGGCGGCGTACAAGATTCTCCGTGGCAATAAGGTTGCCGACGGCGTGCGTTGTATTATTATTCCAGGCACAATGCAAATCTTGCGTGAATGTGTTGAGCGTGGCTATTACACGGCATTTATTGATTCAGGTGCGGTCATTTCCACTCCTACCTGTGGTCCCTGCCTTGGCGGTTATATGGGCATTCTTGCTGCAGGCGAGCGGTGTCTTGCCACAACAAACCGCAACTTTGTCGGTCGTATGGGACACGTAGACAGTGAGGTCTATCTCGCATCTCCTCATACTGCCGCCGCAAGTGCCGTTGCGGGCTATATTACCGAATATAAGGAGGCATGAAAATGAATACACAAGGAAAAGTTTTCAAATATCCCGATAACGTGGATACCGACGTTATTATCCCTGCACGTTATCTGAACACTCCCGATGCAAAGGAACTTGCGTTCCATTGCATGGAAGATATAGATACCGAGTTTGTAAAGAAGGTTCAGACCGGTGACGTGATGGTCGCAGGCTGGAACTTTGGTTGCGGTTCATCCCGTGAGCATGCTCCGCTCGTTATTAAGACTTGTGGGACAGGTTGCGTTATCGCAAAGAGTTTTGCGAGAATTTTCTACCGCAATGCCATTAATATTGGACTTCCGATTCTCGAATGTGAGGAAGCGGCAGAGGAAATTCAGGCAAATGACGAGGTTAAGGTGGATTTTGATACGGGTGTTATTACCAACGTAACTACGGGCAAGACTTATCAGGCACAGCCCTTCCCACCGTTTATTCAGAACATTATTAAATGTGGCGGACTTCTCAAATCCTTAAAGGAGGGCGAAGCGAATGGTTAAGAATATTGCAGTTATTCGTGGTGACGGCATCGGTCCCGAGATCGTAGAGCAGGCGCTCCGTGTGCTTGACAGAGTTGCCGAGATTTACGGACATACTTTCAACTACACTGACGTGGACATGGGAGGTTGTGCTATTGACAAATACGGCGATCCTCTTCCCGAGCATGAGCTTCAAAAGTGTGTAAACTCTGATAGTGTTCTGCTTGGCGCAGTTGGCGGCAACAAGTGGAACGACGTTCCCGGACACATGCGTCCCGAAAAAGGACTTCTTCGCCTTCGTGCGGGAATGGGTGTTTACTCCAACAACCGCCCAGCAAAGATATGGCCTCAGCTCAGCGATGCTTCTCCTTTGAAGAAATCTATTGTTGAACAAGGAATTGACTTTATTATCGTTCGTGAGTTGATCGGCGGTATTTACTTTGGAGAACACAAAACTGAGGACGACGTTGCTACCGATGTTTTGATGTACAGTGAATCTGAGATTGAACGCATTGGGCGCATCGGATTTGAAACGGCGAAGAAGCGAAACAAAAAGCTCTGTTCGGTTGAAAAATCCAACGTTCTCGCTTCAAGTCGCCTTTGGAAAAAGGTCATGCACCGACTTGCAGAAGAATATCCCGACGTTGAGCTTTCGGATATGCTCGTTGACAACTGTGCGATGCAGATCGTCAAGAACCCTGCACAGTTTGACGTGATTGTAACCGAGAATATGTTTGGTGACATTCTTTCTGATGAGGCATCAATGATTACGGGTTCTATCGGTATGATTCCTTCGTCAAGTCTTGGCGCAACCACCTGCGGTCTTTATGAGCCTATCCACGGCTCTGCTCCCGATATTGCAGGCAAGGACGTTGCCAATCCTATTGGAACAATTCTTTCCGCAGCTATGATGCTTCGTTTCAGCTTTGATATGCCACATGAAGCCGAAACAATAGAAAATGCCGTTTCCGCATATCTTAATGCGGGATATCGTACAGCCGATATTATGAGTGAGGGAGGAATGTTGGTTAGCTGTAAGCGCTGTGGCGAGCTGATTGTAGAAAATTTAAGAAATGTGTAGTGAAATCCATTGATAATCAGTATATTCTGTTGGATTTCAGCGGAACAGAGAAAAATTCATGTTCCCTGTGGCACTCTTGCAGGGATTTTTGAAGATGAAATAGTTTTTTGTATTATTGGGGTGAATTATCATGACATGGGAAGATTATTACGAAAAATTCTATGACTGGTCAACCAGTACGCAGATCAGCCGTATGTCTTCTTTGACTTCATTTGGAGCGTCATCAGAGGTCACAGAATTGGCTCAGGAATTTATGGACGCAAAGATCGCTTCCCGTTTTATCAAGAAAGCCATAAATGCCGGAGTACAGTTTACGGCAGAAGAAATCTACGATTTGTCCGACTATTGCGATACACAGACGATGAATCTGCTGTTGGAAAGTGCAAAATGTACTTTTACGCAGGAGCAGCTTGAGGATTTGGACGGAGTTGTGGATGAAGATGTGCTAAATAAGGTTGCCAAACGAAATCACATCACGCTTTATATTGACGATGATTTTGATGAAGATGACATGGATTTTCGAGATGATGAACAACCTCCGAAACTTGGCTTTTTCGCTTCTCTTGCTTTGGGGCTAGGAATTGCCGGAAGCATCGACAGGAAAAAGGCTCACAAGCATAATGGCAAATGCAACGGAGATTGCGCCAACTGTCCTGCACATTATGGCTACCGTTATGGACGGTGGTATTATGGTCATCACCATACACGTGGCTGTGAGCTGGGTGGAAATGGTGAACTTTGAGGTTTTCTATATTCAAAGGGATTTCTGAAATGAAATTTCCTTTGCCACTGAATTGATCGACATAGTGGTAGCTTATATAAAAAGGGCAAGCACGCTTATTGTGCTTGCCCTTTTTATATAAACATCACCCTTATTATCAGTTATAAAAAAGTTGCCTGACTTTGTGCAGTTTCGCCGATTATAAATCCATAAACATCTCATGCAGCCTTAAATCATCTGTCAGTTCTGGATGGAATGCAAACCCAAGCTGTTTCCTATAACGTACCGCCGTAATCTTATCATCTGTTGTGTTGAGAATCTCTACATTGTCCGATAAAATCTTTTTGATAAACGGCGCACGTATGAATCTCATGCGGAAGTCCGATATTGCACCGATATTTCCCGATGCTGAGAAACTGCCGAGTTGTCGTCCGTATGCGTTTCTGCATACTTCAACGGGAAGCGTGCAGAACACGCTCTTGTCACCATTTGTTATAGTCTGCGCAAGGAGAATCAATCCGGCACAGGTTCCCATAACAGGAACATCGCTTTCAATGAGCTTTTTCAAAGGGTCAAACAGTTCAAGTTCGTTGAGCAGCTTTCTCTGAACAGTACTTTCACCGCCGGGAAAAATCAGACGATCAATGCTGTTATCAATATCCGAGCAGTTGCGTATGAATCTGTATTCCGCTCCAAGCTTTTCAAGACACTCTCCGTGCTCGTGGAACGCTCCCTGTACCGCTAAAATGCCGACAGCCATTACTTGCCTCTTTCCGCCATAAGGAGAACAATCTCCTGCTCATTTATACCAACCATAGCTTCGCCGAGATTTTCAGAAAGCTTTGCAAGCATATCGGGATTATTGTAATTTGTAACAGCCTTTACTATAGCCTGAGCACGCTTTTCGGGATCTCCCGACTTGAAAATGCCAGAGCCTACAAAGACACCTTCTGCACCAAGCTGCATCATAAGAGCAGCGTCAGCAGGAGTTGCAACGCCGCCTGCCGCAAAGTTTACTACGGGGAGTTTGTGATTATCGTGAACGAACTTAACGAGTTCCACCGAAACCTGAAGGCGCTTAGCCTCCTCAAAGAGCTCGTCCTCACGCTTTGAAACGATCTGTGAGATTTCACTCTGTATCATACGCATATGTCTGACAGCCTGAACTACGTCGCCTGTACCGGGTTCGCCCTTGGTACGAATCATGGAAGCACCCTCTGAAATTCTTCTCAGAGCCTCACCGAGATTCTTTGCACCGCAAACAAAAGGAACACGGAACTTTGTTTTATCAATATGATAAACATCATCAGCAGGCGAAAGAACTTCGCTCTCATCGATGTAATCTATCTCTATTGCCTCAAGTATCTGAGCCTCAGCGAAGTGACCGATTCTGCACTTTGCCATTACAGGAATACTTACTGCCTCCTGAATTCCCTTTATCATTGCAGGGTCGCTCATTCTTGAAACTCCGCCTGCTGCACGGATATCGGCAGGAATACGCTCAAGAGCCATAACTGCGCAAGCACCTGCTGCCTCGGCAATTTTAGCCTGTTCGGGAGTTGTAACGTCCATGATAACTCCGCCCTTTAACATCTGAGCAAGCTCCTTGTTAAGCTGATAACGATCATTGTTCATAATAAAAACCTCCGTTTTAAATACGATTATTGACAATAAGTCGGTTTTGCTTATTGACTTTTTGATATGCTTATAGTATAATTCAAATGTGACCATATTTCAATATTCAAAATATGTTTTTTCAATAAGGTCAGAATGGAGTATTTTATGTTGACTTACGAAATAGATAAGACCAGTAGAGAACCTTTATATGTTCAGATATACAAGAAAATTAAAAATTCCATTGAGTGTGGAACTGTAAAATCAGGCGAAAAACTGCCATCAAAGCGAAGTTTTGCTGCACAGCTCGGTCTGAGTATAATAACAGTAGAAAATGCATATAGCCAGCTTATTGCGGAGGGGTATATAAGGTCAGTTCCCAAAAAAGGATACTTTGCTGAGAATGTCGTTAAAAGTACCAATCTTGCGGAAACTCCCGAACGCATTATTAAAGAATGCGTACCTGATGAAAAGTCCTCCGAAAATGAAATGTTTCCGTTTACCGTGTGGGCAAAGCTGATGCGCGAGGAGCTTTCGGGGAATCAGTGTAATCTGCTCACAAAGCCGCCTTTTGAGGGTGTTTACGAGCTGAGATGCGCAATATCGGAGCATTTGAAGCAGTTCCGCAATATAACAGCTTGTCCCGAACAGATAATAATAGGTGCGGGTGCGGAGTATCTCTATATGCTGATGAATATTCTTTTTGGGAACAGTTATATTTTCGCCGTGGAAGAACCCGGGTACTCTAAAATTGCCGAAATATACGCAAACTATGGAATAAAGTGTGAGAGGATTCCTGTAATGCCGGACGGAATAGATGTTTCGTATCTGAAAGAACTTAAAACCGACATTATACATATTTCTCCATCACACCACTTTCCTACCGGAGCGATCACTTCCGTTGGCAAAAGATACGCTCTCCTTGAATGGGCAAGTCAATCCCCAGATCGCTTCATAATCGAGGACGACTATGACAGTGAATTCCGTCTTTCCGGAATGCCTATACCCTCCATGTACAGCATAGACGTAATGGACAAGGTGATATACATGAACACCTTCAGCAAAAGCCTTTCCTCAACGATAAGAATAAGCTACATGGTTCTTCCACCGTCACTTTTGCATAAATTCAGGGAAAAACTCGGATTCTGCTCATGCCCCGTTTCGACCTTTGAGCAGTACACTCTCGCACGATTTATCAGCGAGAAATACTTTGAAAAGCACATCAATCGAATGCGTGTACATTATAAAACGTGTCGCAGTCAGCTTTTTGAAAGAATGAAGAATTACGGTATTTTTAACAATTCAACTATTTCTGGGGAAAACTCAGGACTGCACTGCGTTGTAAATTTCGATACCGACCTTTCTGACGAAGAACTGCTTGAAAAAGTCATACAACTTGGCTTCAAAGCGACAATGATGAAAAAATACTATCACAATACCGTACAAAAGGATATGCATACTCTGGTTTTCTTTTATTAAGATGATGCTATGCTAAAAAAGTAGACACGAAAAAGCGAAAGCGTTATAATAATAAAAAAGGAGAGAGTCACATGGAAAACAACAAATATACAGGCAAAGCATTCAGAGCCGTATGCTTCAATAACAGACTTGCCCAGAGCGTCCATAGCGGATTCATTGTTCGTCAGTTCGTGTTCCATGCCGTTGAGGGCTACTTGGGTTTTGTTCAGTTGGATCTGCCATGCACCATTATCTCCTTGCTTGCGGCATGAAAAAGCACACCATACCTTAAAGTTGCGACAAAAACGACGCAAGTTCGAGGTGAGATGTGCTTTGGGCATGAAAAAGTGGCGACCTCGAAAGGTCACTCCTTGTATGGAAATTCTTTATTCTGGATTTTTCAGTTGTTTGTCGATGTCCCGATCGCCGTACATAATACGAATCACTGTAACGGTTTCATCATCATGATTGGAGATGTAGAACACCAGATAATTGTCTACCGGCAGAATGCGCAGGTTGCGTTCACGCCACT